>NZ_CP010802.1:3302873-3630746 GCF_001278055.1 Desulfuromonas soudanensis | reverse complement strand
GTTTTTCGTCCACGATTGGCTCAAGGCCCATCCCACCTTCTACCTTCTCTCTCACATGATCATCCTTCCGGTTTTCGATATTTACGCCACCGCCTGCGACTGGCTCATGGCCCGGGCTACACCACCGCAGGGCCTGATCTGGTTTTTGGCAGTCAGTTACCTCAACGGGATCGTCATCGAAATCGGCCGGAAGATTCGCGCCCCGGAGGATGAGGAGGAGGGAGTGGAAACCTACACCGTTCTCTGGGGGCGGCCCCGGGCCCTGGCCGCCTGGCTGGGGGCGATGGGGCTCACCGCCCTCTGTGCCTGGCGCGGGGCGGTACTCATCGGCTTTGCCACGCCGGTGGCGCTCCTTCTTCTTATTCTGCTCGTCAGCGCGACCCTGGTCGCTATCCGTTTTGCAAGACATCCCCTCCCCGGTAGGGGGAGACACTTCGAACTGGTATCCGGCATCTGGACCCTGGTAATGTACCTGAGTCTCGGGGCCGGGCCGTTGCTTCTGCGTTTTCTGCAGGGAGGTTTGCGATGACCTACATTATCACCCCAACCCCAGGGAAGTCCCCTGCGGCGCTGGGAGGGAAGGCAAAAGCCCTGGCGAGCCTGCAGGGGGCCTCCCTCCCCATTCCACCCTGGTTTGTCGTATCACCGACAGCCTTTCAGGACAGTCTCACGGCTGCAGGTCACGCCGCCCTCTCCGCAGGCAACCCGGCAGAGGTCCTGATCGCACTCCAACTCCTATCGCCGGCAGAGCCCGTTTGCCTTGCGGTCGCCGCGGCCCTGACCCGGCTCTGCCCCCAGGGGGAGTTGGTGGCGGTGCGCTCCTCGGCGCTGGACGAGGACGGCAACGAGCATTCCTTTGCCGGACAGCTCGATTCTTTTCTCTTCGTTTCGCCGACAGACGTGGCGAAGCAAATCGCCGCCGTTTGGCGCTCCGGCTTTCATGAGCGGGTTCTGGCCTACCGGCGAGAAAAATGTTTAACGCCCCTCCCCGCTCCGCCGGCGGTCCTGATTCAGCGCATGGTCTCTGCCGATGTCGCCGGGGTCGCCTTCAGCGCCGATCCGGTCAGCGGTCGGCGCGGCGTTGCCGTAGTAAGTGGCGTTTTCGGCCTGGGGACGTCCCTGGTTTCAGGGGAGTGCGATGCCGACACCTGGCGGGTGGATCGCAACGGCACAATCGTCGAGGTGGAGTTGGCCGACAAAGAGACGGCGCATCGGGCCGACCCGGAAACGGGGGAGGGGGTACGCAGCACCGTGATCGCCCCGGAAGACGCCAAAAAACCCTGCCTGAGCGATGGTCAGGTCCGGGAGGTGGCGGCGCTCGCCCGCAGTGCCGCAAGTCATTTCGGCCGCCCTCAGGACATCGAATGGGCGATCGAAGGCGACCGGCTTCATCTTTTGCAGTCCCGTCCCATCACCTCTCTGGCGGCCTTGCCCGACCCGGACGGGGAGCTCAATATCTGGGACAACAGCAACATCGCCGAAAGCTACGGAGGTGTCACCACTCCTCTCACCTTCTCCTTTGCCCGCCATATCTATGAAGAGGTCTACCGCCAGTTCTGCCGCATCATGGCCGTGCCAAAAAAAGCTATCGTCGCCAACGAGCGGATTTTCCCCCGCATGCTGGGGTTGGTGCGGGGACGGGTCTACTACAACCTCCTGAACTGGTACCGCCTGTTGGCCCTCCTCCCCGGATTCACCACCAACCGGCGTTTCATGGAACAGATGATGGGGGTAAAAGAGGGGATCCCCGATGAGATCCTCACCGAGGCTCTGGCGACCTGCAAGGTCGGCCGTATGCAAGATGCCTTCAATCTCTCCCGGAGCCTGGGGGGGCTGGTCCTTAATCAGCTTGGCCTGCAGAAAAATATCGATCGTTTCTACGCACGGATGAATCGGGCTCTGGCTCCGCCGAATCCTCCCCTGGAAGAGCTGCGCCCCGACGAACTCGTCGCCCATTACCGGATGCTGGAGGAGCAACTTCTCACTCGCTGGGATGCACCGCTGGTAAACGATTTCTTTGCCATGGTCTTCTACGGGCTGTTGCGCAAGGTGATGGCGACCTGGTGTGGTGACGGCAACGAAACCCTGCAGAACGACCTCCTTTCCGGAGAAGGGGGGATCATCAGCGCCGAACCGGCCAAGCGGGTTAGGGAGATGGCCGAGGTTGTCGCCGAGGATGAAGCTCTGACCGAACTCCTGGCCACCGGGGATGTGCCGAGGAGCCACGCTGCCAGCATTGCTCACCCCGCTCTCGGGCCTTTGTATCAGGGTTATCTCGCCAGATTCGGCGATCGCTGCCTCGATGAACTCAAGCTGGAGAGCGCCACCCTCCTGGACGATCCCTCACCGCTCCTGTGCTCCGTCGGCGAGTTTGCCCGTCGTATCCGCAGCGGTCGCGCCCTGGCGCCCTTCGACGAAACCGCGTTGCGGCAAGTGGCGCAATTAAAGGTGCGGGTGGCCCTTGCCGGTCATCCGCTCAGGCGCATCCTCCTGACCTGGATTCTCAAACAGGCCCGGGCGCGGGTGCGTGACCGGGAAAATCTGCGCTTCGAGCGCACCCGCCTTTTCGGTCGGGTGCGGCGGATCTTTGTCGAGCTAGGAAAACGCTTCGCCGCCGACGGTATTCTTGCCGAGGCTCGGGATATCTTCGCCCTGGAGAAAGAAGAGATTTTCGGGTTTGTCGAGGGGACCGCCTCGGGCACCGACCTGCGTGGTCTGGCTGCCCTGCGCCAGGCCGAGTTCCTTCGCTGGCAGAGCGCGGAGCCGCCATCCGACCGCTTCGATACCCGCGGCATGGTCAACCATGCCCAGACCTGCCGCTCCACCAACCCCACGCCGGCCGTTCCGCAAGGGGAGAGTTTGCAGGGGCTAGGCTGCTGTCCCGGTCTGGTGAGGGGACGGGCGCGGGTGATCACCGACCCGCGCGGCGCGGTCATACGCGAGGGGGAGATCCTCGTCGCCGAGAGGACCGACCCCGGCTGGATCATGCTCTTTCCTGCCTGTTGCGGACTGCTGGTGGAACGGGGGAGTCTCCTCTCCCATTCGGCCATTGTCGCCCGCGAGATGGGGATCCCGGCCGTGGTCTCTCTCGCCGGGATCACCGCCTGGCTCAAGGACGGTGACTGGGTGGAGCTGGATGGTGCAAGTGGCCAGGTCCGCAAACTCGATCAAACGGAGGTGCCGGCCGATGCAGAGTGAAGCCGCCCGACATGCTGATTTTTCCCTGATCCGCTATGCCCAGTGCTGGGAGGATGCCGACATCCTGCTGGCGGGGCTGGACATCCGTCCCGGCGACACCTGCCTCGCCATCGCCTCCGCCGGAGACAATGCCCTGGCGATGCTGGCAGCCGGTGCCGGACGGGTTATCGCCCTCGACCTCAATCCTGCCCAACTGGCCTGTCTGGAACTGCGGGTGGCCGCCTACCGGCAGCTTTCCCACCTTGAGCTGCTGGAACTCGTCGGTTCCCGCCCGAGCAGGCGCCGCAATGAACTCTACCGGAGGTGCCGTCCCCTCCTCTCCAGTGCCTGTCGGGACTTCTGGGATGCCCAGCCGGCGGCCATTGCATCGGGGATCGGCGGTGCCGGCAAGTTCGAGCGTTACTTTGCCCTCTTCCGCCAGCGGCTTCTGCCGCTGGTTCATTCCCGGGCCACCGTCTCGGCTCTGCTGGCCGGTGGCGAGGCATCCATCCGGGAAAAATTCTACCGCAAAAAATGGGATACCTGGCGCTGGCGGCTTCTGTTTCAGGTCTTCTTCTCCCGCCTTGTCATGGGTCGGATGGGACGCGATCCCAGCTTCTTTCGCTACGTGGAAGGGAACGTGGCGCAGCGCATCCTCACCCGCACCCGCCATGCCCTCACCGCTCTCGATCCGGCGGATAACCCCTATCTACAGTGGATCCTCACCGGCTACCATGCCACGGCGCTCCCCTACGCCCTGCGACCGGAGAACTTCGAGGTTATCCGCGCCAACCTTCACCGGCTGGAGTGGCGCTGCCAGCCGCTGGAAGCGTTTCTCGACGAGGAAGGGGATCAGGCCATCGACCGCTACAATCTCAGCGATATCTTTGAATATATGTCCGAGGAAAATTACCATCACCTGCTGGAGAAGCTGCACCGGGCCGGCCGGGCCGGCGGCCGCCTCGCCTACTGGAACATGCTGGCACCGCGCAGCCGGCCGCAGGCGATGGCGGACCGGCTGCACCCCCTGAAACCCGAGGCCGAGAAACTCTTTAGCCAGGACAAGGCCTTTTTCTACAGCGCCTTCGTCATCGAGGAGATCCTCTGATGCCCTCCCCCTGGCTTGGTATCCTGCTGGTGGTAACCGGGCTCGGCGTGGTCCTGGCCGCACTGAAATGCCTCATCCCCCGCCTTGGCCTGCATCCCGAGACCAGCCGCAAAATGGTCCATATCCTCATGGGATTGGTGACGCTCTCTTTCCCCTGGCTCTTTGATGCCGCATGGCCGGTTCTCCTCCTCGCCCTCCTGGCCGTGGCTGCCCTGGCGGCAACCCGAGTCTTTGCCCCCCTGCGGCAGAGCTTCGGCGGGGTTCTGCACGGAGTGGAGCGCCAATCGCTGGGAGAGATCTACTTCCCCCTGGCGGTGGCCCTCCTCTTTTTGCTCGCGGCTGGCAATCCCCTCCTCTATACCATCCCCTTGCTGACCCTGACTCTGGCCGATGCCGTCGCAGCACTGGTGGGGGTGCGCTACGGGCAGCTCCGTTTTGCCACTTCGGAGGGAACCAAGAGTGCCGAAGGATCTTTCGCCTTTTTTACCCTGGCCTTTCTCAGTGCCCATGTGCCGCTTCTCCTTTTAAGCGACACCGGCCGCGCCGAGTCGCTGCTGGTCGCCCTGGTCCTCGGCCTTCTGGTCATGATGTTCGAGGCCATCTCCGTCGGCGGACTCGACAACCTCTTTATCCCCCTGGGGTGCTACGCCCTCCTACGGCGTTACCTGACTATGGGTCCGGATGAGCTGCTGGTGCGTCTTGGGGCCATCTGCCTGCTGGCACTCCTGGTCCTTCTCTGGCGGCGGCGCACCACCCTCAAGGAGAGCGGTCTGCTGGCGGCCGCCCTGACCGGGTACATGAACTGGGCTCTGGGGGGCTGGTCATGGCTTGCCGTGTCGCTCATCCTTTTCTTAACCTATACCCACCTCTGGCCCCGCAGCGAGGAGAACAGCCTCCCTGTGCATACGGTCCGCGCCGTGGCCTCCGTCGCCGCGCCGGGCCTTCTCTGGCTGCTGGCCCGGGTAGAAACGGGGGAGAGCAGTTATCTCTTCCCTTTTATCCTCGTCTATGGGGTGCATTCCGTTGTCGTCGGCTGCAGCCAGCTCGCCTATGCCAGGCCCGGACAGCCGATTGGCCGGCGTCTGTGGCAGGCGGTGGTCCGGAGCTGGCTCATTTTCTTTCCGACCTTCTTTTTCCAGGCGATTGCCGCCGTGGGAAACGGCCCTGTAGTGGACGAGCTTTTTGCCGGACTCTTTTCGGCCACGGTCGCCTTCCCGCTGCTGCTGGCCGCCGCCACCGTCCATCTGTGCCTGACCCGGGGTTGCGGCGAAGTTGAAACGGGATTCGGGCGCTGGTTCCAGCGTGCCAGCATCGCCCTTGGCACCTCCCTGGCGGGATGGGGGTTGTCGCTCCTCGTCGTACGGCTTTAGCCTCGTCCCTTGCTATGCTCCCTTTTTGCCCAAGGAGACCCTCATGAAGCACCTCGTCAGGATCACAACGCCGGAAGAGCTGGCGGCTTTCGGTGCCGGGGAGTCGGTTTCACTCGTCAGTGCCGACGAGTTGAACCATCATGGTGCCGATGCCCACTGGATTCTGGCCGACGGGAACAACCGACTGGCGGCCCGCTGCTCCCTCTGGTGGAAGAGCGTTCCCGACCACCCGGGGAGGCGGCTCGGAATCATCGGCCACTATGCCGCGCGGGACGCGGCCGCGGCGGCCAAACTCCTTTGCCACGCCGTGACCGAACTGGCCGCCGAGGGATGCACTCTGGCCGTCGGGCCCCTCGACGGAACCACCTGGCGGCGCTACCGATTCATCGTCGAGCGCGGGGGGGAACCGGCTTTTTTTCTCGAACCGGACAACCCCGACGACTGGCCCCACCACTTCATGTCGGCCGGTTTCCGGGAGTTCGCCTCCTACAGCTCTTCGCTCAACACCGATCTGAACTACGCCGATCCGCGCATGGCGGCGGTGGCCGAGCGGATGAGGCGGCAGGGAGTGACCATCCGACACCTCGATCCGGCCCGGTTCGATCAGGAACTCGACGCCATCTTCGAACTCTCCCTGATCGGCTTTCAGCACAACTTCCTCTATACGCCGATCGGGCGGGATGAATTCAAAACGTCCTATCTCAGGGTGCAGCCGTTTATCCGCCCCGAATTAACCCTTATTGCCGAACATGAGGACCGCACCGTGGGCTTCCTCTTCGCCCTGCCTGACATGTTGCAGGCGCAGCGCGGGATGGCCATCGATACGGTGGTCATGAAATCGATCGCCGTTCTCCCCGGTAAAACCTACGGCGGGCTCGGCAACCTGCTGATGGTGCAGACCCTCGGCAACATCAGCGAACTCGGCTATCGCCGAGCCATCCACGCCCTGGTCTACGACAGCAACAGTGCCCGTAACATGAGCGCCCAGTACGCCCAGCCGATGCGCCGCTATGCCCTCTTCAGCCGGGAGATCCCATGAATATCGCCGAAATTTTACAAAAACAGGCACGGGAACGAGGCGAGGCCCCGGCCATCATCGATGTGCGGTGCGGTAGCGACCGAACCACCACCTTTGCCGGTCTTGAGGGGGCGGCGGCCCGCGGTGCGTCACTCCTAATGGCTCGCGGTTTGACCCCCGGGGAGACCGTGCTGGTCTTTCTGCCGATGTCGGCAGAGCTCTACATCGCCCTGATGGCCCTCTTTCGGCTCGGGATGACCGCCATGTTCATCGACCCTTCCGCGGGGCGGGAACATATCGAGCGCTGTTGTGCCATTCGCGCCCCGGCGGCTCTGATCGCTTCCCCCCGAGCCCATCTGTTGCGCCTAGTCATCCCGGCCCTGCGATGCATCCCGCACCACTTTTCCATGGGTGGGTTCATCCCCGCCACCACTCCCTGGAACCATTCGAATCGCATGTCGCCCCGGACGGCGATCACTATTTGTGCGCCTGAAACCCCGGCCCTGATCACCTTCACCAGCGGCAGTACCGGGCAACCCAAGGCGGCGGTCCGCAGCCACGGTTTTCTTCTTGAGCAGCACCGGGTCCTGGAGCGCGCCATCCATCTCACCCCCGGCGCTACCGATCTGACCACCCTGCCGATCTTTGTCCTTGCCAACCTCGCTTCGGGGGTCACTTCCCTGATTCCGGATGCTGATCTGCGCCGTCCCGGTGAGATCCGGCCCGCCCGGGTTCTGAGGCAGATCGACCGCTTTTGCCCAACCAGCCTCGCCGCCTCACCCGCCTTTGTGGACCGTCTTTGTGCCGGAGTCCTGGCTGCCCGGCCGACAATTCCCGGTTTCCGTCACGTCTTCACCGGTGGCGCACCGGTCTTCCCCGACCATCTTGAGCGGTTTGCTGCCACCTTTCCCGGTGCCGAAATCGTCGCCGTCTACGGTTCTACCGAGGCGGAACCGATTGCCCACATTGCTCGCAACGAACTCTCAAATGAGGAGATGTCGGCCATGGCCTCCGGAGCCGGTCTGTTGACCGGAAAACCGGTGGTCGAGATCCGGGCCGTGGTCATCGCGGCGACCTGGGGTGTACCCCTCGAGGCCATGGGGAGAGATGAGTTTGTTGCCCGATCCCTGCCATCGGGAGCTTCCGGCGAGATCGTGGTCAGTGGCGGGCATGTTCTGCAGGGTTATCTGAACGGTGTCGGCGACGGGGAAACCAAGTTTTCCGTCGAGGGTAGGGTCTGGCATCGCACAGGGGATTGGGGCTATTTCGATGCCAGGGGACGATTGTGGCTCCTCGGCCGGGCATCGGCAGTCATCAGGGACGAGCGGGGAGAATTGCACCCTTTTGCCGTCGAGTGCGCGGCCAGGAATATTCAGGGGGTCGAGCGAGCGGCACTGGTGGCTCGTAACCGGCGAAGGATACTCTTTGTGCAGCGACGGCGGCGAGCTTCAGTCGATATGGAGGCGCTACACACCGCCCTGAAGTGGGCCGATCTCGATGAGGTACGCATGTTGCGCGCGATCCCCCTCGATAAAAGGCATAATGCCAAGGTCGACTACACGCGCCTGCGCTGACCAGGACGCGAAATCGCATCTTCCCAAGGAGTAAAGTGGAGCCAGCACGAAATGTTGAGTTGCGTTGTTACATCTCTTCCATGATCAAAACCCCTCTCAATTTCCTTCTCCCGTCTGGCGCGTAGAGGGAACCCCCCCCCGACTGATTCCCGGAAGGTTGGCTCTAATCACCATAGTACCCGTATTTTTAACAACTTTCGACGGCAGTTTCAAAAAAGGCAAGACGCGTGAAATTCTGAGGCACGAAGTGTGTTGTCAGGATACGCTGCAGGGGAAGTCAGGGGGGCTACCATTGAAGGGAGTAAACCGCGGGGCACCCCTTGATGGAGAAACTCAAAGCTCAGAGTTGCATTTGGGAGGAAAGGTGCAAGTGAAACTAACGGGGAAGAACAAAAACGCGGCCGATAAATTGATCTCGGATCAAGCAACCCGAGCTGCCTTGATCAGCTAGATCGCGCCGCTTCGTCGCAACAGCTTCGCCAGGGATTCGGCGATCTGCCGGTAGCCGGCGGCGTTGGGGTGGATCGGGTCGGATTTGAGGGCGGCGTCGGAAAAAACCTTTTCGAGGGTCTTCTCGTCGAGGAGGACCTCCTCCTTCTCGGCCATCTGGCGGAAAAAATCGGGGATCTGCAGGCCGAATCCGAGCTTCGGCACCGCGATCAGCACGACCTCGACCCCTTGACTCCGGGCCAGGCGGACCATGGCGCGCAGGTGGTCCCGAGCCCTTTTTTCGTCGAGACGGCGGAGAAAGTCGTTGCCGCCGAGGCAAAGGATCAAGAGCGCCGGCCGGCTCTCCTCCAGCACCCGGGGGAGACGGGCGAGCCCTTCGGCCGTCACCTCCCCCGGCACTCCGGCGTTGACCACCCGGCGGCCGATGAGCCTCGAGAGGACCGCCGGGTAGCTCTCGTCCCTTTTTGCCCCGGTGCCGAAGGTCAGGCTGTCGCCGAAGGCAAGGACCACGGCGTCCTCCGGCAGGGGCGAAAGCTTCGGGTCCTGCCGGCAGGCGGCCAGGAGAAAAAGGAGGCACAGGGCAAGGGCGGTGCCGCGGAAAAGAGGTCCTTTGAACATGGGTGCCGGCTTTCTCCGTTTTTCCGGGGGCAAAAATCCGTTTTCCGCAGGAATGATTTAGAGCGACAGCATAGGGAGTTTTGCCGGAAATTTCAAACGGAACCTTGCCGCTCGATCTGTCCCGGGACCTGTTCGTAACCGGAGTGCGGTAAAAAGGGGGAGGAGGGCTCGGGGGATTTCGTCACCCCGTCTTGACAGAACGAAACGTTCCGGCAAACTTGGACCCGGTGGCGTTGTTTATATGGGGGGTCTCATGACTCTTGAGGAATTTTTACAACGGGCGCGTCGGAATCAGATCCTCAAGGACAGGGGGATCGTCGGAATCTTTCACCCGATTTTCGGACTCCGGGCCGTCTGCGGCGTCTGCCGGGGTCGGACGGCCGCCGGTTTGGTGCGTTTTTTGGAACTCGGTCAGAGCACCGGCAAAGGCTACTGCTGCCGTTCCTGCTGGGCCAGCATCAGGATGGAGCAGGAGCGCGGAACCCGGTTCCGGTACCGGGAAGGAATTCCTTTGACTCTGCACCATCGGCACGAGGCGAAACAGGAGTGACCCGGGGAGAGAGTCGGCGGACGGGAAGGGGCCGGCCCTCTTCATTACAATTCCCTGTGCCGCAACCGCAGGGCGTTGGCGACCACCGAGACCGAGCTCAGACTCATGGCGGCGGCGGCGATCATCGGGCTGAGCAGGAGTCCGAAGAAGGGGTAGAGGAGACCGGCGGCGACGGGGATGCCGAGGGCATTGTAGACGAAGGCGAAGAAGAGATTCTGACGGATGTTGCCCAGGGTGGCGCGGCTGAGCTTGACCGCCTTGACGATGCCGTTGAGGTCCCCCTTGACCAGGGTGATGCCGGCGCTCTCCATGGCGACCTCGGTCCCCGAACCCATGGCAATGCCGACATGGGCCTGGGCCAGCGCCGGGGCGTCGTTGATGCCGTCGCCGGCCATGGCGACGATTCGCCCCTCCTCCTGCAGCGCTTTGACCACCTCGATCTTCCGGTCGGGGGAGACTTCGGCCTCGAGGTCGTCGATTCCCAACTCCCTGGCGACGGCGCGGGCGGTGGTTTCGCTGTCGCCGGTGAGCATGACGACCCGCAGCCCCATCTTCTGCAGCTCTTTGATCGCTCCGAAGGTCGAGTCCTTGATGGGATCGGCGACGGCGAGGAGTCCGGCCGGCGCTCCGTCGATGGCCACGAACATCGCCGTGGCCCCCTTCCGCCGCAAGGTCTCCGCCTGATCGGGGAGATCGCCGGGGTCGATGGAGAGCTCATGAAGGAGTTTGAGGTTGCCGACGGCCACCTTGCGGCCGTCGATCTTTCCCGTCACCCCCTTGCCGGTCACCGATGCGAACTCGTCGGGGGAGGTGAGTTGCACCCCCTTTTCCTTGGCCGCATCGACGATGGACTCGGCCAGGGGGTGTTCGCTCCCCTGTTCGAGACTTGCGGCGAGCCGCAGGAGGTCGTCCCCGGAAAAATCCCCCTGCACCCGGACGGCGGTGAGCTTCGGTTTGCCTTCGGTGAGGGTCCCGGTCTTGTCGACTACCAGGGTGTCGATTTTTTCCATGGTCTCGAGCGCTTCGGCGTTCTTGATCAGCACCCCGGACGTCGCTCCCCGGCCGGTGCCGACCATGATCGACATGGGGGTGGCCAGCCCCAAGGCGCAGGGGCAGGCGATGATCAGCACCGCCACGGCGTTGACCAGGGCGTGGGCGAGTCGGGGTTCGGGTCCGAAGAGGGACCAGAGAATGAAGGTGAGGATGCTCACCCCGACGACCGCCGGCACGAACCAGCCGGCCACCTTGTCGGCCAGTCCCTGGATCGGTGCCCGGCTCCGCTGGGCCGCGCTCACCATCCGGACGATCTGCGCCAGCATCGTCTCGCGACCGACCCGCTCGGCGGTCATGATGAAGGTCCCGCTCTTGTTCAGGGTGCCGCCGGTGACGGCGTCGCCCTTCCCTTTTTTTACCGGCAGAGGTTCGCCGCTGATCATCGATTCGTCGATCGAACTCGATCCCTCCATGAGAACGCCGTCGACGGGGACCTTTTCGCCGGGGCGCACCCGCAGGCGGTTCCCCTTTTCCACTTCATCGAGGGGGATGTCCTCCTCGCTGCCGTCCTCGCCAACGCGGCGGGCTGTTTTCGGCGCCAGGCCGAGGAGCGCCCGGATGGCGCCGCTGGTCGCCCGGCGGGCCCGCAGTTCCAGCACCTGGCCGAGAAGAACCAGGGTGATGATGACCGCCGCCGCCTCGAAATAGACCGCCACGTCTCCTTCCGGGCCGCGAAAGGACGGGGGGAAGGCGCCGGGGAACAAGAGCGCCGCCAGGCTGTAGACATAGGCGACGCCGGTCCCGATGGAGATGAGGGTGAACATGTTGAGATGGCGCTGGACCAGGGATTTCCAGCCGCGCCGGAAAAAGATCGCCCCCCCCCAGAGAACCACCGGAGTCGCCAGCAGACACTGAATCCAGCTCTGGACCTTCGTCGAAAGGAGCTCCTGCACCTTAAGCCCCGGAATCATCTCCGACATGGCCAGGGCAAAGACCGGCAGGGTGAGGACGAGGGAGACCAGGAAGCGCCGGGACATGTCCTTGAGTTCGGAGCTCTCGCCCTCCTCCTCGAGGCTGGCCTCCTTCGGCTCCAGATCCATGCCGCACTTGGGACAATCTCCCGGGCCGATCTGCACAATCTCGGGATGCATCGGGCAGGTGTACTCGCGCGAGCTCTCCCCGGGGCGGGCCGATTTCTCATCTGTCCCTTCGAGATAGCGGTCGGGATCGGCCGTGAACCTGTCCCGACAGCGTTCCGAACAGAAATAGAAGTTCTTTCCCTGGTGTTCGACGGTCCCGGCCGACTCCTCCGCCGAGACCGTCATGCCGCAGACGGGGTCTTTCATGTCGCCTCCCTGAGCTTCGACTCGAATTGTCCGACAGGTTCCTGCAAAGCTTAACGGGGGTCCGGTCCGATGACAAGGGGGAAGGCTCTGCATTTGACCCCAGCGTCCCGGCGCCGGAGCCAAGACGACCGGCAAGTTTCCAAGGAGGATCGATGTTCTTCCGGTTCCTCGCCGACCTCATCGTCGTCATTCACCTCCTCTTTATCCTGCTGGTGGTCTTCGGCGGCCTGCTGGTGTGGTGGCGGCGATACCTGATCTGGCTCCATCTGCCGGCGGTGATCTGGGGGGTGGGGATCGAGCTGCTCGGCGGGGTCTGCCCCCTGACGCCCCTCGAGGTGCGCCTGCGGGAAGGGGCGGCGCAGCAGGGGTACCAAGGGGGGTTCATCGAACACTACCTGATTCCGATCATCTATCCCCTGGAGATGACGCGCAGCGTGCAGATCGGCCTCGGCCTCGCCGTTCTGGTCGTCAACCTGGCGATTTATGCCTGGATCTGGCGCCGTCGACGCTCCGGCTGAGGAGGGTCAGGCTCGCCTCCGGAAGGCCCATCTCACAATCCCGCCTCCTGACAAGCGCCCCCCACGAAGGGGTTCCCGTTCCCCTGCAGTACCGCCACTTTTTGGCTGCGCTCGCACTCCCAGGCGTCGACGGGGTCGCCCTTGTTCCAGGCTTCGAACATCTTCCTGCATTTGTTGCCGATTATGCCGCGGCCGGGATAGGCCGCCTCCATGTAGAAGTAGGTGCGGGCGATGTCCCCCCGGACCTCCGGCGGCGGCTCGGCCTTTTTGCTTTCGATTTCCATGTCGCAGGAACCGAACCTGCGCTTCTCGCCGGGGATCATGGCGAAGGAATAGTTGGAGCGAAGGCCGTTGACCTCCCCGATGGCCGGGACAAGGTTGTGCATGTCGGCCTGCATGTAACGGTAGGTCAGATTCATCTTTTCGGCGCAGTTGCGCCCCTTGAAGCTCTTCCCTTTGCGGTCGACACAGGCCGGGTCCCCCTGGCGCCATTCGGTAAAGGACTGGCCGAAGGCCTGGGCGGGGACGATGTGCTCCCATTCCAGGCGCCGGGCCCGCTTCCCTTCTTTCTTCGCTCGATAGCCGCTGCTGTGAGTCACCCTGCCCTTGCTGTCGAAGCCGGAGTCGCAATAGAAGGTCCGGAGATGATCGGCGTAGACGTCCCTCAGAAGGGTTTTTTTGGCCTTGTTGAAGGAGGAGTTGCTGGTGTTGCCGGGTGTGGAGGCGGAAAAAGACGGGGTCGCCAGGAGGAGCGCAAGGACGAGGAAGGCAAGGGAGGTCCGATGGGCGATCAAGGTCTCTTCGTTTCTCCCGGCGCGGAAAAGCGGGGTTGGGGTAAGCATTACAACATGTTAATTTTATTGAATAAATGACCTCCTTCAACATACTCTCCGGGCCTTCGGCAGTCAATTTTAATCCGAGCGTCGCCGGGGGAACGACCCGGCGGTGCAGTTGTCATGTCCTTTGTTTGTGCTAATTTGTCTTCAGGGGGAGAGGCCGGGTTTGCTCCGGCGACCCATTTTGCCCTCAGGGGGCGCAAAGGAAAGGAGAAGGGAGATGAACAGATGGATTCTGGTTTCGATCGTGATCCTCATGGTCACCGGGTGCGCCGGCAAGGAGCGCCTGGCCCAGGGTGATGAAAAGATCTACTGCCGCACCCATGCGCGGGAGGCGGCGGTCTCCGGGTCCCCCGACGAGGAAGCCCTCTTCCTCAACTGCATGCACCTCAAGGGGGTTCACGAGGTCGAGGTTCGGTAAAAATTACGGCCACCGTGTTGTCAGACAAAAAAAGCCCGCATCGCTGCGGGCTTTTTCTTTTACATCAGTCATCTGTGGCCTTGGATCAGTGCTCCTCCTCGAGAATCGGCAGGTAGTTGACGCCGATCTTGTAGAGGAGGACGCCGAAGGCGATGAAGGCAAAGGTGATCGCCCACTCGCCGACGGAGGGGAAGTAGCTGTATTCGGGCCCCATGTCCATGCCGATGAGAAAGACGTTGAAGCGGTTGAGGACGACGGCGCAGATCACCGACAGCGAGCAGAGGAAGAGGAGGGTCGGATTCTGCCGCGACCGTCGCCGTTTGAGGACGAAGTAGGGGACGGCGAAAAGGGCGAATTCGAGAAGAAAGGCGTTCCCCTGCAGGCTGCCGTCGAAGGCGGTGGCGAGGACCCCGCGGTAGGCGAGGTCGCCGAGGCGCAGGAGGAGATAGGTGCCGAGGAAGAGGGGGATGTACTTGGCGATCCCGGCAAGGAGCTCCGTTTCCGGCTTGCGGCCGAAGAATTTGGCGGCCAGCGTCCCCTCGAAGACGACCATCGGAATGCCGACGGAGACCGCCGAGGTCAAAAAGAGAAGGGGGGAGAGGGGCGTGTACCAGAGCTCGTGGAGCTTGTAGGGGGCGATGAGCATCATCGTCCCGAGGGAGGACTGGTGGCCGAAGGAGAGGACCACGCCGGCGATGACGAAGAAGGCCATGGTCCGCCTGCAGAACCCGTCGGCCTTGCCGAGAAGCCAGTCGGTGGGTCCGTTGAGGCCGGAGAGAAACCCGGGGAGGGCGACCTTGCCGCGGAACTGCTCGATAACGTTGGGGAGGTTTTCGATGGCCAGAACCGTAAGGTAGAGCATGACGCACCAGGCGACTTCGAAGAGGACGGAGGTGCCGTTCCAGTAGACCAGGGCGTGCCAGATGTTGTAGTACTTGCCGAGGTCGAAGAAGACCGCCAGGCCGACGAGGAAATAGCCGATGAAGGCGGTGAGGATCGCCGGGCGGACGAGGGCGTGATATTTGTGGCGGCCGAAGATTTCGACGATGGCGGCGGTGGTGAAGCCGCCGGCGGCTAGCGCCACGCCGCAGGCGACGTCGAAGGCGATCCAGATGCCGAAGGGGTAGGCCGGGTTGAGATTGGTCACGGAGGCGAAGCCGTGGAAGAAGCGGAAGTAGGCGAAGACCACCCCCGAGGCCATGAAGAAGAGAAGGACCGCGACGTTCGGTGTCCAGAATCTGTGCCGCAGCGGCAGCGCTTTAATATTCATCGTCCCCTCCTTCGATGCCGGCGTTGTGCTTGCGCCGCTGGTTGTAGGCCATGATGCCGCCGAGGATGCTGTAGACGGCGATGGGGGGGATAAAATACTGGAAGATGCGGTGCTGGATGCTCTCGGTGAGCCCGGAGACCGGCTTGTAGTCAAAATCCCCCAGACCCAGTCCGGCAAAGGCGACGTACTTCTTCGTCAGATAGAGAACGCCGGTACCGCCGACCTCCTGCTCGCCGTAGATATGGTCGAGATAGATCTCGGGGGCGGCGTCGATGCGGGCGCGGGCTATTTTGATCAGCTCGCTGCGTCTGCCGAAGGTGATGGCCCCGGCGGGACAGACGCCGGCGCAGGCCGTCGGTTTCCCCTTCTCGAGGCGGGTCTCGCTGCACAGGGTGCACTTTCTGATGGAAGGAATCGCCCTGTGCCACTCGAACTGGGGGACGCTGTAGGGGCAGGCGACCATGCAGTAGCGGCACCCCATGCACATCCCTGCGTCGTACTTGACGGCGCCGTTGTCCTCTTTTTTCAGGGCGCCGACGATGCAGGCCGAGGCGCAGGCCGGGTCGACGCAGTGCATGCACTGGGCCTTGACGAAGGTTTTCTCCTGTTCCCCCTCGCCGTGCATCTTGATCAGGGTGTAGGTGTGCTCGGAGAGGGCGCGGGGGGCGTCGTAGAGCTGCTCCCCGAGAGCCTCCTTTTCGCCGAGGGTCGACTCGGCCTCGAGTTTGTTCTCCTTCTTGCAGGCGACCATGCAGGCCTTGCAGCCGATGCAGCGCGTCGAGTCGTTGAGCATCCCGTACCACTGGGGCTCGGGTTGCCGGGCGTTTCTCGCCTCGGCCTTGGCGGCGACGGCGCAGGCGGCACTTCCTCCGGCTGCGGCGCCGATCTTGAGAAATTTTCTGCGGCTGATGTCCATCCCCTACTCCTTTTCGTCCTGAGCCTGCGTCTCTTCGCCGCTCTTCTTGCCGGCGAGGCGCATGCCGACGACGCCGGCGGCAACCCCGGCAAGAGCTGCATAGCCGGGGGTGACGTCGATGGCTGATTTACGGTCGGTGAAGATCGGCGGATAGGCCGCCGGCGGAGTCATGTCCTTAACCGGCACGGGGGTCCACATCGACTGTTCGTAGGGGTATTCGGGCTCGACGCAGCCGTTGCAGGGGTGGCCGTTGTCGATGCACCAGTTGGTGCCGGAGTTGAAGCGCTTCTCCGGACAGTTGGCGTGGGCCACCGGCCCCTTGCAGCCGAGCTTGTAGAGACAGCCGGCATCGCCGAAATTTTCGGCGAAACGCCCCGCGTCGAACTGGCCGCGCAGCGGACAGAAGTCGTGGATCAGTTTGCCGTAGAACATCTCGGGGCGACCGAGAGCATCGACCTTGATCCCTTCCGGGCCGCCGAGGAGGATCGCCGCCACGGTGCCGATGAACCAGTCGGGGTGGATAGCGCAGCCCGGGAGGTTGATGGTCGGGGTGGTGACGCCGTGCTCCCGGAAGACCTCCATCACCCCCTTGGAGCCGCTGGGGTTCATGTTGGCGGCCGGAACGCCGCCGAAGGAGGCGCAGCTGCCGACGGCGAGGACCGCCTTGGCCTTGTTGCCGAGGCGCAACACGTGCTCGAGGACGGGGATGCCGTGGCCGTTCTTCTCGCCGACCTCGCAGTGGCGGCCGCCGTCGGCGGTGGTGATCGACCCCTCGACGACGAGGAGGAAGGGCTTCTCCTCCGTATCGTACATCGCCTGCATCGCCAGGTCGCCGGAGGCGGCCATCACCGTCGGATGAAAGGCGAGCTCCGTGTGGTGTCCCGGAATGACCTGGTCGAGGAGGACGTCCTGGATGCGCGGCGAGAGGGCGTTGAGGAGCGAGACGCTGCAACCGCTGCAGGCCCCTCCCGCCAGCCAGATGATGGGGGTCTCCTGGACGGCGCCTGCGAAGGCCTTGCGCAGCAGGGGGTTGTCGAAGAGGTTGACGCCGAGGGCGGCGGCGCCGCCGGCGGAGTATTTTATGAATTTACGTCTTGAGATGGGCATGGGTGCTTTTCTCCTTGTGATTTAAAGAGGTGCGTGGGGGCGACCAGGGGGTCGCCCCTGCGAATAGATTTCCTGCAGCACCAGTTCCACCGCCTTCTCCACCGCCGCGGCCACGACGGGCGAAAGACCGATGCCGAGGGCGGTGTCCTGCGGCTGGACTCCGATCACCACCGTCTCCTTCGGCTTGCAGTTCACCAGCTCGCCGAGGCGCAGCGTCTCGAGGAGGCCGACCTGGTGCAGGGAATTCATGGGGAGGGCCTGGGCCTCCACCTCCTCGGGGCTGAAGCGGTAGAGGGTGCCGGGGGCCGCTCCGCCGCGCACCGCATCGAGGACGATGAGCCTGTCGCGACGGTCGAAGATCTCCATGAGGTCGATGGCGGAGGTCCCGGCGTCGAAGAGCTCCACCGTCTCAGGGAGATCCCGCTCTGCGAGGGCGGCAAGGACCGCCTCGGCGAAGCCGTCGTCGCCGCGGAGGAGATTCCCCACCGCCATGACCAGGATCGGCGCTCTTGCAGGAACGACCCAGGGGTCGCCCTGGGCGAGGGATGCCTCGCCCCTGCGGTCGGTATCTGCGTTCCCCATCACTGGGCCCCGACGACGAAACGGCCGAGGTCCTCACCGGCGGGGGTGACGACATGCACGGCGCAGGAGAGGCAGGGGTCGTAGGAGCGGACGATGCGTACCAGCTCGAAGGGGTTCTTCTCGTCCTTGACTTTTGTCCCGATGAGGGACTGCTCGATGGGTCCGGGCTGCCCCTTGGCGTCCATGGGACCGGCGTTCCAGGTGGTGGGGACGACGGCCTGATAGTTCTTGACCTTCCCCCCTTCGGCGACGACCCAGTGGCCGAGGGCCCCGCGGGGCGCCTCGTGGAGCCCCATCCCCCGGGAGGTGACGTCGAGGCCGAAGGGGGTGAAGGTCGGCTCGCCGGGCTTGAGCTGCAGGACCCACTCCTTGAGGCGCTCGGCCACCAGTTTGGTCTCGATGGCCCGGGCGGCGTGGCGGCCGAGGACGGAGAAGAGGGCTTCGGGGCCGGCGTGGAACTGGCCGAGGACGCCGTCGACCATCGTTTTGACCTCCCTGTTGCCCGTGACGTAGGCCCCGAGCATGCGCGCCAGGGGTCCGACCTCCATGACTTCGCCGTCGTAGCGCGGCGACTTCACCCAGCTGTAGGCGCCGGCCTTGTCGCGGTCGGGGACGGTCTGGCCGTCGTAGGGGTGGACCGGGCCGTTGGCGGCGAACCAGCTGCTCTCCACCTCTTCGGTGATCTTCCCCGGATCGATGCGCCGCAGCTTGAGCTCGCTCCCCCGGACGATCCCCTGGGGGAGGTAGCGCTGGCGCTTGGTGAGGTCGGGGTCGCTGTCCATGTCGAAGACGCCGAAGGAGAGATACTGCTTGCAACCGGCACCGATCCCGAAGTAGTCGCTGTAGCGCCTGGCGACCATGAGGACGTCGGGGAGGTAGACGGTGTCGATGAAGTCGGTGAGCTGCTCCATCTTCCAGAGGAAGGAGGCGATCTTGTCGAGGGTCGGGGCGGCCGTGGCGCCGCCGGCGACGATGGACATGTTGTGCGGCATCTTGCCGCCGAAGATGGCCACCGCCTCGTGGGCGAGACGGCGCATGTTGAGAGCCTCGACGTAGTGGGCGACCGCCAGGCGGTTCTCTTCCTTGCTGAGGCGGTAATCCCCCTCGTAGCGGGGGACGAAGGGGCCGAGGTGGCCGCGGCCGATGAAATCCCTGACCTTGTTCAGGGTCGGGTCGGAGCCGCTGTAGTCGGCCACCGCGGTGACGTCGACGTAGTCGAGGGCGGCGAGCTGATAGAAGTGCAGGATGTGCGACTGGACGAAGTTGGCGCCCTGGATGAGGTTGCGCAGGATGCGGCCGTTGTCGGTGATGTTCCCCTGGACGCCGTAGAGCTCGTCGAGGGCGAAGGCCGCCGCCAGGCCGTGGGAGGTGGGGCAGACGCCGCAGACGCGCTGCATGATGCGGGCGGCGTCCCGGGGATCCCGGCCGAGGAGGATATTCTCCAGGCCGCGGTACATCATGCCGGAGCTGCGGGCCTCCTTGACAACGCCGTTTTCCACCGTCGCCTCGATCTTCAGGTGCCCTTCGATGCGGGACACCGGATCAATTACAATCTTTCCTGCCATCACTCTCTCCTCATCGGGTATTGGGAAGGGCCCGGAGGGCGCCGGCGGGCGGCGCCCTCGGACAAAAGTCAGCCTAACGGAGGATTCTCAATGGCAAGGAGCGTGCCGCCCGTCGGAGGCGGAAAGAAAAACGGAGTTATATCGGAGGATTAAGCAGGGAAGCGTATACGGAGAGGGGAGGGTCAGTCGGAGCGGCGTGACGGACAAAATGTCCCATCATGGAGCCTTTTGATACAGGGGGGCGGCGCGCAGCCCCTTATTCATCTTCCTGGCGGCCGATGCCGTACTGGGCGAGCTTGCGGTCGAGGGTCTTGCGGGAGATCTCGAGGATCCGGGCGGTATTGACCTTGTGTTTGTGGCTCTGGAGGTAGACCTGCTCGATGTACCGGCGCTCGATGGCGGCCAGGGACATCGCCTGGGGGGGGAGGGTGAAGGCGACGGCGGGGGTCTCGGTGAGCTTGAGGGGGAGGTGGTCGGGGGTGATCTCGGCGCCGTCGCAGAGGATGGCCGCCATCTCCATGACGTTCTCCAGCTCCCGGACGTTGCCGGGCCAGTCGTAGCTCCGCAGGCGGGCAAGGGCGGCGGAGGTGAGGGCTTTGTCTCCCCGGGGGGCGAAGCGCCCGAGGAAATACTCGGCGAGTGGCTGGATGTCGTCGCGCCTTTCGCGAAGCGGCGGGACATAGAGGGTGATGACGTTGAGACGGTAGAGGAGATCCTCGCGGAAGCGGCCCCCTGCGACCTCGGTTTCGAGGTTCTTGTTGGAGGCGGCCAGGAAGCGGACGTCGGCCTGGCGCACCCGGGTGGCGCCGACGGGGATATATTCCTTTTCCTGCAGCACCCGCAACAGCTTGGCCTGCAGGGCCGGACTGATGTCGCCGATCTCGTCGAGAAAGAGCGTTCCCCTCTCGGCCTCCTCGACCAAGCCGCGCTGGTTGGCGACGGCGCCGGTGAAGGCCCCCTTGAGGTGACCGAAGAGCTGGCTCTCGAGGAGGGTGTCGGTGAGGGCGGCGCAGTTGATGGTGAGAAAGCGCTCGTTTCGGCGCCGGCTGCTGTAGTGGATGGTCGAGGCGATGAGCTCCTTGCCGGTGCCGCTCTCCCCCTGGATGAGGACGCTGGCGTCGCTGGGGGCGACCCGCCGGGCGAGATCGAAGACCTTGCGGAAGGGAGCGCTCTTGAAGATCACCTGGTCCGGGTCGAAGCGGCGCCGGATCTCGGCCTTGAGGGAACGGTTCTCCTCCACCAGGCGGCGGCGGTCGACCTCCTTCTCGACGACGGCGAGGAGCTCCTCGGCGACAAAGGGCTTGATCAGGTAGTCGCAGGCGCCCTGCCTGATGGCGGCGACGGCGCCGCGGACCGTGGCGCAGGCGCTCATGACGATCACCGGCGTCTCGGCACAGGTGCTGCGGAGCCGGCGCAGGATCTCGAGGTTGTCGCCGGAGCCGCCGGCGTCGAGGAGAATCAGGTCGGGACGAGCCTCCCGGGCCTCTTCGAGGGACTTGAGAAGCTGGGGACCTCCTGGTTGAATCTCGACGGCGTATCCGCTCGATTCGAGGGTGCGGGAGAGAAAATCGCGCACCTCCTCCTGGCTTTCGCAGATGAGGATCTTGTCCTGGTGCATGACGGGCGGCCTGGAAAAAAAGGGAGAGGTGCTCCAGCGCGGCCCGGTCGGCCGCGGCGGATTTTAATCACCATAGCAAAGAGATCCCCCGCGGGGCAAATGAATTAGCCTTCGGCGGAAACGGAAGGGGAGGCCGGCACCTCAGGCGGGGCGAGCCAGCGGCGGAGGATCTCCCGCATCTGTTCCTGCTTGAAAGGCTTGCAGAGGAAGTCGTTCATGCCGACCTCGCGGCAGCGGGCCTCGTCATGGCGCTGGGCGTTGGCGGTGAGGGCGACGATGGGGGTCTCGCACCCCTGGCGGCGCAGCCGTAAGGTGGCCTCGTAGCCGTCGGTGCCGGGCATCTGGCAGTCCATGAGAATCAGGCGATAGGGGGTGGCGCTCGCCATGGCCACCGCCTCGCTGCCGTCGACGGCGACATCGACGTCGCAGCCGAGGTTTTCGAGGATGATCCGTACCAGGCGCTGGGTCGAGGGGTTGTCCTCGGCAAGGAGAATGCGCCCCTGGAATTGAAACATTTTGGCCGGCAGCGGCGCGGCGGCGTCGTTTTCGCGAGTCGGCAGGAGGGCCTGACGCAACGCCTCGAAGCGCAGGGGCCTGACGAGATAGCCGTCGATGCCGGCCTCCTGCCAGGGAGCGATCGTCTCGGGACCGCTGCGCGGTCCGAGGAGGATCAGCTGCACCCCTGCGGCGCCGGGGTCGCGGCGGACGGCGCGCGCCAGGGAGAGGGGGATGGGGGTGCCGGGGGGGACGCAGATCAGGGCGTGGGTGAACGGGCTCGTCCCTCCCCGGGGGGCAAGGAGGGGAAGAGCCTCTTCGGCGTTTTCCGCAAAGGTCGCCGTGCTGCCGAGGGCGACCAGATAGGAGTCCAGGGCGGCACGGGTGGCCGGGGGCGCGGCGACCACCAGAACGGTTGCCGGCGGCGAGGAAGGGGGGACCGGGAGGCTTTCGGAGATTTCGAGGGGGAGCTTGACGGTGAAGACCGTCCCCTTCCCCGGTTTGCTGGTCACCGCCACCGTCCCCCCCATCAGGTCGACCAGTTGCTTGACGATGGCCAGGCCGAGGCCGGTGCCGCCGTAGCTGCGGGAGGTGGAGTTGTCCTCCTGGGTGAAGGTGTCGAAGATCGTCTCCTGGGATTCGCTGCGGATGCCGATGCCGGTGTCCCGCACCTCCAGAAGCAGGTGCGGGGTGTCTCCGTCCTTCACCACGGAACTCCGGACTTCGACGGTGCCGACGGTGGTGAATTTGACGGCGTTGCCGACCAGGTTGAGAAGAATCTGCCGCAGCCGGGCCGGGTCGCCGACGACCCGGACGGGGGAACGGGGATCGACCAGGGTGACGAGTTCGAGCCCCTTGCGCTGGGCCCCTTCGGCGAAGAGTTCCACCGTCTCCTCGATCGTCTGCCGCAGATCGAAGGGCTCCTTCTGCAGCTCGAGGCGGTCGGAGGCGATGCTGGCGACATCGAGGAGCTCGTTGAGAATGGCCAGCAGCGCTTCCCCCGAGGAGCGAACCGTGGCGGCCAGGGAGCGCTGGCGCTGGTCGAGGTCGGTCTCGAGAAGGAGGTCGGTCATCCCCAGCACGCCGATCATCGGCGTGCGGATTTCGTGGCTGATGTTGGCCAGGAAACGGGATTTTGCGCGGCTCGCCCCTTCTGCGGCATTTTTGGCCTGTTCGAGGGCGGCGACGGTCTCCTCGAGCCGGGAGTTGGCCACGGAGAGTTCGGCGGTGCGGCGGAAGATCTTGTCCTCCAGGTGCCCCTTGTACTGTTCGAGCTGGCGGTCGCGACTGGCAATCTGCTCGAGCATGGCATTGAAGCCGTCGACCAGGGCGCCGATTTCGTCGTCGCCCCCTCTCGGGGCGCGCAGGGCGTAGTTTTTTTCTTCGCTGACCCGGCGCATGACCTGGCCCAGGTCGATGAGAGGTTCGGAAATCACCCGCTGAAGGCGCCGGGAAAGGAGGAAGCCGATCAGAGTGGAAATCAGGAGAACCACCAGGCCGACTCCGGACATGGCCAGGAGATGGAGATAGAAGAGCCGGAGGTTGATCTGCAGATAGACGGTGCCGAGACGCTCGCCGTCGACGACGACGGGGGTCGTCAGACCCAGGGCGTCGAGACCGAAGAAATGCCGCTCCTGGCTGCCGGCGACGGCATCGACGTGTCTGTGGAGCAGGGAGGGGAGGGCGAGGCCTGCGGCGGCCGGATAGCAGGCGAAGGCGGACCCTTCCCCGTCGAGGAGACAGGCGGCGTTGATCATCGCCTCGGATTCGAGAGCCTGAAGGATTTCCTGGGCGGCCCGGGGGTCGTTGAAGGCCAGGGCGGCGCGGCTGTTGGCGCCGACGATCTGGGCCAGGGAGGAGAGTTTGCCGAGCATCGCCACCCGGAATCCGACGGCCTCGGTGACCATGAAGGCGCCGTAAGCCAGAAAGAGGACGCTGCAGCTGGTGAGCATGATGATGCCGGTGAGCTTGGAGCGGATGGGGAGATCTTTGAGTCGGGAAATCACGGCGTCTCTCCTTGTTTATTACCGACCACGATGGTGGCCAGATCGAGAAGCTGGGCGCTGAGCGTCAGGCCGTTCTTGCGCACCGCTCCGAGATTGATTTCAAAACGGATCCTCCCCCCCTCGGGAACGAGAGCGATCATCCCCCCGCGGCCGGCAAACCCCTCCGAATCGCCGACGGTGAGGACGGGGCGCCCCTTGAGCAGCGAGAGGGTCTTTTCGAGGGAGTGACGCTTGCAGGGGGCGATGAAGAGAAGCTGACAGGCGAAAATCTCCTCTATGTCGCCGATCCGCCGCACCTCCACGGGGCGCCCCTTGATCCGACGGCCCGCCAGCAGGGATAGGTCCTCGCCAAAGGGATCGCTGCCGAGAATGCCGAGAACAAAGGGTTTCTCCCCGAGAGGGAGGGCTCCCGGAGGCCAGTCGGTGAACTGGGCGAAATGATGGAGAAAGGCCACCTTGACCTGGCTCTCCTCCCAAGGTCCGGCGCCGGTTGCCGGAACCGGCCAAAGGAGGAGCCCGGCGAGGAGCCCGGTGGCGATATATCGGGAAAAAATAATCATGGAGTCTTGCCGGGATCGTTTCAAAATTGCCAGGTTGCCTTGCCGTAGACTCCGCGCTCGATCTCTATGCGGGCGGCATCGAGGTATTCCGATGCGAATTCGCCATGGCGGGGTGCCAGCAGGTTCTGTCCGACCAGGGCCAGCTCGAGTCCGGTGCGGGGGCGCCAGGCGATCCGGGCATCGAGGGTCTGGTAGTGACGGATGGCCGAGGACGGCAGGTCGCCGACATAGCGCCACCAGAGGTCCCATTCCAGATTGTCGGTGAGGTCGAGGGAGGAGCGCAGCGTCCCCTGGTGGTGGGGACTCGCTTCGGCCAGCTCCTTGAACAGGGTGTTGCTCCCCTCGTCGACTTCGAGCAGGAGCTGCAGGTAGCTGTAGCTCCCCTGCAGCCGCCAGCAGGGGAGCACCTGCCATTCGCCGGCCAGTTCGACGCCGAAACTTTCGCCGTCCATGGCGTTGGCCGCCACCAGAGGGTAGACATAGTGGGGCGGCGGAGGCGTCGTCTCCAGATAGGGGGTCCCCGGTTCGACGGTGATCAGGTTGTCGTAGCGGTGGTAAAAGGCGGCGATGTCGATACTGGAGTGCCTGCCGAGATCGGCGCGGTAGCCCGCCTCCAGTGCCAGCAGATCCTCGGCCTGAACGCTGCGGCTCCCCTGGAGGATGACCTGCGTCGGCGGGTTGGGCGGGTCGGGGAGGACGACCTGTTTGATGCGGATGTCGTCCTCGGACCGCGCCGGGGTGCGCACGGCGCGGGAAACGGCGGCCCACAGGGTCTGGCCGGGGCGGGGATGGCCGAGGAGACGCAGGGTCGGCTGGACTTCCCAGCCGCTGTGGTCGTTGTGCTCCACCTGGGCGCCGAGGATCAGTCGCAACCCTTTTTCCACCAGGACGACATCGTCCTGGAGAAAGAAGCGGAAGAGCTGCTGGTGGTTGTCGGGCGGGGCAAAGGAGGTGACCGCCCCGGCGCTGGACCGGTCGGGGGAGTAGCGGTATCCACCCCCCCAGAGGAGAGTGTGACGGTTCCCCGGCGAGACGCGGTGCTGGAGGTCGAGATCGTAGACCTCGCGAAGCTGGCGGGCGACCAGGTCCTGGTTGCGGGCCCGGTCGTAGTAGAGCTGCAGGGCGAGCTCCGACCCCCGGGTGGAGAGATGCGTCCAGCGGCCGAGGAGAAAACCTCCCGTCGTGCGGGTGTCCATGTCGACGCTGGCGCTGTAGGGGGGGGTCAGCTGCGGGATGGTGAAGGTCTCGCCGACCTGGGCCCGATAGAGATCCCCGGTCAGCAGGTAGCTGTTTCCCCGGCGGTCCTTTCCATCGAGGCGCAACCCCCCCCGGAGGCTGCGCCAGTCGTCGGCGCCGTTGCCGTCGTCCGTCTGGTGGCCGCCGTCGCGCTCGAACCCCTTCCCCCAGATCCGCAGCGCCGCCTGGTCGCCGAGACGCATCCCCTGACGCGCGGCGACGAAGGCCCGTTCCTCGGTCCCTCCTCCCGCCGTCAGAAGGGTCCCGGTGGTCTTTTCGGCGCTACGGGTGATGATGTTGATCACCCCGTTGACGGCGTTGGCGCCCCACAGAACCGCTCCCGGACCGCGGATCACCTCGATGCGCTCCACGTCCTCGAGAAGGGTGTCCTGGACGTCCCAGAAGACGCCGGAAAACATGGAATTGTAAAGGCTGCGGCCGTCCATCAGGACGAGGAGCTTGTTGGCGAAGCGCCCGTTGAACCCCCGGGCGCTCACCGCCCAGGCGTTGGCGCTGATCCGCGCCACCTGGACCCCCGGGGCCAGACGCAGGGCTTCAGGGATGCTGGTGACCCCGGAGCGGCGGATCTCCTCGCGGCTGATGACGAAGATCGCCGCCGCCGCCTCCGCCAGCGGCTGGGCGTTTTTGGCCGCCGAGGTCACCTCGAGATTCATCAGCGTCTCGAGACTCATCTCCAGCAGCTCCGATCCGTCTTCGGCGGCGCGAAGGGGGGCCGCCCCGGTGAAGGTCAGAAGGAGGGCGGCCACCGGGACGAGGCGGCGCAGCAGGGTGCGGCTGTGGGGGGAACCCCCGGGGGGAGAAGAGCTCATGTCGTCGTATCCGGTTGCCGGCGACGAAGCCGGGTCTATTGGCCGCTTTTTCGAAGGGGGCCATGGAAAAATTTTGAAAAATGTTTCCTAATATAATGGCGTCCTTAGATCCTGTCAATGTTTTGTTTGTTACTCCGGAGTGGAGGGAAAAAGGGGTGCGGCCCGCCGGGGTCTGGGGTATGCTCGAAATCAAACACCGACAGAAGGAGTTGCCCATGCGCGTCAAGCTGACCATCCTCTGCGACAACACCGTGGGTCGACCCATCGCCGCCGTCGGCGAGCACGGCTTCGCCTGCCTCGTCGAAACGTCCGAGGGCGCTACCCTCTTCGATACCGGCCAGGGTCTCGGCCTGGCTCAGAACGCCCGGGCCCTGCACAAGGATCTCTCCAGCGTCCGGAGAGTGGTCCTGAGCCACGGCCACTACGACCACGTCGGCGGCCTCCCCGAGCTGCTGCGCATCACCAGTCCCCTCGACGTCCACGCCCACCCAGAGATCTTCCTTGATCGCCTCTGGGAGGGGGCCGACTCCACCCGCGACATCGGCATCCCCTACCGGCGCGCCCATCTCGAATCCCTCGGCGCCCGTTTTCGCCTCGAAACGGGGTTCGCAGAGATCGCCCCCGGCCTCCATCTCAGCGGCGAAATCCCCCGCACAACCGATTTCGAAAGGGGCGACCCGCGCATGATCGCCATCGCCCCCGACGGCAAGCGCCTTTCCCCCGACCCTTTCCGCGACGATCTTTCCCTCTTTATCCACAGCGACCGGGGCCTGATCGTCCTCCTCGGCTGCGCCCACGCCGGGCTGATCAACATCCTGCGCCATGCCCTGGCCAGGACCGGCTGCGACCGCATCTACGCCGTCCTCGGCGGCACCCACCTCGGCTCGGCCGGCGACGCCGATTTCGAAGCCACCCTCGAGGCCCTCGACAGCTTTTCCATCGAACGCCTCGGCGTCTCCCACTGCACCGGCCTGCCACGGGCGGGAAGGCTTCAGGAGCGCTACGGGCGGCGGTTTTTCTTCGCTTCGGTGGGGACGGTTCTGGAGGCGTGAGTTTCGGTAACGACGGGAAGGGTGTTTTCGCCGGGAACAGGGGTGCCTATCGGGTTGATTCCCCGGGACTCTGGTCTAAAATGGAAATGAGAAGAAAAAAACTCTCTGCCGACGGCCTGCGAGCCGCGCAACAGGAGGTCGATCATGAAAGGATTTTGCCGCCGCCATGTTCACCGTCTCCTCATTCTTCTGCTGCTGACCCTGACGGCCTGTCCGGCCAGCACCAGATTGACCGGAGCCTGGAAGGATACCGATTTCCACGGCCGCATCCACCAGGTTCTGGTCATCGGCATCTCCGGACAGGAAACGACGCGGAAGATGTTTGAAAATGCCTTCGCCGAGGCCCTGGCTACCTACGGCGTCAGGGCCGTTCCCGGATACAAGCTGATCCGCGGCGATGAGGTCGAGAAGGAAGAAGAAATCATGGCCAAGGCCCGGGGGGCCGGCGTCGACTCGGTGCTCATCACCAAGGTCATCAGCATCGACAGGGAAAAAGAGCAGGTCACCGATGTCGACGCCTACGGTCCGGAATACGACCGCTTTTACACCTACGGGCGCAGCTACCCCTATCACTACCGTCCCCGCTACGACTCCTGGTACCATGACTACTACGGCAGCTACACCCAGGTGCGCACCTATACGGTGGAATACAAGGTCGCCTCCCTCGAGACCACCCTCTATGATTTTCCCGGCGGCGGGGCCGTCTGGAGCGCACTCTCCCGGACGGTGACCATGGACACCCTCTCCGAGGAAATCGACGGGATCGTCAAGGCCCTGGTGGAGCGCCTCGCCGCGGACGGCCTTATCTAGAGGTAATGGTTGCCAAAAAAGACCTGCCCCTGGCAACGGGGCGCACTCCCCTCAACCGGCGGCGAGGGTAAAATAGAAGGTCGCTCCCCGCCCCGGTTCTGCTTCGGCCCAGATCCGCCCGCCATGGCGCCGTATGATCCGCTCGACGGTGGCCAGTCCGACTCCGTGCCCTTCGATCCCATCGGATCCCGGAAGTCTCTGGAAGGGGATGAAGAGCCTGTCCGCATCGGCCATGGAAAATCCTGAGCCGTTGTCCCGCACGAAATAGACCGGAGCCTCACCTGTCAGCTCTCCGAACTCGATGAAGGCTTCTTTTTGCCCCCCGGTGTACTTCCAGGCGTTGCCGAAGAGGTTTTCCAGAACCAACTGCATCAGACTCTCGTCGCCAATTGCCCTGATTCCTTCGCCGATCTGAAACCGCACCCGTCGCTGCGATTCCGCTCCCTTGAGTTCTACGGCCACCCTCTGGGCCAGGGCCGAGAGGTCGATCTCCTTTGGGTGCGGTTCGAGCCTGGTAACCCTGGAGAAATCGAGGAGGGTGTCGATGAGCCGGTTCATGCGCCAGGTCCCTTCGTAGGTTTCACGGAGATAGGTGTTGCAGGCCTCGTCGAGCCTCTCTGCGCAGAGGTCGCGGAGGATCTGGCAGTAGCCGATGATCGTCGTCAGGGGTTTGCGCAGGTCGTGAGCCACGGCGAAATTGAAGGCCTCCAGTTCCCTGTTGGCGTCCTCGAGTTCAGCCGCCCGCTGCTTCAGATCGGCGTTCAACCGCTCGATCTCCTCCTGGGCCCGCCGGCGCTCGGTGATGTCCTGGCAGACGACCATGACATTGAGGTCGCCGCGGGGATCCTGGACCGTCTGGGCCAGTTCATCTACCCAGAGAAGTCCGCCGTCCTTGCGGATCTTGCGGAACTGCCAGCGAAAAACCCGGCCGGGATGTTCCAGGCAGTTCTGCAGCTGCCTGGCCACCGCCGGCCGGTCATCCCCATGGAACAGTTTCAGCACCGACTCCCCCTCCAGTTCGTCGATGGTGTAGCCGAGCTGGCCTGCACAGGCCGGGTTGACCGAGAGCATCGTCCACTCGGCATCGAGAGTCGTTATCATGGTGGGATTGTCGCGGTACAGGGCCTGGTACCGGGCCTGGCTGAAGCGCAGGGCCTGTTCCACCTCCTTGCGGGCGCTGATTTCCTCGACGACCCCGACGAAAAATCTCGGCCTGCCGTCGGCATCGGAAACCTTGGAGACGGTCAGGTTGACCCAGGCCGTCGATCCGTCCTTGCGAATGTAGCGTTTTTCCATGGTACAGTCGGCGAGGGTCCCCTCAAGGAGGCGCCCCAAGGCGGTCATGGTGGCCTCCAGATCATCGGGGTGGGTGATGTCCCTGACGTCCATGGACGTCATCTCCTCCATCGTGTAGCCGACGATATCGCAGTATTTCTGATTGACTCTCAGCCAGCGCCCTGTCGGATCGACGTGACCGATGCCGACGGCGGCCTGATTGAAGGTGGCCCGGAAGCGCTCCTCGCTCTCCCGCAACGCTTCCTCGGAGTGCAGGCGCTCGGAGATGTCGCGGATGAAGGCGCAAAAGGTGAATCCGCCTTCCCAGGGGGTGGGGGTCAGGGTCAGCTCGATGGGGATTTCCCTGCCGTCCCGGTGCTGGGCCATCAGTTCGATGGGCCGATTGGGGATCGGTCCTTCCCCTGTGGCGAGAAAATGTCCCAGTCCCTCCTCGTGGGCGTCCCGACAGCTTCGGGGGAGGATCGTCTCGGACGGTTTTTGCCCCACCGCCTCCCTCTGCGACCAGCCGAAGATCTCCTCGGCCCGGGGGTTCCAGGAGGTGATCACCCCCCTGTCATCCATCTCGACCACGGCGTCGAAGGCATTGGTGATGATCGCCTGCAATCGGTCCCGGCTCTGGCGCAACGCCGTCTCGGCCCGGAGGCGCTCCAGTTCTCCGGCGGCCCGCGCGGCAAAGAGGGGGAGGATTTCCTCCGCCCTCTCGCGACCGGCCAGCGACCGGTCGTCAAGGGCGGCCAGCAGGCCGATAACCTGGCCGTGGGCGTCGACGAGGGGTGTGGCGAGGAAACTTTCGGCGGCCAAATCGGAGGGGAACCGGGCGTCGATCAGGAATTGGCGCAGGTCACCGGAAAAAACGGTCGTGTGCCCTCCCCGGAGAACCGGTTCAAGGGGAGTCCCGATGGAGGAAGCCTCGAAATCTCCGAAACGGCGGCCGCGGCAGAAGACGGCCAGGGAGTGTATTCTCTCTCCGGCGTCCCCCTTGAGTTCGCAGATGAAGGCGCACTCTGCTTCGAGGACCCGGGCGAGACTTTCCGCCAGCCGGGGAAAGAAGTCGGCGCCGCCGCCCGTTGAAAGTCCTTCGCTGACTTCCCGCTGCCGGCGTTTCCGGTGTTGGGTCCCCGCGATGCGTCGCTGGATCAGGACGGCCAGGAGGATCGCGGTGCCGAGAAAGAGGAACCATTCGATGTATTCGGCCTGCTCCCAGGCGAGAATCCAATGGGCAAGAAGTTCGGTGAGGATCATGACCAGGAGGTAGACCCCGGCAGCGATCAGGGCCTTTGACCAGGTCCCTTTCTCTTTCGATTTCCGTTGCGCCATGATGACCTGGATCCTTGAACCTTCGGGGTCGTTTCCTTCCGGCGGCCCTGACCGCCGAAGCCTCTCCCTGTCGGGAGTTTTAACTATAATCCCTTCAACCGTCCGCGCAAGGCGAACTCCGTCGGCAGGAGGGGCCGGGCGGTTCCCGGTTTTTTTCTCCGGGACTCCATCCCCTTGACAGGACCGGTACAGATCCTAGACTGATCAGGGTGGGCCAAGAGTGGCCCATGGATTTCGGCCGTCAACAAAGGAGCCCGCCATGCTCTTTGACCCGAGGATCCCAGAGACCGCCCCCTCCCGGGGTTTTCCGGTCCCCCTGGAGGGAACCCGCAGCGTCCTCCTCCAGGCCTCTTCGCAGGGGAAAGATCCCGCCCTCGAATTCGCCGCCTCCGTGGCCGCCGGGCTGGAGCGGCGCCCCCGCTCCCTCGACTGCCGGTTCCTCTACGACGAGGAGGGGAGCCGCCTCTACGAGGAGATCACCAGACAGCCCGAATACTACCTCACCCGCACCGAAGCCTCCCTCCTCGCCCGTTACGCCGTCGACATCAGCCGCTTGACCGGCCCTGCAACCCTGGTGGAATTCGGCTCCGGCTATTCGGTGAAGACCGACTATCTCCTCTCTGCCTACGAGGCGTGGAGCCCGGAGGTTTCTTACCTCCCCGTCGATGTCAGCGACAGCGCCCTGCGGGGAGCGATTTGCGCCATCAACAGGGCTCATCCGGCCGTCCGGGTTATCGCCCTCCATGGCACCTTTGAAGAGGCCTTTGCCCTCTTCGACCACGTCTCCCCGATCCTGGCCCTCTTTCTCGGCAGCACCGTCGGCAACATGAACGAAGAGGAATCAAGGGACTTCTTCACCCGGGTGGCCGACCATCTGCGGCCCGGAGACCACTTCCTCCTCGGCGTCGACCTGCTCAAGGACAAGGGGCTCCTGGAGGCGGCTTACAACGACGCCGCCGGCGTCAGCGCCGCCTTCACAGGCAACCTCTTCGTGCGGATGAACCGGGAACTCGGGAGTCAAATAGACACCTCCGGCCTCGAGCATGTGGCCCGTTTCGACGCCGAGAAGGAGCAGATCGAAATTCATGCCCGGTTCCTCCGCGCCCAGACCCTCGAGCTCCCCCTTCTGCAGCGCTCCTTCCGGATCGAAGCCGGAGAAGAGATCCTCACCGAGATCAGTCGCAAGTACCGCATCGAAACCCTTCTTCCCGAGATGGAAACGGTCGGCTTCCGGCTCCGGCGTCTCTTCACCGATGAGCGCCGCTGGTTCGCTCTTTTGCTGTTGGAAAAGGGGTAGGAAGAGGGAGAAGGAAGAAGGAAGAAGGAGAACCGCATGATCGAAACGGGAATCGAGGAGCGTGACGGCCTCTGCGGCATCTGCCCGGCCGGGTGCTGGATTCGCGCCCGGCTCCGCGACGGGGCCCTGGAGTCGGTGGAGCCGCTGCCGGACCATCCCCTGGGGATCCTGTGCCGCATCGGACGCTCCGCCCCCGAGATCGTCCACGATCCTGACCGGCTGCGCTTCCCCCTGCGCCGCAACGGCCCCAAGGGAACCCACGCCTTCGAGCGCATCTCCTGGGAGGAGGCCTACGACCTGCTGGTCGGCAAACTGCAGGGGATCAAGGAGGCCTACGGCGCCGAAGCGGCAGCCATCTACACCGGCCGCGGCAGCTTCGATATGGCCATGTGCGATCTCTTCCAGCCGCAGGGGGTCGCCGTCTCCTCCGCCTCCTCCGTCCTCTTCCCCTTCGGCTCGCCGAACACCCTCGGAGTCGGCGCCCTCTGCTACGTCTCCTTTGCCATGATCGCCCCCCACGTCACCCTGGGGGAGATGTACGTCACCATGGACGTCGACATCGAGCAGGCCGAACTGATCGTCATCTGGGGGGCCAATCCGGCCACCGACTCCCCCCCTCTGGCGCACCGGCAGATTCTCGAAGCGCGGCGGCGCGGCGCCGAAGTCATCGCCATCGATCCGCGGCGCAACGGCACGGCGAAGGAGGCGGACGCCGAATGGATCGCCGTTCGTCCCGGCACCGACGGCGCCCTCGCCCTCGGGATGATCCAGGTCCTCCTCGAAGAGGAGCTCTACGACGAGCGCTTCGTCGCCGACTGGACCGTCGGATTCGACGGGCTGAAAAACCTCGTCCGGCACTACCGCCCGGAGATGGTCGAGACGATCACCGGCGTGGCCGCCGAAACGGTCCGGGCCACGGCCCGGCGGATCGCTTCGGCCCGGGGAGCCACGCCGATCATGTACACCGGCCTCGAGTATTCGGACAGCGGCGTGCAGGCGATTCGCGCCGTCTTCACCCTCTGGGCCCTCGCCGGCCAGCTCGACGTCCCCGGAGGGCTCCTCATCCGGATGAGGGAAAACGCCTTCCCCCAGAACCGCCGCCACCTCATCGCCAATCCGGACCTGCGCAAGGCCCTGGGGCGGGAGCGCTTCCCCGTCTACAGCCGTTATCGCGGCGAATCGCACGCCATCGCCCTCCCCGACGCCGTCCTCAAGGGGGATCCGTACAAAATCCGGGCCCTGATCGTCCTCGGCGGCTCGATTATCACCTCCTGGCCCGACCCCGATCTCTGGCGCCGGACCTTTGAGGCCCTCGACTTCTCCGTCTGCATCAACCGCTACCACACGGCCGATTCGGCCTATGCCGACCTGGTCCTGCCGGCCACCACCCAGTTCGAGACGACCTCCTACATGCGCTACGGCCCCCTCTTCAAGATCCGGGAGAAAATGCTCGAGCCCGTCGGCGAGGCGCGCAACGACTTTCTCATCCTCGCCGAACTCGCCCGGCGTCTCGGCTACGGCCATCTCTATCCGCAGAGCGAAGAGGAGATCCTCGAAAAGGCCCTCGAAGGGACCGGCTTCACCGTCGCCGCGGTGCGCCAGGCCGGCGGTTCGGTGCGGGTGCCGACGGTGATGAGAGAGTACAAGAAGTGGCAAAAGGGGTCGCTGCGCCCCGACGGCCTCCCCTGGTCTTCAACTCCGGCACCCGCACCCCCTACGACTTCCGCAGCCAGCATCACGGCGTACGGGGGCTCGGGGAGTTTCACCCCGAACCCGAGGTGCTCCTGCACCCCGATGATGCTGCGCCGCGGGGGATCAGGGACGGCGATCCGGTGTGGGTCGAGACGCTCCGCGGCCGCGTGCGCCTGCGGGCCCGCCTCTCCGGAGATATCGTCCGCGGCGCCGTCGACGCCGCCATGGGCGGGGGCGGCCCCCTGGGTCCCGAGTCCTGGCAGCAGGCCAACGTCAACGCCCTCACCGACCCGGAGCATTATGACCCCATCTCCGGATTCCCCGTCTACAAGACGCTCCTCTGCCAGGTGAGCCGGGCTTTGGGGACGAGGGGCGCCGCCGCACCCCTCCCCGGGGAGGAGACCGGCATGGAGAAAGAGAAGGATCCTGCCGCAGGCACCGAGCCGGTGCAGCGGGTCTATCTCGACCACAACGCCACCACTCCGGTCGATTCCGAGGTCCTCGAGGCCATGCTCCCCTTCCTGAAGGAGAACTGGGGGAACCCGTCGAGCATCCACGCCCTCGGCCGCGCCAGCCGCACGCCCCTCGAGAACGCCCGGCGCCAGGTGGCGCAGATGCTCAACTGCACCGCCCGGCGCATCCTCTTCACCGGGAGCGGCTCCGAGGCCGACAACCTCGCCATCCGCGGCATCCTCCCCTGCCGCCCGGGGCGCCACCTCATCACCTCGGCCGTCGAGCATCCGGCGGTCCTGCAGACCTGCCTCGGCCTGGGCCGGGAGGGGTACGAGGTCACGGTCCTCCCCGTCGACGGCCAGGGGCGCGTCTGCCCCGAATCCCTGGCCGAGGCCCTGCGCCCCGACACGGCCCTGGTGAGCATCATGCTGGCCAACAACGAAACGGGGACCCTCCAGCCGGTGGCGGAACTGGCCGCCGTCGCCCGCCGCCGGAAGGTCCCCTTCCATACCGATGCGGTGCAGGCTCTTGGGAAGATCCCCCTCGACGTGGAGGAGCTCGGGGTCGACCTCCTCTCCTTGTCGGCGCACAAGATTGGCGGCCCCAAGGGGGTGGGGGCCCTCTACGTCCGCAGCGGACTGGAGCTGGCCCCCCTCATCACCGGCGGCGGCCAGGAGCACGGCCTGCGCTCGGGAACGGAAAACGTCGCCGGCATCGTCGGCTTCGGCAAGGCCTGCGAGGTCGCCCTGCGGCGTCTGAACGCCGGGGAAATGGCGCGCCTGGCGCACCTGCGCGACCGGCTCGAAGCCGGCATCTGTTACCTCCTTCCCGATGCCCGGCGCAACGGCCCGGAGGAGGACCGGCTGCCGAATACCCTGAACCTGACCCTGCCGGAGATCCGGGGGGAGTCGCTGGTCCTCTCCCTCGACCGCCGCGGCGTCTTTTTCTCCTCGGGATCGGCCTGCAAATCGGGGAATCCCGAACCTTCCCCTGCTCTTCTGGCCATGGGACTGAGCGTCGAGGAGGCGCACTGCGCCGTCCGCTTCTCCCTCGGGACGGGGAACAGCGCAGAGGATATCGATTACGTCCTCTCCGCCCTGGAGAAGACCCTGGCCGAAACCCGCAGCGCCATCCGCTTCGTCTCCTGTCGCTGAGGTTCCCCGACCTTTCAAATCCGGCTTGACTTGAGTCGGAGCCTGTCGGACACTCCATGGGCCGGCTGCAAAATCCTCTGTTTTTGCCGTATCCGAGCGCCTCACTGCGGCCGGAAGGCGAATTCGTCGCTATCCTCTTCAGCCGTGTGCCGGCCGCTGGGTCACCGTCGCCACTCCGCCCGTCCCCCCTGCCCAAGAAGGAGAACATTGATGAGCGAGCAATCCTTTTCCGCCCTGGTCGTCACCGAGACCGCCCCGAAAACCTTCAGCCGCGCCATCGTCAAGCGCAGCATCAACGACCTGCCGCCGGGAGAACTGCTGATCCAGGTCCATTACTCGTCGCTGAACTTCAAGGACGCCCTCTCCGCCTGCGGCAAACCGGGGGTGACCAAAAACTACCCGCACACACCGGGGATCGACGCCGCCGGAGAGGTGGTCAGCTGCAGCGACGGGCGCTTCAAGGCCGGCGATCCGGTCATCGTCACCGGCTTCGACCTCGGCATGAACACAGCCGGCGGCTACGGCCAGTTCATCCGCGTCCCTTCCGCCTGGGCGGTCCCTTTGCCGCAAGGGTTGTCCCTGCGGGAAAGCATGATCATCGGCACCGCCGGTTTCACCGCCGGTCTGTCGGTGTACAAGCTGCAGAATAACGGCGTGCAGCCGGGGGATGGCGACGTCCTGGTCACCGGCGCCACCGGCGGCGTCGGCAGCATCGCCGTCGCCGTCCTGGCCAGGGCCGGCTACCGGGTGGTCGCCGTCACCGGCAAGGCGGCCGAGCACCCCTACCTGAAGGAGCTCGGCGCCGCCGAGGTCATCGACCGCCAGACCATGCTCGCCGGCTCCGAGCGGCCGATGATGAAGGAGCGCTGGGCCGGGGTGGTCGATGTCGTCGGGGGGGACATGCTCAGTGCGGCGCTGAAATCGACCCGCTACGGCGGCACCGTCACCTGCTGCGGCCTGGTCGGCTCCCCCGATCTGCCGGTCAACGTCTTTCCCTTTATCCTCCGCGGCGTCAGCCTGCTCGGCATCGACTCGGTGCAGTGTCCCATGGAGCCGCGCCTTGCCGTCTGGAAGCGGCTCGCCGGTCCCTGGAAACCCCAGCGCCTGGAGACCACGGTCCACGAAGTGACCCTTGCAGGGCTCGAGGAGCCGATCAACGACATCCTCGCCGGCAAGCTGCGCGGCCGGACGCTGGTCAACCTGCAGGGATAAAATACGCCGGTTCCCTTAAAAAAAACGTCCGTATCGACGCGATGCCGATACGGACGTTTTTGCTGGCAGACGTTTGGGGAGGAAGGCGGGGCCCCCCGCTTGCCGATACTAAAACAACCGCCCCTGCTCCCCCTTTTGCAGCGGCAGGGCGCCGCGCTCGATGATCTGCCTCCCCCGGAGCCAGAGGCTTCGCGTCAGCTCGATGTCGTACTGGGAATCGTGCAGGCGGCTCTCGTCGACTTCGAGACCGGCGTAGGCGGCGACGGTCATCAGCTTGAAGTTGGTCAGTTGGGCGCGGACCGGCAGCAGGATCTGCGCCCAGAGGAGCATGACGTCGAGGCAGGGATACCAGAACCAGCTGCCGAAGAAGCGGTCATTGTTCTTCTCCCAGAACTTGCGCAAAAACGGCATGTCGAAGCTGTGGGCGTTGTAGCCGACGAACTGGAATTTGTCGCCCTTGTCAAATTGGTTGACATGCTTCCCCAGCAGCCCGACCAAACTTATATACACCGCCTGTGGATCCTGGAATCTCTGTCCGGGGACAGCGAGAAAATCGGGGTGAGATTCGGGGAGAAACTGCCGGCGGTCGATGCCGGTCACATCGAGGGCGGTCTGTTCGATCAGATCGGTCGCGTAAGGGCGGAGATAGTAATCGAAGCTGTCGGTCAGGGTCTCGCCGATCTGGATGCAACCGGAGATCTGGGTCAAGCCGTTGCGTTCAGGGTCGACGCCGGTGGTTTCAACATCGATGAAAACCAGCTTTTGCATAGGAGTGTCCTGATCGGTGAGAGCCATTCCTTCCAGCCGGTTTCATCCGGCACCTTTATGGCCCGCCTTACTGTCGGTCCGCCAGGGAAACCCCGCAGCTGCCGTCGCAGAAGGGCTGCTCCCCGGTCAAGCCGCAACCGCAGATAAAAACCTTCTGACGCTTATCGATTTCAAACCGGATCGGCAGATCCGCCGAGCCGCTATGGGACTCATCGCAAAAAGGGAGGTTTTTCGATTTTCCGCAGCCGCAGCGGTAATAAACCCCCGGATCGAGAGTTATTCCGATGGGCATGCCTTTGTCTTTCTTTTCCGTGGTCATGTTGGTCTCCTGAGTCGCAGGGGGAAAATTATCCAGGCTGCCGATGAGCGGTTTGAATGCGGGCCTGGGAGGAAGTGAGAGTTTTGGAGAGTGGTATGGACACTTTAACATTTAGAGAGGCCGTGGGGATATCCATGAATTTATAAATTCTTCGAGACAACTCTACGGCCTGCCAGCGAATCCCTCCTGGGGAATTGGGTCTTGGGCTGACACATTTGTTTTATGGCAAGATCTGACCAGCACTAGCGACTCTGCACCCGTTCATAAAAAGGAAAGGGGCCATTCGGATCGCCAGATCTGATGGACCTTCATTGACGGGCGGGGTAGCGGGGCAGGAGTGACCAGGTATGCCTATCGCTTAAGGGGCGAACCTTCAGGAACGACTCTCCTGAGGACTAATGCTTTGACAGAACTCATAGTTTAAACTAAATTGGCAACGCCTTAATTTGTATATTCAGAATGTGGAGAAGTTTGGGGTCGGTGAGAATAATAAGGAATTGGGGCTTGGGAATATCCGCGCCTCGGGCTATGGTCGACCAAGGCGGCGCGAGCCGATGTAGCCATAAGACATTTCAGGAGGTTGGAATGAAAAAAATGGTGTTACTGGTCATGTCCGTCCTGGCGCTGGCGGCCTGTGGCGTCCCGAAGAACGCTACGGAATTCCGGCAAATAATTAAGGGAGGTGGGCGCTTTGCGGTGAACCGCCAGGTGCAGATTCCCCGTCCTTTCAGTGCCGTCTGGGCCGATATCAAAGCGCGCAGCGAAGCGTGTTTCAACGTCACCGTCGAAAACACGGCCATCGTTTATAATACCTCCGGTGGTCCCCCCTATACCTACACCGCCGGGGGGCAACTCACGCAAAGCGGCACCGGCGAGCTGATCATCCGGGAATCGACCCCAGGCATCACCCTCGGTAGTGCTCCTCCCGGGGGGTTGGCGTATCACCTGATTGCCGATGTACGACCTCTCTCAACTGAGGCAGCCGAAGTGACGATTTACGGCATGGCCGGGACGGACAGGCTGGCCAAGGCGATTCTCGCCTTCGCAGCTGGCGATGAGCAAAGCTCCTGCCCTAAGTTTAACGGATCCTACCACTACTGTCCGGTTAACTTTGAATGTACGTCGATAACCTACTGAAAATTATAGTACTTTGGCTCAACTGTTCTTTTCTCGATTTGAAATCGCTTCACCCCGCCCGCGAGTGATATCTTCCTGACACTTCAGGAGGGCATCCATGAACGCTGGCCAGACCGTTTTCAGACAGCTACTTCAGTTTCTCCCGCGTCACGAGTTCAACCTCTGTGCCCGACGGTATCGCGGCGAGTACCGGGCCAAAAGCTTTACTGCATTTGACCAGTTCCTGTGCCTGGCTTATGCCCAGCTATCGGGTCGCGAGAGCTTGAGGGATATCGAAACGTGCCTGAACTCTCATCGGGAGAAGCTCTACCACATCGGATTTCGTGGCGCTGTCTCCCGCTCCACCCTTGCCGACGCCAACGAGCGCCGGGATTGGCGCATTTTTCAGGATTTCGGCCAAGTCCTGATCGGCATGGCACAGCAGCTGTACCGGGATGAGCCCTTGGCCATCGAGTTGAAGCAGCCACTGTTCGCCTTTGACTCGACGACCATTGACCTCTGCCTCACCCTGTTTCCGTGGGCCGAGTTTCGCACGACCAAGGCAGCGGTCAAGATGCACACGCTCATTGACTTGCGCGGCATCATCCCCACGTTTGTGGCCGTGACAACCGGCAAAGTACATGACGTCAAGATGCTTGACGAAATGCCCGTCACCGAAGAGGCCATCTACACGATGGACCGCGGCTACGTAGATTTTGCCCGGCTCTATGCCATTCACCGACAGGGCGCCTTCTTCGTGGTGCGGGCCAAGGACAACCTACGCTACCAGCGGTTGTACTCTTTGCCCAAGGACAAGGAGGCCGGCGTCCGAGCCGACCAAGTGATTGCCTTGGTCACCCAGAAATCGAAAAAGGGTTACCCGGAGAGATTGCGCCGGGTCAGTTATGTTGATAAAGAGCGAAACAAGCGGCTTGTATTCCTCACCAACCACTTTGAAATTGGAGCCACAACGGTTGCAGACATCTATAAACAGCGCTGGCAAGTGGAGCTATTCTTCAAGTGGATCAAACAGCATCTACGAATAAAAGCGTTCTACGGGACTTCTATCAATGCGGTCAAGAGCCAGATATGGGTAGCTCTTTGCATATATCTACTTGTGGCGATCGCTAAAAGGCAGCTTAGCATCAACCTGAATCCGTGAGCAATAATCTCGCATCGTGATTTTCCTCCAGAAAAGTGAGTTCGGGAGGCTGGGGCTGTACAAATTTTGAAAAACCGGCTCTCTGAGAGCCTCTGTAACCTCCGCTCTTTGGCAGTTTGTCCGCTACGCACCGGTTTGTGCCGATTTCAGGACGAGTTCGGCTGTGAACACTGCGGTGCCCGGGTTTTTGCCAGGTCTGTTGGCCGAGAGAGTGGCCTAACCGTAGGCCAGGCGCCGATAGACCCGGTCGAACGCCGCGAAAGAGAGCCCGCTGTGGCGGCTGAAGCGCAGGTACAGCCGGTGACCCGTGGCGATCAGGCGCGCAGCCAGGTACATCAGCTCCTGGATGACGGTCTTGAGTCGCCGTCGTTTGGCGCTGTGTCGCACCGGGGTTTTGTCGCCCAGCAGGCCGAGCTGGCCGATGAAGCGCAGGATGTTGTAGGCGAGCGCGGCGCAGGCCATGACCAAGCTGTTCACCTCGAAATTTTCTGCGGGGAGCCGCTCCAAATCCATGTCGGTCTTGAGTTCGCTGTGAAACTGTTCGCTGGTGCCGTGATCCTCGTAGAGGGTGATGATCTTCTCGGCCGGCAGCTTCAGGGAGGTCCACCAGCCTTCCATCTCGATGTCGGGCTCCAGCAGCAGCTGCCCCTTCTTGTCGATAGTGCGCTCGATGACGCGCACGACCCGGCGGCAGGTGAGCTCCCGTTTCGTGCCGACCTCGTCGGTCCACTGATGGGTGTCCCGGACGCTCAGCAGCGCCACCCGTTTACCCGGGCGCGGCTCGCTGATGCGGCCTTCGGCAAAGGCCCGCCGATGCCAGAGCGTCTTGCCTTGCCCCCGGGGATTCCATTTGAGGATGTAGTCGACCCGCTCGTGGCCGGCCAGTTCGATTCGGGTCTCCCAGGCATCGTGGGCCGAGTCGATCCGCACCAGAAGTGGTTCGGCCGTCAGCTTCAGGGCCTTGTGCAGCACCCGGGCGAGAAAGGGGATAAAGTTCTTCTGGCTGTGCTGGGAGCCCTCGCGGTGCTCGATCTCCAGCAGCCACCCCTCCAGGGCCAGATAGGCGGCGATCGGGGCAAAGCCGTCGAAGCCCATGTAGGTGCGCGAGACGCCCTGCTTCTTGGTCCCGGAGTTGTCCATCGTGAACACGTCGATGTCCAGCGGCACGTGACCGGTAGCCAGGGCCGAGAACAGCGCTCCGGAGTTCTGCAGAAACTCGGTGACGCTGTAGTTGACGATGGTCCGAAACGCCTGGGCGTGCTCCTTCATGCGCTGGCGCAGGGTCGGTTCGGAAGGGACCTCCGCAAGGCCCAGAGCGTCGCGGAAGAAACGATCCTGGCGGAAGCCTTCGATGGCCGCGAAGTCGCTCTTGCCGAGACAGAGCAGCCCGATGTAGCCGCGCACCACATCGGCGTGGGCGATGGCTCCCTTTTTCAGTTTGGACACCCCGTATAATAGCTTGGTCAAAGGGGTGTAGCGGTTCAGACACAGCCCGATCAGAGCGGCGCCAGAGTGGGAGGTGTAGAACTCGTCCTCGGATTTCTCGATGATGAAACGCTTCATGGAATTCACCCGCCAAGTGAGATGTTGACGGGTTGCATGCTAGCAATAATTGACAACAAATTCAATGACTTGAATGCATTGGATGGCTAATTTATGACTATAATCTCACGGATTCAGGATCAAATGTACTCTCTACACTTTTTTGCAGATCCTGGAGGTCAATCTGTTCGAGAAAAAGCCCATTTCATCGTTGGTTGCGGAAGCGCTCAAGCAGATTCCAGACACCCAAGATTATAACCAGCTGAATTTATTCGGCTATTAACCGGACAGTAGTGGGATCCTACAACAAGGTCTACCACTATGCCTCTTCGCAGCGCTGATGGTCTCTGCTGCTGCACCGGCAAATCCTAAGGCTGCCGGATGGTCGTTGGCAGTCGGGAACATCTTGGTGGACATTCATAAGAAGTTTAAGAAACATCAGGTCTCAACTCATGACATCGTCAAGAGTTGAGACCTGACTCTCTGTACTGCTGTTGACCCGGGAAGGAGGCGCGGCCGGTTAAATTAAACTATGGTGGGATTGTTCGCAACGGATAAGAATAAAGGGAGTTGGTTTTTGCGTTGACACATTTGTTCCCTAGCAAGACCCTTAACCCTAGTGATATTTAATTGGGCAATGGTCATTTTCGGTGCGAAATGTTATAAAGCCTCGATTTCACTCTTGTTGGGGGATTTAATTCAATTGCGGAGGCGACATGGCAGGTGACAAGCGCAATATCCGGCGGCACCGCAAGCGCCTGCAGGTCAAGTTCGGAGTGGAGGAGGCCGGACGCTTCGGCTTCACCGAGGATCTTTCCGATACCGGCATCTTCATCAAGTCCGCGGTGGTGCAAAACCCCAACTCGGTGCTCAAGCTGGAGCTGACCTCTCCCGGTGGCGAGATCATTTACCTGGTCGGGCGGGTGATGTGGGCAAGGAAGGTTCCACCCAACCTGCTTCAACGGCTCAAAGGGGGGATGGGAGTGCGCATTCTGAACATTACCAGTGGGGAAAACACCTATCGCTCCCTGCTCAGCGAACTGAAAGAGCGCCTTTAGAACGAACGGCTCCTGGAACGGTAGATTCCAACGGGAAATCGTGGGTGAAGCAGTGGGCGGTGGGGACGCCCATCGGTTTATAGGTTGCCTTCCATTAACCCTTCAGTCGCCTCTCCTGGTCTCGCACCAGCCTCTCCCCCCGTTGCATCGCCAGGGGCAGGGGTTTGCTATAAAACCAATGTGTCAGAACGGGACCCCAATTCTCTGTGTTGGCGCATTCCTCTGATGTGACCCCAGAAGCCGGAAATAAAAATTAGCGAAAAAGGCGACTCCTGCGGGGTCGCTTTTTTTTGTCCCGGGAAAAGGGGGCGCGGCCAGCTAAATAAAACTGTGGTGGGATTATTCGAAGGCATCAGGGTCAGGTCTCAACTCTTGACATTGTCAAGAGTTGAGACCTGACCCTCTGAACGACGCTTGTATGGGAAACCACAGGGTCAAGAATGGGAAACCACAGGGTCAAGTCTACACTTTTGACAAGGGTAGTGGGGACGCCCATAAGTTTATAGGTCGCCTTCCATTAACCCTTCAGCCGCCTCGCCTGGTCCCGCACCAGATTCTCTCTCTGTTGCATCGCCAGGGGCAGGGGCCTTCTTGCTATGAAACCAATGTGTCAGAACAGGATCCCAATTCTCTGCGTTGGCGCATTCCTCTGATGCGACCCCAGGAGCGGGAAAAAAATTAGCGAAAAAGGCGACTCCTGCGGGGTCGCTTTTTTTTTGTCCCGGGAAAAGGGGGCGCCCGACTAAAAAGTATCGGCCGGACAGGGGATTGGAGCTGATGGAGGAGTGGAGGTCACAAGAAAGAAAATAAAAAAAAGAAAAAGTTAATTGACAAAAGAAAATTTAAAATGATAAAAGTCCCGTCACCAAAAGTGCTTTTTCTAATTTGATTTTATCAATGTTGTGGTCGGAATGAACTGGCAAAAGGCCCTGTTTGTGGATTTGACCTGTGCCAGCCCTTTAAATTGCCACCCTGAAACACTGTATGTCGATTCATCCAGGGGGTTGCAAACGGGACGCACAACCCGTGATTTCGACCGTTTTTCGCCGGTGTATCCCTGCGATGGCAGGAGAAGCGCTTCCGGAAGGCTAAGGGTTTTTTGGAGTCTGCATGAACAGTGGTGATCAAACGGAATTTGTCGTCGAGGAGAGGAAGGGGAACACCGTCTGCCTCCGGCGCGAAGCAGAAAAGGCGGCACCGGTTTCCGGGACCGTTGCCGTCCTGATGCAGGGTCTGGCCCGGCTCATCGAAGGACAGCGCTGCTTCGCCGAAGAATTCGGGCTGGCCTACGGCCGTGTTTTTTGCGAGGAATTCGAGGATTTCAAAGGGAATACGCCGGATGAAGTCTTCAGGCTCTGGGCGGATGGGGGCGAGGAAGGGATCCTTCGTTTGACCCGGGTGTTTGACGACCTGGTGTATCACCAACTGGCCCTTGTTGCCGCTCTCGATGGCGTCGCCCGGGAGACGGTGGCCGAACTCAGTCCCCGCCGGGTGGCCGAGCAGGCGCCTGGGTGGCTGGGGTTGAAGCCCTTTGTCTGGCGCAGCTACCGACTTCTGCACAGGAAGCTGGAGCACAACCCCAATCTGCGCCACGCCCGTCTGGTCCTCCCAGGGTTCGTGAAGGGATATGTTCGGTGCCGGGAAGAATGGAAAAAGCAAACAGCCCAGCAACAGGAAAAGGGAGGTGCTCTATGAACTGGAAGCCTTTGGTCAGACTGTCGGTGATTCTTCTCCTTTTCTCCCTGGCCGCCGGCTGTTCGGGTCCCCGGGTCAAGGTGGCGATGTCGGCGACGGCCAACCTCAATCTCAACGAATTTGACGAACCCCTTCCCGTGGTGATCCGTTTCTATCAGCTTTCGGACAACAAGGCCTTCGAGAAGGCGGCCTTCGAGGAGTTGTGGAAAAAGGATCTGGTGACCCTGGGCGACGCGCTCCTGACCAAGGAGGAGGTGGTTATCAATCCGGGGACCCAGGAAAGATTGATCTATCCCCGCCATGACCAAGCCAAATATGTCGGAGTGATGGCGATCTTCCGCCGGCCCGGCGGCGAAGGCTGGCGTTCGGTGAAGACCGTCGCCTCGGGTTTTATCTCCCGTCAGTTTTCCAACTCGGTGACCGTAAGTCTCAAGGGAAATTCGGTCGAGATCGTCGACTGATCAAGGATGGGGTCATGGCTGTGCAGGGATTGAAGAAGGTCGTCTGGTCCGAAGGAATTTTTCTCGGCCCGCAACATTTTCAGCAGTGGGAAGAGTACGGCGAGGCCTGCCGGCAGTTGCAGGGGAGGGCGCTTAACCCTCTGGCCTGGGGGGTGCTGTCGTTGCTGGTGGACGAAAAGGGGCTCGAGAGCGGTCGCTTCCGGGTTCAGGAGTGTACGGCGATCTTCCCGGGCGGACAACTGGTCTGCCACGACGGCGCCGTCGATGCCCCCCTGCAGGTCGATCTCGGCGGCCGTGGCGGGGAGACCCTCGAGGTCTTCCTCGCCCTCCCCGCCAATGGCCACGTCGAGGGGATCAACGGCTATCCGCGGCCGGGACGGCTGAGTGCCTGGAGCGCCGATTACCTTCAGGTCGCCGATGCCTACGACCCCCAGCGAAAGCGGGAGGTCCTCGTTGCCTGTGCCAATCTCCAGCTTCTTGCCGGCGACCAGTCGCGGGAGGGCTTTTCCTTCCTGAAGATCGCCGAAGTCGTCAACGAGGGGGATGGCTCCTTCCGTCTCCTCGGAGAATACATCCCCCCCCTGGTGCGGATCGGCGCCTCTCCTTCCCTGCGGGGAATGGTCGGGCGCCTGGTGGAAATCACTTCCGCCCGTCTGCGCGCTCTAAGCGAGCGGATGCGCCAGGGGAACGGCGGTCCGGCGGAATTTGCCCAGCGCGAGCCGACAAATCTTTTCCTGCTGCAGGCCCTCAATGTCGCCAGCCCCCTCCTCGCCCACTACCAGGCCAACCCCGACTTGCACCCCGAGGGACTCTACCGGACCCTCTGCGCCCTGGTCGGAACCCTCTGCTCCTTCTCCCCGGTTCTCGATGTCGGCGTCATCCCGACCTATCAGCACGAGGCCCCCTCGGCGGTCTTTCCGCCCCTTGAGCGGGCGCTGGGAAACCTGATGAATGTGGCGGGTCCCTCACGCCCTACCGCCTTGAAGCTCGTCAGAGAGACCGAGGCGCTCCTCTGCGTGGCGGGGTTCGAGGAGAAAACCCTGCGGGAGTGCACCTTCTTCCTCGAAGTGCTGGTCGACGCCGCCGACCCTTCCTGGGTCGCCGACTTTGCCCGGCAGGTCAAGGTTTCCTCCCGGGGAACGATCGAAATGGTCGTTGCCTCGGCCCTCCCCGGGGTGCGGATGACCCACACCCAGCGTCCGCCGGCCCGGCTTGCCACCAAAAGCGGCTTTGAATACTTCCGCCTTGAGCCCAGGGGAGATTTCTGGGGGCGGATCGTCGAGGAGGCGACCCTCGCTCTCTTTTTGCCGCAGCACTTTATCTCCGGCACGATCGAACTCGTGACCATTCAGGAATAAGGGACATGGATATGGAAGAGCGTAAGTCCACGGGGAACACCCTTCTGCAATGCGGCGCGACGGTCCTGTCGCTGGTTGCCCCCTTCCGGCGCAGCGACCGCGGTATCGCCGTCGAAAGCGACTTTCGCGAAAAGGTCCTCGCCGGTTTCGACGAGATGGAGCGGCTGGCCTTTGAGTCCCGGATCGCTGCCGGAATCCTTCGCGACGCCAAATATGCCCTGGCCGCCTTTGTCGACGAGGCGGTCCTCAGTTCGAGCTGGCCCGGGCGTCTGGCCTGGATGAGCAAGCCGCTGCAACTGGAAATGTTCGGCGACCACCTCGCCGGGGAAGGGTTCTACGACAAGCTCAACCTTCTCCGCCAGGGCGGGGAGGGGCATGTCGATCTCCTCGAACTTTATTACATCTGTCTTCAGCTCGGTTTCGAAGGGATCTACAAAATCCGCGGTCTCGAACATCTCACGGCGCTCCAGGTCGACCTGCGCAGCCAGATCGAGAACTACCGGGGGGTCGTCGATCCACGCCTCTCCCCGGCGGGGGTGCCCAAGGTCGGCATGATGGCTCGGGTACGGAGGGAAATCCCCTGTTGGGTGATCGGGGTCTCCACGGTATCGGTGGTCTTTTTCACCTATCTTGGTTATTCGCTGGTCGTCACCAACCTGATGAACGAAAGCGTCTCCACAATCACCCAGAGTCGCGAGGCGATCCTGCGCTTTGTCGAAAAGAGTCCGGCCGCCGCCGTCGAGAGGGAAGTGCGCCCATGAAACGGATCCTGAATTTCCTCCGGGGGTATCTTCTTGGCCGTTCCGGAAGTACCGTCGTCGGCCTTTTCCTTCTCCTTTCCCTGGTGTGGTGGGGCGGACCCTCTGTCGGTCTTAGGAGCGGCGCCCTTCGCCTGACGGTAATGGCGGCTCTCGTCGGGGTCGCCGGGGCGATCTGGCTGTTGCGTCTGTGGAAGGTACGGCGCAGCGCCGCCCGATTCCGGATGGAGTTGCAGGGGGAGGGGGGTAGCGCCCCGGAGCGCCAGCTGGAGATCGCCGAGCTTAGGGAGAAGATGAATGCCGCCATTTCGGCCCTCAAGTCGTCGGGACTCGGAGTCGGTTATCGGGGGAACGCGGCCCTCTACGCCTTGCCCTGGTTCATGATCATCGGCCCAGCCGCCGCCGGCAAGACGACCCTTTTGCGAAATTCGGGGCTGCACTTTCCCTATGCCCATGGCGACGACGCCGACATCAAGGGGTTCGGCGGCACCCGCAACTGCGACTGGTGGTTTTCCGACGAGGCGGTGATTCTCGATACGGCCGGTCGCTACACCACCGAAGATGACGACCGTGAGGAGTGGGTGGCCTTCCTTGACCTCCTCCGCCGCCACCGCAGCCGGGTGCCGGTCAACGGGGTGATGGTGGCCTTGAGTCTCGCCGAGCTCCTGACCTGCGACGGCGCCGGAATCGAATGGCATGTCAAGGTAATCCGCGACCGTCTCGACGAGCTGATCAACCATCTCGGCTGCAACTTCCCCATCTACCTGGTGGTGACCAAGTGCGATCTCCTCCACGGCTTCACTTCCTTCTTCGAGGATCTCAGCGAGCATGACCGCAGTCAGATCTGGGGGGCCTGGCTCCTTGACGAGGGGGAAAATCAGGATCTGGCCGCCAGCTTCGAAAAGCGGTTGCAGCAGTTGCAGGGGCGGCTGAGCGAACTGCGGTTGCGCAGGCTATCCATGCAGCGAAAGTTAGAACTTAAACATGCGATTTTCGACTTTCCCAACCAGTTTCAGGTCGCAACGGACAAGCTTCAGGAATTTTTCAACCTCCTGGTCAAGGAAAATCCCTACCAGGAAACCCCGCGCTTCTGCGGCGTCTATCTCACCAGCGGCACCCAGGAGGGGACACCGATCCAGCGCATCGTCGGCAATCTCCGTCAGGCCTTCGGCTATGTGGAGGATGCCTCCCTCGACGATCCGGGGACGACGAAGAGCTATTTCATCAAGAAACTCTTCCAGGAGGCGATATTCCCCAATTCCGGCGGGATCGTCCGCAACCGCCGCCGGGAGGTCCTCAACCGCTGGTTCAAGAGCGCCTGGGTGGCCACGGGACTGGCGGTCATCGTCGGCAGCGTCCTCCTTCTCAGCGCCTCGCTGGCCAGCAACACCCTCCTGGCAGGCAAGGGGAGCGATTTTGTCCGGGTGATGACCGAGGAGGTCGTCTCCGGCGACCGCAACCAGGAGCGAAGCTTCAGCTCCATCCTCAGCGTCTATCGCCATTATCGCAAACTGTGCGGTTATGAAGAGCGCCTCCCCCTTCATCTCCTGCTGGGGATCTACCAGGGGGAAAAACAGCTCGAACCGACCCTCACGGCCCTCCTCGATTCCCTCGACCTGGTCTTTTTCAAGCCGTCGGTGACCTCTCTCGAATACCGGCTGGAGAACTTCGCCCGCCAGTGGGACGGTTCCGACGACAAGGGGCAGGAGAAGATTCGCGAACCCTACTATCAGGCGCTCAAGACTTATCTGATGCTGTCGATGCCGGAGCGGCTTTCGCCCGAGTTCGCCGCGCCGGTGCTTGCGGAAACCTGGTGCGAACTGATTTTCCGGGGGGGAGCGGAATCCGAGTTCCAGGAAGAGGAGCGCCAGGATATGGAGGAGATGATTCTTCTTTATCTTGCCCATCTCAAGCGTCCCATGGACGATCCTCTGGCGGTTCGCCCCTGGAAGCGGCGAAAGGAAATCGTTGCCAGGTCCCGGGAACAGCTGCGGACCCCCCCCAACGCCGAGCGCCTCTATGTGCAGATCCTCAACAAGGGGAAGCTCTCCCTCAAGGACCGCAAATTCGAAGAATTCATCAAAGGGCACGGTTACGGCGTCCTCCACAGCGACCATGTGCAGCCAGGCGTCTATACCGCCCGGGGGTGGACGGATTTTGTCCAGCCGGAGATCAAGAAGGTGGTGACGGTGGCCAGTCGCGGCGACTGGGTGATCGGCTATTACCGCGACGGCGAGGGTCCCGCTTCAGGGAACCCAGCCGAGGTGGCGACCGGGGTGACCGTCGCCGATTCGCCGGAGGGGGCCGAGCCCGACGAGGGGGCTGTCAATGCCAAGCTGGCGATGCGCCTGGAGAGGGAAATTCGCCAGCAGTATTTTCGGGACTATGCCGACGCCTGGTTCTCGCTTCTGGAGTCGGTGCGGTACCCTTCCTTCACCTCCGTGGCCGACGCTTCCAAAAAGATGCTGGTCGTCGCTCAGAGCGACGGGCCGATTGGCGAACTGATGCGGGTTATCTCCAACAACGTCAACCTCGAGGATCCCCCGGAATCCGGTGTCGGAGCGCCCCTGGAAAACCTCGCCCAGGGAGCCGGAGGCTTTCAAGCCCGCCGCAGCGTACCGGAGCTCGAAGAAACCCTGCGCGACCTGCGCAAGTTCGCCGATCCGGCGGAAAAGATGACCGTCAGCCTCCTTATTAATCAGTACCTTCTCGCCATTTCCTCGGTGCAGAACGAGATGGAGCGACTGGGGGCTTCGGTCGACGTGCAGCGGGAGGCCAACCTCTATGCGGCGAAGATCCTCACCGGCTCCGGCGGGGATCTCGAGCTCTACAAGAGCTGGGTTTCGACCTCCAGCATGCTCAACGGCATCGAGCCGCGAACCCGTAAACTTGCCTCGGGCGTTTTGATCGGGGCGATTCGCAGCGCCTGGGGGGCCGTCCTCAGCGAAGCCGATCAGGACCTGCAGCTGCAGTGGAAGAATTCGGTGGTCAGTCCCTACGAGCGCAAGCTGCAGGGAAAATTCCCCTTTGCCAGCAAGGGGTCCGATGCGGCCCTGGCCGACGTCGCTGATTTCTTCCGACCCCAGGACGGAATTTTCTGGTCCTTTGTCCGCACCAATCTCGCCCCCTTTGTCAGCGAAGGGCGGGGGGAATGGCGGCAGAAGACCTGGCTCGATCTGGGACCGGGCTTCAGCAAGGAGCTGATGACCTCCCTGTCCCGCTCAAATGTCATCACTGCCGGTCTCTTTCGCCGCGGCAGCGACGAGCCGAATCTGCAGTTCTACCTCTATCCCATGCCGAGCCGGGGCCTCAGTGAAACGATGATCGAGAGCAACGGTCAATCCTACCGCTACCGCAACGAACCTCAGGAGTGGCGCAAATTCCTCTGGCCCGGCAACGGGGAAGGGCTCGGGGCGAAGATCCAGGGGGTGAGCGGACGGAGTGCGGCGCGGGGCGAGCTGAACTACGAGGGGATCTGGGGACTCTTCCATCTGTTGCAGAAGGGGAAAATCACCGCCGAGAGCGGCAACCAGTACCTCGGCGTTTGGGAACTCACCGGCAGCGACGGCGCCCCGCTCACGGTGCAGTTCAAGATCAAGGCGGACCGGGAGAACAACGTTTTTGACCGTAAGGTTCTCTCCGGGTATGCCCTCCCCGTATCCCTTTTCTGATCGACCCACACCCAGGGAGTCAATAACCCGCGATGTTCGGACTCTTCTCCAAAGCTATCAAGCATCAGCCCCGTGCGGTTGCCGGCGATCAGCTCGGTTGTTTCGGCAAGATGCCGATCCACTCCGAGTTCATCCGTCACAACGTCAAGAGTCGCGAGGCCGTGGCCCTCGACGCCTGGATTCAGGAGGGAATCGGCTTCATCATCCGCAAGCATGGCAGCAGCTGGCCTGAAACCTATCGGACCTTCCCCGGATGCCATTTTGTTATGGTCGGCGGCGAGGAGGAGCGGACGGTGATCGGTACGCTGATCCCCAGCCAGGATCGCAGCGGACGCCATTATCCCTTTATCCTCTTCACCGTCGCCGAGGACCCGATTTTCCGCCGGATGCAGGCCGTCCCCCCGGCGGTCTACGACGAGTTTTTTCTTAAGGCGCAGGAACTCTGTGAAGAAAGGTGGAAAAACGAGGGTGTGCCGCTCCTGGTCAGCCGGGTCGAAGGGTTGTACCGCCGTCAGGGAGAACTTTCCCGCCGCCTTCTTCTCGAGCAGCAGATCGAAATCCTCAAGAATGTCGAACTCGGTCTCCTCTGGCGCACGGCGCTGCCGGATCTTGCGCCGGAGAACCGCCAGATGTTGTTTGCCACCCTCGTTCAGACACTGCGAACCGTCACGAGGCGGACGCCGCTGCGCACCAGTTGGGGGGTGCGCCTGCCCCTGCCGGGGGAGGGGAACCCGCGCCCCTTCGTGATTTTTTGGATGCAGCTCATCGAGTCGATCCTCGAGGACCGCAACCTGCGCGCACATTACTTTTGGCGCGCCTCCTCCTGCGCGGCACCGGCCTCCCTGACGGTCTTCTTCCGCCCCATTCCCGGCTCCTATCTTCTGCACCTTATCGATCCTGCCCTAAACGATGGTTCGATATTCGACGTGGTGGCCGAAATGAGCCGGGGAGAGGGGAAGGAGAACCTCGACCTGCGGCGCCTTCTGGCCGATGACCGGGTCAGCCTCCTCGATGTCCTCTACCGGCTCGGTCGTCGGGAGGTAGCTGGGTGAGCGGCGCCTGGCTCGCCGCGGTGGCAACCCCCCTGCCCAAAAGCCCCTGCGGGGAAGATCCTCGTTACCACGACGATTTTTCCGCGATCCGGCAGGAGATGGAAAAACTTCAGGGAAACGACTACGGCCGGGTGCTGGAGAGGGGGCGCCATCTTCTCGCCACCCACAGCAAGGACCTGCGGGTGGCTGGATACCTGATGCTGGCTTCGACTCACCTTGCCGGGATCGCCGGAGTGCAGGAGGCGGCTTCGGCTTATCGCCTGATCCTTGAAGGGTTCTGGGCCGACTGCCACCCCCTCAAGGCCGGCGCGCGCAACGCAGCCCTGACCTGGCTTAACAACCCCCGCTTCGACGGGGCCCTGCAGGAGGCCGCCACCCTTGCCGGCGCCGACGAACTGCGCGCCCTTGAGGAAACCGTCGCCGGGATCAATCAGGCAATCCGCACCGCCGGAGGTGATGAAGCGCCTCTCTGGAGCGCCCCCAATCATTGGCTCCCCGGGAAACTGCGGGAGAAGACAGGGAAGGCGCAATCCGTCGCCGTTCCCCTTTCCGGGGAACAGATGGCCGAGCTTCTGTGCGCTCTCTCTCCGTCAACTCAGACGATGCCTGCGGCGGGGAGCATTACCTCGGACCGGGAGATGATCGCCTCCACCAAAGCGATTCGCGAATTTTTGCTGCAAAAAAAGGCTTATCTGCATGCGCTCAGTTTCAGTCGGACCCTGCGCTGGGGGGGGCTGACCCTCCCCCCTCATGAACAGGGGAAGACGCGGATCCCCCCCCTGCGTCAGACCGGATGGAATGAGCTGCAGCAGGCCGGAGAGCGAGGCGAAGGTGAAGGCGCCTTCCTTCTCTGTGAAAACCTCTTTCTCGAACCGGGAGGTCAATTCAGCCTTGACCTGCAGCTGGCAGCCTGCGAGGCGGCGGGGCGGTTCGGCCGGGAGGACCTGGCGGCGGGAATCGCCGACCAGACTCGGAGCCTTGTGCGACGTCTTCCCGAGATTCTCGCCCTGAGTTTCGAAGACGGCCGTCCCTTTGCTTCTCTCGAGACCAGGGAGTGGCTCGACACCCGCCTCGCCGGGGGAGAAGAGCCGTGTCGCGGGAAGGAGGAGGGGTGGGACGCCCTTCTGGAGTCGGCCCTGGCCGAGGCCCGCAGGCTGTCTCCGAAGAAGAAGCTTGCCGAGGGGCTCGCCTGCCTCAAGGCGGTGGCCGTTGGCAACGAGAAGGAGCGGTTAACGCTGCGTCTGACCATGGCTCGCCTCTGCCTCGAAGGGGGGCGTCCCGACCTGGCCCTCCCGGTCCTCGACGACCTGACGAAAAGGGTGGAGGAAGAATCTCTCCATCTCTGGGATTCGTCCCTGGCCCTCGGAATCTGGAAGATCTCGCTCGAGGCCGGGCGTCTCCTCGCCCCCAAGGTGACAGGAGAGGAGGCCGAGACGCTGCGGAACAAAATGGCCGATCTGCGGAGCCTGATCTGCCGGGCCGATCCTGAAGCGGCGGCCCGTCTGGTTTGACCGGCAGGCGACACTCCGAACTCTGGGATCCCGGAGATATGAATACTAAGGCGGCAAAGACAAGGAGACGATGATGACAGACAGTTTTCAGAAGGAAATCCCCAAGGCGCGGATCAACCTCTCCCTCGATGTGGAAACCGGGGGCGCCAAAAGGAAGACGGAACTCCCCCTCAAGCTGTTGGTGATGGGTGACTTCAGCAGCGGGAAGGGGTCCGGACGACTGGCGGAGCGGGAGCGGATCAGCCTCAACCGCAACAACCTTGAAGCGGTCCTCAAGGATTTGGCGCCGACGGCGGAATTTTCCGTTCCCAGCATCGCCCGGGGGGAGGGTGAGATCGGCATCCATCTCCGTTTCGATTCCCTGAACTCCTTCCACCCGGAGCAGGTGGCCAATCAGGTCCCCGAGCTCCACAGCCTGATGGCGATGCGCAATCTCCTCAAGGATCTCAAGTCCAACGTCCTCGACAACGGCAAATTCCGCCGGGAGCTGGAAAATATTGTCAAGAACCGTCCGGAACTCGAGGGGCTGCAGAAGGAGTTGGAAAAGATCGTCTCCGAAGCTTCGGCGGCAAACGGCGAGTAAAACCTTTCATCCCTTGAGCAAACCGGAACCTTTGGGAGAATCCGTCATGACCATCCAGGAAAGTGCGCAAGCCAAAACGATATCTGTCGTGGACGCCTCGGCCGCAAGTGTTTATGAGCGTCTTTGCGGATTGGTGGACATCAGCCCGCTCGCCGAGCAAATCGACCTGGGCAGTTTCTCCAGCTCAGCCCGCCTGGCGGAGGCGCCCCTCGACAAGCGGCTGACGGCAGCCATCCAGGTCTTCATTGACCTGGTCGCCAAAAGCGGCCACCCCATCGAGAGGATCGACAAGGCCCTCCTCGACAGCTACATCGCCCAGATCGATGCCACCATCAGCAGGCAGCTCGACGCCATTTTACACCACGGGCGTTTCCAGGAGATCGAATCGGCCTGGCGCGGCCTGAAATTTCTCGTCGACCGCTGCGATCTCCGCAGCAACGTCAAGGTCGACCTCCTCGACTGCAGCAAGGCAGATTTGCAGGACGATTTCGAAGAGGCACCGGAGACGATCCAGACCGGCCTCTACAAGCACGTCTACATTGATGAATATGACACTCCCGGCGGTGAACCGGTCTCGGCGGTGGTGGCCAATTATGTTTTCGACAGCTCGCCCCAGGATGTCGCCCTCCTCGGCGAGGTCTCCCGGGTGGCGGCCAGCGCCCATGCCCCCTTCCTGGCGTCGGTGGGAGCCCGTTTCTTCGGCAAGGAGAGCATCGACGACCTCCCGAAGATCCACGACCTGACCAACTACATGGAAAAGGCGGAATATCTGCGCTGGAAGGGGTTCCGCGAGACGGAGGACGCCCGCTACGTCGGCCTGACCCTCCCCCGATTTCTCCTGCGCCTCCCCTACGGCAGCACCAGCAATCCGGTGCGGACCTTCAACTACGAGGAGAGCGTCGGCGGCGAGCAGCATGGCAACTACCTTTGGGGGAACTCGGTCTTTGCCTTTGCCGGCAACATGGCCCGCAGTTTTGCCAAAAATGGCTGGGCGGTGAACATCCGCGGCCCCGAGGCCGGCGGCAAGGTCGAGGGGATGCCGGTGCATCTCTATGACGCCGGCAAGGGACTGCAGGCCAAGATCCCCTCCGAGATCCTCATCCCGGAGACGCGGGAACTCGAGTTCGCCAATCTCGGTTTCATCCCCTTGAGCTACTACAAAAACAGCGATTTCGCCTGCTTCTTTTCCGCCAACTCGGTGCAGAAGGCGACAGAATACTCCACGGCGGAGGCGACGGCCAACAGCCGCATCAATGCGCGCCTCCCCTACATCTTTCTGGTGTCGCGCATCGCCCATTACCTCAAAGTGCTGCAGCGGGAGAACATCGGCTCCAGCAAGAGCCGGCAGGTGCTGGAGAAGGAGCTCAACGACTGGATTCAGACCCTGGTGACCAAGATGAAGGACCCGGAACCGGACCTGATTGCCACCCACCCCCTCAAGGACGGACAGGTCGTGGTCAAGGAGATTCCGGAGAATCCGGGGTATTTCAGCGTCAGCCTCTTTATCATGCCCCATTTTCAGATCGAGGGGGTCGACGTCCGGCTCTCCCTGGTGGCCCAGATGCCGACGGGGAAAAAATAGGGAATCCCTGAAGAAATCAGAGGAAAGGGGGGATGGAGGGGGACCGGCGGCCTGAGGCTTCCGGTGGAGGGTTTCATTGACGGGCAGTTGAATTCTTATTCATGGTTTTTCAAAAAAAGGAGGAGTTCGCCATGGCTATTCCAGCCTACATGTGGATCGAGGACGACCAGGGGAGCAAGATCGAAGGGCCGGTTTCCATTTCCGACCGGGAGGGGAGCATCGAGGTCCTCGGCTTCGATCATGAACTGAGGATCCCCACGGATTCTGACTCGGGAGCGTTGACCGGGACCCGCAAGCACGAGCCGCTGGTCTTTCTCAAGGCTTTCGACAGCGCCACCCCCTATCTCTACAAGGCCTGCAGCAACGGTCAGACTCTGAAGAAAATGGAGATGCGCTGGTACAAGATCGACGATACCGGCACGGAAAAGGAGTATTTCCGCCACACCCTGCAGGGGGTGAAAATCACCTCCATCAAGCCGAAGATGCACAACGTCAAGGATATCGACAAGGAGCGCTACCCCCACCTCGAGGAGGTTTCGGTGCGCTACGCCAAGGTGACCTGGACCTACGTCGACGGCAACATCGAGTTCTCCGACGCCTGGACCGAAGGGCGTTAGCTCCCCCTGGCCGCCGCCCGGCGCCAGCACGGCGCCGGGCGGCGAATGTTACCCCCTCCCACCGCGAAGGCGGAAAGTATCCCCATGTCCCGAGCGCTTTACGAAATTCTGGCCGGTCGTTACCGTGACGGGCGCCCCCTCGCCGAGGTTTACCCCGCCGAGGCGCTTTTGGCCAGCATCCGTGATCACATCGAGCGACTTCTCAGCGCCCGGCGGCGGACTCTGGTCCATCTGCCGGATTACGGTCTGCCGGATATGGATGCCATCTACGAGGCCCTTCCCTATTCCATCGACTCTCTGGTGGCCGAAGTCAGGAAGTGCATCGAGCGGTTCGAGCCGCGCCTAAGCCGGAGTCAGGTTAGTTACCGTCCCCTCAGCGACGCCAAAAACCGTCTGCATCTCGATATCTCCGGGGTGGTCGCCTCCGGTGCCGTGGTGCGGTTGCAGGCGATCTTCGTCTGCGGCGGGGCGACCACCGTCAGCATCCCCTCGGGATATTCCCATGCGTGACTATTTCGAGGCGGAAATGCGCCTCCTCCATGAGGCGGCGCAGGATTTTTCCCGGGCCTATCCCGAGCAGGCCGGCATGCTCAACCTGCAGGAGGTCAAGGACCGCGATCCCTATGTGGAGCGTCTCCTCGAGGGGATGGCGTTTCTGACAGCGCAGATCCGCCAGCGCATCGATGACGACGTCCCCGAGGTCTGCGAGGCGCTCCTCAATCAGCTCTGGCCGCATTTTTTACGCCCGGTCCCCTCCTTGAGCATCCTCCAGTTCTCCCCCCGGCCAGGGCAGCTCCAGCAGACCCGGACGCTGGCGAAGGGGAGCGCCGTCCTCAGTCCGCCGGTGGGGGAAGAGCGGGTCATCTGCCGCTTTCGCACCACCAGCGATACCCTCCTGCAGCCGATGCGCCTCGCCCGTCTTTCCCTGATCGAACCGCCCGGGGGAGGGACGGCCCTGATCCTCGGATTTCAGCTCGACGCCGGGATCGTCGCCGAGTCCCTCGAGCTCAGGGGGATCAAGCTCTATCTCCATGCCGACCCCCAGGTCGCCCTGAAGCTGCACCACGCCCTGACCGCCGATGTCCAGAGCGTCCGGGTCTCCTTTCCCGACCACCCCGGCCAGGGAGCCCGAAGCCTCGGCGGGCCGGAGACCGTCACCGCGGCCCATCTCGGCGTCGAGGAGATGCTCGTCCCCGGGGCGGGGCGCAGCTTTGTCGGATTTCACCTCCTGCAGGAGTATTTCGCCTTCCGGGAGAAATACCAGTTCGTCAACCTGTCGGGGTTCGATCTGTTGAACTGGCCTCCCCACTGCAGCGCCTTCGAGGTCGAGATCCGCCTCAAGGGGGTGCTGGACAAGGAGCTGAAACTCAAGAAGGAGAATTTCCTCCTCCACTGCACTCCGGCGGTAAATCTCTTTTCCGCAACCAGCGAGCCGATCCATCTCACCCACCTGCGGAGCGAATACCCGGTGGTGGCCGATGCTGCCGCTGCGGAGGGGATGGAAGTCTACAGTGTCGATGCGGTCTCCGGGAGCGACGGCGGCAGCGGCCGCCGCCACGACTACCTGGCGCTCCACGCCTACAAGCATCGCGGTGGGCGGGGGCGCTATTTCCAGAGCAGTCGCAAGGAGAACGGCGTCCGTCCGCTGATCTCCATCCGTGTCGGCGGAGACAGCGCCTTCAGTCGGGAATCCCTCTCCTGCGCCATTACCGCCTGCAATGGCGACTACCCCCGGCGCCTCCTGCAGGAGAACACCCTCCGCGTGCCGTCGCCGGACATCCCTTCCTGGGTGCAGGTGGTCAACCTCACCCGGCCGAGCAAGGTCCTGCGCCCCCCGATGCGGCGAGATTACCGCCTGGCCCTCATCTCTCACCTCTCCCTTCATTACGGAACCCTCTCCTCCGTGGAGACCTTTCGCCAGATGCTCTCCCTCTACGACTGGAGCGGGCTCGAGGCGAACCAGCGGCGGATCGAGGGGATCCTGGGCATCGCCGTCCACCCCGTCGACCGGATCTCCCGGGGGGCCCTGATGCGCGGACTGCGGGTCGAATTGACCCTGCATGAGGAAAATTTCGCTTCCCAGGCCGACATCCACCTCTTTGGTCTGATCCTGCACCATTTTCTCGGGATGTACGCGTCGCTCAACACCTTTGTCGAAACCCGCATCCTCTGTCATCCGTCCCACAGGGATTACGCATGGAAACCGCTCGTCGGGGAGAGCTACCGGCTCTGATAGCCGCCCTCGTCGAGGAGGGGCCCCACTACAATTTTTTTCAGGCCGTGCGTCTCTTCGAAGCGGCGGCAGCGAAGGTTCCCCGAGGTCCGGGAGAGCTTCCGTCTACGATCCGCTTCCGGCCGGCGGCGGAACTGAGCTTTCCGGCCGGCGACATCCGCCGTTGCCGCCTCGACGAGGAGGGTCGCCTCGAAATGCAGCTCAACTTCATGGGTTTTTACGGGGTGGATGCCCCCGTTCCCCATTATTTTCTCGAGGCCGCCGCCGAGGAGGAGGGGGGGGCGCTGCGCGCCTTCCTCGACATTTTCAACCATCGCCTCTATGAGCTCCTCTACCTCGGGTGGAAGAAGTTCTTATCCCCGGTCCTCCCCGGCGGGGAGAGCACCTTCGAACGCTACCTCTCGGCCCTCTCCGGGGTGGGAGGGGGTGCCGGGAACGATCTTGCGCAGGCCTTTGCCGGCCCCCTCGGAAGTCCCGTTCAAAACGGGGCGGGGCTTCGAGGGGTCCTTCGGGAATTTCTCGACGAGACCCCGGTGGAGGTGGTGCAGTTCTGTCCCCAATGGGTCTCCCTGCCAGAAATTCCCCCCGTCGGCGGGAGGGGGGGAGAGGAGCTGGTCCTCGGCGAGAACCTGGTTCTCGGCGGCTCCGTCCTCGACGTCGGTCGCCGGGTGGAGATCCGCATCGGTCCCCTCCCCCTGGATGAGGCCCTCGCCCTCCTCCCCGGCGGGGAGCAGTCGGAAACCGTGGCCCGTCTGATTCGCCGGTATCTGCCGCCGACAATCGATTTCGATCTGCTGTTGCGGGTGCGCATCGAAGGGACCGCCCCGTTGCAGCTCGGCGTTGAGGCGATGATGCTCGGCTGGAACAGCTGCCTGGGGGAAAACAGCCGGGCCGAAAGCGAAATCCGTCTCCCCGGAGCGAATCTCCTCGCCCGGACCCCTTCTATCTAAAGAGAGGATCAACCGGATGGACAGCAGACACCTCAGGGCCCTCCTCGACCGCCTGAATCCCCATTGTGCCAGGGCCCTGGAAGCCGGCGCGGCCTTTGCCGCGACCCGCGGCCACTACGAAGTCACCATCGAGCATGTGGCGGTCAAGCTCCTCGAGGACGGCGGAGGCGATTTCGACCGCATCCTCCAATATTTTGCCGTCGACCTCGACTCCTTCTGGCAGGATCTGCTGGAGAATCTCTCGCGGTTGCGCCAGGGAAACCAGGGGAAGCCGATCTTCTCCCAGAACCTGTACCAGTGGCTCGAAAGGGGTTGGCTGACGGCTTCCCTTCATTACGCCGGCACGGAACTTCGCTCGGCGGCCCTCCTCGAGGCCCTCGTGGAAATGATCCCCCAGTTGCCGGGCAAAGGTTTTGATCGCCTCGAGGCGCTGCCCCTCCCCCAGTTGCGCCGGCAATACTCTGCGATGGCCGCCGGTTCGGCCGAGAGTGCAGCGGAGGGCGCCGAAGCACCGCGCCCGGAGGTTCTCCCCTCGATTTCCTCCCCCGAGGGGAGCTCGGCCCTGGCCCGCTTCACCATCGACGTCACCGGCCGGGCCGCTTGCGGCGAGATTGATCCGGTCCTCGGGCGCCACGACGAAGTCCGCCAGGCAATCGATATCCTCACCCGGCGCCGCAAGAACAACCCGATCCTGGTCGGAGAGCCGGGGGTGGGGAAGACCGCCATCGTCGAAGGGATGGCGCTGCGCATCGTCGAGGGGAAGGTCCCGGCCCTCCTTTGCGGGGTGCGGCTTTTGACCCTCGATCTCGGCCTCCTCCAGGCCGGCGCCGGGGTCAAGGGGGAATTCGAGAAGCGTCTGAAGAACGTCATTGACGAAGTCAAAACCTCGACGACTCCGATCATCCTCTTCATCGACGAGGCCCACACCCTCGTCGGTGCCGGGGGGGAGGCGGGACAGGGGGACGCCGCCAATCTCCTCAAGCCGGCCCTTGCCCGGGGAGAACTGCGGACCATCGCCGCCACCACCTGGGCCGAGTACAGGAAGTATTTCGAGCGTGACGCCGCCCTGGCGCGGCGCTTTCAGCTGGTCAAGGTCGACGAGCCGGGCCTGGAGCAGGCGATCGGCATGCTCAGCGGCCTCAAGACCCTCTACCAGTCCCATCACGGGGTGCTGATTACCGACGACGCTCTCGAGGCGGCGGTGCGCCTCTCCAGCCGCTACATCAGCGGCCGCCAGCTTCCCGACAAGGCGATCGACCTCATCGATACGGCGGCGGCCCGGGTGCGCATGGGACAGGCGGCGATTCCCGCCCTCATCGACGCCGGCCGAGAGCACATCGCCTACCTGCAGCGGCGCCTCGGGCATCTCGAGGAGGACCGCCGCCAGGGGGTGAACGCCGATTCCCGACTGATCGCCACCCTGCAGCGGGAGGAGGCGGAGAGTCGGGAGCGCCTCGAGGGGCACGAGCGGCAGTGGGAGGAGGAGCGGGCCCTGGTCGGAGAGATCGGCCGGGAGCGGCCGACGGAGGACGGCGACGGGGACTTTTCGGCGGCGGGGTGCCGGGCCCGACGCCGACTGCGGGAGGTTCAGGGGGATGCGCCCCTGGTGCAGGCCGAAGTCGATGCCGAGGCGATCGCCGCCGTGGTCGCCGACTGGACGGGGATCCCCGTTGGCAAGATGGTCCGGGACGACATCGCCTCCCTCATCGAGCTCGAGGGCGCTCTGGCGACAAGGATCGTCGGCCAGGAGGGGGCGCTCGCCGAGATCGGCCGGGCGGTGCGCAGCGCCCGGGCGAAACTGCGCAACCCGGAGACGCCCCAGGGGGTCTTTCTCCTCGCCGGTCCCAGCGGGGTCGGCAAGACCGAAACCGCCCGGGTCATCGCCGAGCAGCTCTTCGGCGGCGAGCGCTTTCTGATCACCATCAACATGAGCGAGTACCAGGAGGCTCACACCGTCTCCCAGCTCAAGGGGGCGCCGCCGGGGTATGTCGGTTACGGCGAGGGGGGCGTCCTCACCGAGGCGGTGCGCCAGCGCCCCTATGCGGTCCTCCTCCTCGACGAGGTGGAAAAGGCCCATCCCGAGGTGATGAACCTCTTCTACCAGGTCTTCGACCGTGGGTTCATGCGCGACGGCGAGGGGCGGGAGATCGACTTCAAGAACACGGTGATCCTCATGACCACCAACCTCGGCGCCGCGGAGATTTCCGAGCGGACCGTCCCCCCCGAGGCGGCGGACACCCCCTGGGAGCGTCCGTCCCTGTCCGCCCTCGCCGAGGCGATTCGGCCGGCGCTCCTGAGCGCTCTGGCCCCGGCTCTCCTGGCGCGGATGCAGGTCGTCCCCTATCTCCCCCTCGAAGCCGAAGCGCTGCACTCCATCGCCGCCCTCAAGCTCGAGGCCTTGGCCAAACGCCTGCGCCAGGCCCATGACATCGAACTGCGCTGCCGGCCGCAGGTCGTCGCCTATCTGGCGGGGCGCTGCCGGCAGGGTGCCAGCGGCGCCCGCATGGTCAACGCTCTCATCGAACAGCAGCTCGTCCCCGGCATCGCCAAGAGCCTGCTGCAGTTCATGGCCGCCGGCGAGATGCCCGAGATCCTCTCACTGGAGATCGACGACAAAGGGGATCTCTCCTGTCTCTTTGCCGACCGCTGCGCCGACGGAGAGGAGGACAGGGCACCGGGGGACGAGGAGCACGAAGACGACCTGGCGAAGGCGGCCCAGGGGTAGCGCTCCTGCCAAACTGGGGCAATGAATCCGAAGAGACGGCGACCCGGAAACGGGCGCCTGGGGAGGTCGTTCCATGCATATCCCATCCCTGGCCGCAGGGAAGATCGACGCCCCGGCCAACCGCAGCCAGTTCGCCTGCTCCGTGCGCGGCATCCCCGATGAGACCTTTTCCGTCCGTTCCTTCTCCGGAAAGGGTCATGCCCTCGGCGGGGATTACCGTTTCCGGATCGAACTCCTGGCCTCCTCGGCGATCGATACGACGTATATCATCGGTCGCCCGGCGGCCCTGCACCTGGCCCCGGGGGGAGAAGTCCCGATCCACGGGGTGATCCTCGAGGTCGCCTATGGCGGAGCGGGGGCCAACGGCCACGAATATCAGGTTGAGTTCGCCTCCCCCCTGGCGCCTCTGGGGATGGGTCGGAGGCATCGGGTCTTTCTCGGCAAAACGGCGCCGAAGATCATCGAGGAGGTCCTGCTCGGCGGCGGGTTTGCCGCCGGCGATTTCGAGCTGCGCCTCAAGGAGAACCATCCCGCCCGGGAGTTCACCGTCCAGTTCGACGAGAGCGATCTGGCCTTCATCAAGCGCCTGGCGGCCGGCGCCGGAATCTTCTTTCGCTTCGAGGTCGGCTCCTCCGGAAGCCGGCTCCTCTTTCACGACGGCGTCGGCGACCTCCCGCATCTAGGCTCCGGTCCGTTGCGATTCCAGCTTCAGACCGGGGCGGTACGCGACGAAGAGACGATCTTCGCCTTCACCCCGAGAGCCAGGCTCCTCAGCCAAAAGGTCGAGCTGCGGGACTACAACGACCAGACCCCCGAGGTCGTCCTCGAGGCCTACGGCTCTCCCGGAACCGCCGTTGCCGGTGCCGGGACCGATTACCGCTTCGGCGAGCACTTCAGGGACATGGCCGAAGGGGCGGCCCTGGCCCGCATCCGCCAGCAGGCCCTCGACTGCCAGCGGGAGACCTTCGTCGCCGAATCCGACTGCCGAGGCCTCTCCCCCGGGCTCCGCATCACCCTGACCGGCCATCCGGAATCGGGCAACAACGGCGACTACCTGGTGGTGGATGTGGAACACGCCGGCGAGCAGGGGGCCGCCTTCGCCTACGGCGGCAGCCCCGGAAGGATGACCTACCGCAACAAGGCGCTGCTTGTCCGCGACGGCGTCGCCTACCGTCCGGTCCCCATCCCGAGGCGGCTGCACGGAACCTACACCGCCCGCATCGAGAGCAGCGGCGGCGAGTACGCCTTTCTCGACGAGCAGGGGCGCTACCGGATTCGCGCCGACTTCGACCTCGGCGACGCCCAGAAAGGGTCGGCAAGCCATCCCGTGCGTCTGATGCAGCCGGCCGGCGGCGACAACTGCGGCCTGCACTTTCCCCTTCACCCCGGCACCGAGGTGGTCTTCACCTGCATCAACGGCGACATCGACCGGCCGATCCTCCTCGGCGTCCTTGCCAACCCCGACACCCCCAGCCCGGTCACCAGCGCCAACAGCAGCGAAAACATCCTGCGCACCAAAGGCGGCAACGAACTGCTGATGGACGACCGAAGGGGAAAGGAGAAGGTCGAACTCTTCACCGCCGAACGGAAGAACCTCCTTGCCCTCGACGCCGACAGCGAAGGGCACCGGGTGCGCCTCGCCAGCGAGGAGGGGACGATGGAGCTCTTCGCCGCCAAAACTCTCCTCCTCGATTCGGGGGAGACCCAGACGGTCGAAGCGGGGGGGGATCATATTGTCACGGTCGAAAACGCCCAGCGCCTGATGACGAAAAACAAGGAGATCGAGCTGCAGGCGGCCACCGATATCCTCCTCAAGGCCGGGGAGAACATCCTCATGCAGGCCGAGGGGGGGGAGATCTCCCTCATGGCCGGAGAAAATCTCCTCCTCGACGTCGGCGAGACGTTCTCGGTCGAGGTTCGCAACCGGAATCTCGAGATCCTCGCCGACCAGGGGAACATCAGCATCCGCGCCGCCGGAGCCCTGAGCATTCTCGGTCAGGGAGGGGGGACCATTCACCTCGGCCAGGGGGGAGGAGCCATCGAGATCTCCGCCGAAGGGGATCTGACCATCGATGCGCCGCGCGTCGAGATCAACGGCCAAAGCATCGGCATCAAGGGGGCGAGCCTCGTCAACAACTGAGGCCCGGCCAGGGAGGTTCCATGAAGAGCAGGGTCAGGCAACTCCACGAACAGAAACTCGCCGTCGGAACGGTGGGAATCGCCGAGGTTGTAACCGCCGAAGGCGGAGAGGCGCTGCAGGTGATCCTCTGCGGGCAGCGCGAACCGTTGTCCGTGGCCGGGCATTTCAGCGACGTGCCGCCGCTGCGGGAGGGGGATAGGGTGGCGCTCCTGGCGAGCGCCGAAGGACCTCTGGTGATCGGACGGCTGCGCGGGAGCGGCGAATCTCCTCCTCCCCTGCTGCAGGATCGGGAGGGGCGCCTGCTCATCGCCGCCGGGGAGGGGATCTGCCTGCAGGCGGGAGGGAGCCGCATCGAGCTCGACGCCGACGGCCGTATCCGACTCGACGGCCGGGAGATTGCCAGCATCGCCTCGGGGCTACAGCGCCTGCAGGGCTCCACCATCGAACTCAACTGATACCGGGGCATTTTATGGGCAACGTCCTCATCAACGGCCGCACCGCCGTCCATGCCGGTAGTAAAGGCACCCTGAGCACCGTCGACATCTGCCTCACCCAGATCGGTCAGGCGGTGGTCCCCATCCCCTACAGCAACGTCGCCCGGTCGAGCGACGCCGACGGCACCGCCAGCAGCGTCCTCATCGACGGTAAGCCCGCCTGCCACAGGGACTCGACCTTTGCCAGGAGCGCCGGCGACGAGGCGGGGAACAGGAAGGGGCTCATCTCCGGCACCATCCAGGGGAAGGCCGAGTTCATCACCGCATCAGGCAATGTCTATTTCGAAGGGGTCGCCGCCGTGCGCGCCTTCGACCTGATGACCTCCAACAACGGCAACACCGCACCGATGCCGCTGATGCAGCCCGGCGCCGGGGCGCCGCCGCAGGGAGCGCTGGAGGGTGCGCAGGAGCGCCAGGCGAGCGAAGCGCCGGATGTCATCGGCTGGGAGGTCGCCGGCTTCAATCCGCAACGGCTCAAGGGGATGCTGGAGTCCGCCCCCGAGCCGCAAGGAACCGAGGGAGAAGAGGGATGAGCGAGTCCGCCCAGAAGATCGATCCCAGGGAGATCGTCGTTAAACCGGTCGGCTCCGGAGAGCAGAAAGAAGGGAGCCGGGAGCTCCTTTTTTCCGTCAGCCCCGGGAAAAAGATGGTCTGGCTCAAGCTTAAGGATGCCGAGTTCGGCTGGAACAACCTTACTCTGGGGACCGTCGAGCCGGAAAAAAAGGGGGAGGCGACCAGGGGGGCCAATGTCCTGGTGCCGGTCGTGCCGCTCCGCTACACCACCGCCGAGTGCGACGAGGAGGAGGCCGACAAGCTCCGCCCCGGCTGGGTCTACGTCTTTCGCCGCGAGGTCGGGGAGGAGGGCCCTATGCAGCTGTGGCGGGAGCTGGCTGTGGACGATGCAGGGTATTTCAGTGACGTCCACCTGGGGAAGATGGATGGAAAGGATCTGCGCCGGGCCACCGGGTCTCCCGACAGCCGCATTCTTCTTCCCTACAAGGTCTTTAACGTCGAGCAGGAGATCCTCATGGCCTACTCAGAGGTGCAATGGAGCTGGGTCCGGGTGCAGAAAGTCGCCGAGGATGCCGAACTGCAGGGGGAGCGGCTGCAGCGCATCCCCCTGGCGGGGTATGAAAACAACTTTGCGCGTAACACTCCTGCGGGCAACGACGCGGTCGTCAAGAATGTCGAGGAGGCGCCGCAGTTGTACCATTTGAGTCTGTTGCGCAGGGAGAAGGTTCCGGTTGTCTATCTGCATGACCCGCTGGGGGTGGCGGAAAGATATATCGATGCCTTTTTTACCGTCGAAGGAGACTTGGCAGGAATAATCAAAGGGCTGCCAGAGCTAAAGCCGATCGAAGGACGGGAGGAAATCAAAGGTTTCTCCCTGGCGGACAAACAGGCATATTATCGTTCTGCGGTTATGACCTACCGAACCTTCTTCGATCCCCAACTCTCTAAGCGCAGCCGGAAATTTCTCGTCAAGGGGGTGGTGACAACCAAAGAGTTCGATACCCCGATTGGCCAAGCTGCAAACGAAATTGACAGGATCTACCTTGAGGAGATCCTTGCGGTACAAAAACGTAAAGAATTGCGTGCCCAGATCAGGGAGATTAAGCGCATCTATGTTGAGTTTCTTGAGGGTAAATTCAATGGCCGAGACCTTAAAACCGAATATCCTGATTTTGTCGATATAAACGCCGCATTGCGCGACTTTTCCAGCCAGGAAGGCGCCGCTTTTATTCTTTTTTGGGACAAGGTTAAGGAGCTAATCTGTTTTCTCAATCACGATCCTAGCGTGCTCGATTCTTCTCACGACATCGCTTCGCTTGTTGCGGCAGAGCGTCCCAAGCTTGAAGATGACCCCGGTCACCGCTTCTTGGATAGCCTGCTTGAACCTGCGCACCCCCTGCATAGCATCCTGTTTCCAAGTGCCGAGCAGGTCGACATCTATACGGCGGAGATGGATTTAGATCTGAACCACGATCAGCAGAGTGAGTCGGCCCGAAACAGTGAAAATTTCCGCCCGGCCTGTTTTGCGACTGCGATTGCCGCTTCTCGACGGCCCCCCAGAGGGGCAGCCAGTAATCTCAAAAACACCTTGGCTCAAAGCGAAAAAATTGTCGCCGATATCTTGTCCAGTTTTCAAAAGCAGTGGCAGCTGGCCCTAAAAAACAGCTCTACAGTTAAAATCGAACCGCTACTTCGCCTTGTCAAAGGGGCGAAGATTCCCGAACTTGCTGGCATGCACATCGCCAAGGCTGGCAGTGATCTGGGCGGACAGGTCGTCATCGACGGCAAGCTGCGGATCATGAAGGTTCTCAATCGTCATCAGCGCAGGGCGGCCACTTCAGTTGCAGAAAAGCTGGCGGTAGATTCTATAAACATCGTTGATTCTCGCACCAGAAAGGTGATCGGGAGCCAAAGGATAACCGATCTGGGTAACTTCAAGGGTGCCTCACCTAAAGTGTCCAATCAGGATTGGACCGACCTCTGGGGTCAGTCCTGTAAAACCGGCAACCGGGTTAATATTGTCCGCACGCACGCTGATCTCGTCGTCGTGCCTGAGACCTCACCCTATGTCGTCAAATATCATAACCCCGATGCTGTTAGCAGTTCAGCTGTCGGTACGCAAATTAAAGCGCTGCGCGGTCTCAGCAGAACCCTGCCGCCGTTGGTCGCGGTGTTGGAGGGGTGGAACCTGATCTCTACAACTAATGCAGCAATTGCAAGCAAAGAGAGTGTCGCCAGGAAGTCCTCAAGAATTCTGACGGGCTTTTTTTCCCTCGCTTATGCCTCCACGGACGCGGCAATTAAGATTGGTGGCGAAGAGGCTGTCGCCAACAAGCTTGCCAACTACGGCAAAACGGGCAGGATGGGCAGCAGAATAGTCAAAGGCAGCATAAAAATCTTTAGCAAGGAGATCAAAATCTTTGGCGCGGCCGGAGCAGGGGTAGCAGGTCTCGGCGCAGTTATGTCGGCCTGGGAGATGATTGATAGTATTCAGCACGATGATGACGATGCGGCGCTGGGGCATGGAATCGCAATGGCGGGTACGCTCGGGTTGGCGCTGGCGGGTCTGGGCTCCAGCGGCGTTACCATGCTGGCCTTCCTTGGCCCTTACGGCTGGGCTTTTATGGGGGTTGCCATCCTCGGCAGTGTTTTAGCCTATGCCTTCACGGACACCGACATGGAAAAATGGGCCAAGCATGGTCTCTTTAGCGTGGATCAAGAAACTCGGATGACCCACGAATTCTCCCAAAAAACGCCGCAAGAAATGCTTGAACATTTTATGGGGATGTTCATGCGTCCCTCCATGACCATGGAAAAGGATACATCAACCGGAAGCAGAAACGAGCAGGGCAATTTGATTCCGGATATCGTGGTTGAGGTTATCGCCCCCGGCTTTGAACCCGACCTCAGCAATCTTGACGTGCGCGCAACCTTCGAAGAAGGAGAGGTTGACATACGCGGACATCAACCCACACTCGCTCGGTTGAGTGGTGAGCAGAAAAGTCAAACCCCGTATCTTATTGAGCAGCTCTATGCCGACGAACAAAGCCAACAAATTATCGGAGTTCGCTACCGGTACCGCGCACCGAGTTCGCACCCTCTCCGCTGGCGCTCCTGTGCCCGTCATATCACTAAAGATAGGATTGTTTTGCCGCAATATTCACAGGGGCAAACAAGCAAGAGTACCGATATGCTCTCTTGCCATACCTCTCTAAACATTGGCATGCTGGCCAGTCATGGCCCGATCGGCCCTGCCACCGCTTCACAACAAGCAAGCCTGCAAGCTAAAGAGAACGGTGCCAAGATTATTGATACCGTGCCTGGCTGGGTCTATGCAAAGTTGTAACGAATGAACAAACAAGGACAATCAGGATGAAAAATCAGTATTACGCCGACACCGCCTATGACAGTACCTCCCCGCGCACCTTTGCCTCGGGTAACAATCTGCAGTTTGGGATGACGACCCGCAAGCTGCGCGTGATGCCGTTGAACACTAACGGCATTCATTGTCGTGAATGCCTGGCCGAGGATGATGCCGAAGTCATCGAACTTCTGAACGAGGACAGTGCCGAGGTCCGTAAACAGTTAGAAGCCGCCGGGCACGAAGCCCAACCCTGGCAGACCTTTGGTAATCCCCGTGCTGTGGTGACGGTAGTGACTGCAGTGGTGGGTCTTTTCATTGTGTTCGGGGGCTTACCTGGCCTTGTCACAATGATATTAATCGGAGGTGTAGGTTTTTTTGAAGCAATTAAAGGATGTAGCTATTTGCTCGTCCCTGCATTTTCTATCTATGCTATCGGCAAGCTCATCCTTCGCTACGATCTAGTCAAAGACAAAAATAACGTCCTGATCAACCGGCGCACCGGGATGATCTCCATCCCGCAGAAAAAAAGGGGGCTGCTGGAACTTCCGTTTGATGAATTCGATCCCTATCTGACCGCCGGAACCAACCCCACCGGCAGCAGTGAATTCTATCTGCAGCTTGGCCACCGTTACAGCGAGGCCCGAGTGCAGTATCCGCCCAATATGACCGAGCCCTGGCAGGTCTATCTGGCCTGGGAATACTGGCAGCAATACATGGATATATCCCAGCCGCTACCCGACACCCCGCGCATGGAGCCCTTCCGGTCGCGTGATCCGGTGACTGCCGCCTACGACAAAGAGCACAACCGTCCCGCAGATTACTGGAAGAAGACACCCGTCGATCAGGCCAGAAAGATGAAAATGGCGTCGGTGAAGAGCGCCGCCGCTTACCCCTGGGGAGCAAGCTACCAACAGGCGCGGGCAATGGGCTGGCAGCCTTCTGGCTACGGCGAGGGTCCATCCACCGAAAATCCTGCGCCACTACCCGATATGACAGTGTCACAAGAACCAGAAGTCCCACCCGAGGATTTTGCGGTGGTTGAACAGCGCGGAGATTTTGAGGTTTTTAAGTAAGGAATCGATATTGGGGTCAACTCTCCATTATTCACGAAACAGGGTCCACAACAGGGGTCAGGAATCTCAGAAAGCCTTCAGTTTAACCATTTACTAATATAGTCGTGGAGGAGTCAATGAATATAAAAACAGTTTTTGGAAAGATGCTTAGTTTGACGTCAATACATGGAAGAACAAGCCGCAAAAACTATCTTGTTTTCTTTTATGTAAGTATAGCAGTGACTGTTGCACTTGTTTTACTGCTTCCAGATACAGACAATTCATTTGTTTTTTTGATTTTATGGTTGCCAATTTATTGGATTGCTGCACCAAGTATAATTACGATAAAAAGATTTCATGATATTGGACTTAGCGGGAAATCTATATTTGTCACAACAATTATATCAATCATTCTGTTTGTAATAATTTGTTTTTTTCTCGTAATTGGTCTAGCTGCCGGCGTTGGTGGTGGTAACACCACGTTTCCTGCATGGTTTTTCCCTTTGTTTCTTTGTGCCATTCTAGCCTTTATTGGTGTTGTGGGACGCAATGTCCTTATCTGCCTTCGTCCAGGGCAAGAAGATGTGAACGCTTACGGTGAGTCGCCCAAGTAAATTTATGATGGAAGAGCCCTTAAAGTAGAGGAGGGAAAGTTGGGTCGCGGAGAAAGAAAACTTCCTTTTGTTTTGGCTACGCACGGTGATTTTGAGGGCTTGTGAGAAAGTTGCCGAATTTTGCCTGTTCTAAAATTTCGGGAGTCCGAACCTGTGGCATTTTTGATCATTTTGGAGGGAGGTATGTGTCGTAATCTCTGTCTTTGTTTCCTGTTCGTTCTCCTCCCGGGGATGTCATCGGCGGTCGGCGCTTCCGCCGGCTGTCCCGAACTTGTACCTGTCGTCGCCAAAAAGCGGATGGCCGATCTCGGTGGTGAAATAAGGTATCACGATGACCTCTATTACCGTGGGGCGCGGCCGGTCGTCAGCGATGCGGCCTACGACCGGCTCCTGGGCGAACTCCTTCGTCTCGAAGGATGCTTCCCCGAACTGGCGGACCCGGCCTCGCCGACCGCCGGGGTCGGCAGCAGCGACAAGGAGAAGCTGACCGTTGCCCACGAGGGGCCGATGCTCAGTCTGAACTCGACCGTCGGCAGCGAGGCGGTCGAGGCGCTGTTGCGGCGTCTGGCTCAACATCGCATCGGCGAGCCGCTCCTGGTGCAGCCGAAGGTCGACGGACTCCCCGTGGAACTCCTCTACAAAAAGGGGCGGCTGGTTTCGGCGGCGACGCGGGGGGACGGCCTCTCCGGAGAGGATGTGACGGAGCGCGCCGGCCGCGTCCAGGGGATTCCCCGGCAGCTGATCCCCCCTTTCCCGGAGCGGTTGGCGGTGCGGGGCGAAGTCTACGCCGATCTCCCTTTGTTCGCTGCGGCGCAGGCCGGGAAAACGCAGGAGGAGTGGTACTCTACCCCGCGGTACCTGGCGGCGGCGACCCTGCGGACCGGCAATCCGGATCCCTGGGCCCTGGCGGCGCTACGCTTCTTTCCCTACCAGTTGGTCAATCCCCTCTCCCTCGGCCGGACTCTGGAGTCCGAAAGGCAGGCGCTGCAACGCCTGGCAGCCTGGGGCTTCCCCGTTGCAGCCGCAGAGAGCCGCACGGCGAGAAATCTGGAGGAGATTCGGGCCGTCTATCGCCATTATCTCATCCATCGGTCCGAGCAGCCCTTTGCTATCGACGGCATCGTCGTCAAGGCCGACAGCCTCTCCCTGCAGAAGAAACTCGGCGAGGGAAGGCGGGCCCCCTCCTGGGCGGCCGCCTGGAAATTCCCTCCGGCGACAGTGCGGACGACGGTGGTGGGGATCGACTGGAGCACCGGCCGCACCGGCCGACGCACGCCGGTGGCCGAGGTGGCGCCGGTGACCCTCGGCGGCATCAGCGTCGCCCGGGCGTCGCTGCACAGTGAAGCGGAAATGGTCCGCCTCGGGGTCAGCGCGGGAGCCGAGGTCATCGTGGCCCTGATGGGGGATGTGATTCCCCAGATCATCGAGGTGGTGAGTCGTGGGCCCCATCCTCCGGGGCCGCTGGATCTTCTGACGGAGGCCCCGGCCATCGACGCCTGCCTGAGCGATTCGCCGCAGTGCCGGGAGCAGTTCCTGGCGCGGGCTCTTCATTTTGTATCGAATAAGGGACTTGATATTCCCGGGCTCGGCGCCGGACGGCTGCGCACGCTGATCGAGGCGGGACGCGTCACCGATCTCCCCTCATTTTTCGAGCTGCAGGAGAGCGATCTCGCCTTTCTCCCCGGATTCGGTGCCGATTCGGCCCGGCAGGTTTCCGAGTCTCTGGCGGCGGCCCGCCGGCCCCCCGTATCCAGGTTAATCCGTGCCATCGGCATCCCCGGGATCGGCCCGGCAAACGCCGAGCGACTCGGGAGCCATTTTCCCAACCTGGAATATCTGGCCGCCGCCGGAGTGGAAGAACTGTCCGCCATCCCCGGGCTTCAGTCGGAGCGGGCCGGGAATGTCCGGGCGTTTTTCGCCTCTTCGGGGGGCCAGAAGCTGCTGAAGCGCCTGCGCCTCCTCGGGATCGTCGAGCCGCCCGAGGAACCGGAGTCGGCGGCGATAACGACAACGCACCGCCGGGGAAGTTTCTCCGCAGTCCTTCCGCCGACGCTGAAGTGACGTCGGAGGCTACCAACGTTCAGCAGTGAAGAGAAACAGGGTAAAAATTGCCGCCGACGGTGGCTCGCCTGTCGAAAAGGACCCACCATGTACGTTCCCTTTGCCCGGTTGCACCGGGATTCGGCCGTCGCCCTCTTTCGCCAGCGCCAGGGGTGGCTGGCCCAGGACGCAACCGCCGCGGTCCCCCTCGGACGCCTCGAGCGACGGCTGCGGCTGCACCTCCATGTCCTGTCCCGGTGCGGCGACGAAGACCCGCCGCCGGAGAAGGGGCCGGAGACCTTCGTTCACCTGGCGGCCCGGCTCGATTCCCCCCTGGAGGGACAGCGCATCGCAGGGGTGGAAGCGGCCTGTGCTTTTCTTGCCGAGGGGGGGGCGCAGGGGGAGGGGGCCTTTGCCGCTCTGGCGCTTGTTGCTCCTCCGGAGGCGCAGGAGGCCCTTCTCGATCTCTACCGCGGCCACGAAGGGCTGCGTCCGACCCTCTTCCGGCTGTGGCGTGAGCAGGGCGTTGTCGTTCCGGCGGCGCTTGTCGCCAGGGATGAGCTGCGGCGGGGGGGTGTCGACCTTCAGCAAGCCGCTCTGGAATATGCTGCGGAAGCCCCGGCGGTCGGCCCGGAAATTTTTCGTTCCTTCTACCAACCGCTTCTTGGCGGGGCTGCGGCCCCAAAGATTCCCAAAACGCTGCTGGTCCCCGCCCTGTGGGGTGGGATGGTGCGCGGCGAGCGGGAGGCCAGCCGGGCCCTGCGCCGCGCCATCGAGCGGGAAACCGGCGCCGGGGATGAAGCCTTGCTGCGGCTGGCCGCTCTGGGAGGGGATGCCGATTTCTTGCCGGTGCTGCGCCGTCACTTCGAGACCGATCCCGCGCAAGGCGCCGGACTTCTGGCCCTGCACGGCAGAGCCGGGGCGGTCGAAATTCTCCTTGAAGCACTCAAGCATCCACCGGCGAGGACGGCTGTCGCCAGGGTCTGGCCGCATCTCACCGGATCCCCCCTCCCCCTCGTCCCCCGCCTGCGCCTGGTGGGGGACGAGAATCCCGGGGAGAACGCCGCCACCATCCCCGATCCCCTGGCCGCAATCCGCTGGTGGGAAGAGCACCGCAAGGAAGGGGCCGGACGCTGGATCGGCGGTGCGGCGATGAGCACCGCGCACCTGGCCGATCTGGCCGGGAAAACGAGCGGTACGGCCGGGCGCGACATCCTCGACCTCCTCGCCCTGCAGCTCGGGCGTCCCCTGGGACTTTCTGCCAACGCCGAGCAGGCCCGGCGGAGGGTGGCTCTTCAGGAAGCCCTGAATCAGGCGCCCTTAAGGGCCGTTAAACAGCAGCCCCCCGGAGTGTCCTGCCATGTTTGAACTCGACAATCCTACCCCCTGGGCCGCTGGCCTCTACCCCGGGTGGAGCCGGGATCGGCAGCGGCAACTCACCCTTGTCGTCAAGGCAGGCTTTTCCTTCGACGCGCGCGGACGGCTCGCCCCTCTCGCTTTGCCACCCATCGAGGAGGCAGATCGCTACCGCGGCGCGGCGGATCGATCGAGCCTGGCGGCAGCCTGCGAGACGGTCCCCTTCAAGGCCGGCGCCGAACTCCTTCTTTCCGGCACCGCCCGTCCCCTGCGCCCGGGGAATACCGGCACGGAAATCGAAGTAGGGCTGCGCCTGTCTGACGGTTGCTATTGGAAAAAGACTCTCGCCGTTTTCGGCGAGCGCCGCTGGGAATTGAGCCTCCTCAGGCCGGTGGTCAGCGCCCCGCAGCCGCTCCTGAACCTCCCTTTGTGCTATGAACACGCGTTTGGCGGCTGCGACCGGCACGACGAAAAGATGGTCTTTTCCGCCAACCCCGTGGGGAAGGGGTACAGTGGCAAGGGGTGGCGGCTCAAGGGGCTGGAACTGCCGCAGATCGAAAGCGGCCCCAAATTCATCGCCTCTCCCGGCAGTCGACCCCAGCCGGCCGGATTCGGTCCCATCGCTCCTTTCTGGGAACCGCGCAGTCGGGTCTCCGCGGCCCTCGATCTGGAGGCCGCGGCCCGCGCCGGCTCCCCCTTTGCCGCCAACGCCCCTGCCGACATGTACAACGCCGCTCCTCTGGACCAGCGTTTTGACCGTCCATTTTCCGGCGGGGAAGCCCTGAGCCTCAAGGGGCTCATCGAGGGTGCCTCGGCGCCGGAAGGGGTGCGCCTTGAACTGCCGCGGCTGCGGCCGCAGCTCACCCTGGCGGCGGGGGAGACCCGGCAAAGACTGACGGCGGTGTGCGACACCCTCCTTGTCGACGGTGACCGACGGCAACTCTTCCTGCTCTTTCGGGCGGCCATCCCCTTCAGCCTCAAGGCCCCGGCCGGGGGGTGGGTGTTGGTTCGTGAGCCCGATGCCGAGGTGCTTCCATGAAGTGGTCCAAAACCCTGTGTCCCGATTCGGGGGAAGCCCCGTCCTGTCCCTCCCGGCTCTCCGAAGGGTTCGATCCGGTTCCCGACATCCGGATCGGCGCCCTCGGTCTCTCTTGTCTCTCCGGCAACCAGCCCTTCGCCCTCCTCGGTGCGGTGGGGACCTCCCTGAGCGGCGCCCTGCCGAGCTCCTCCCTCACCGCAGCGGCCTCCGGTCAAGGGGGCGAGTCGCCGGTTCTGCGGGCACCGATTCCGGAACTGGAGGGACTCGATTCGCCTGGCGGGAGGATCACCTGCCTCGCCGAGGCAGCCCTGGGGCAGGCGCTCTTCGCCCTCTCCGAAGGGACGGACTGGAGCCGGGTTCTGGTCCTTACCCTCCTTCCTCCCCCTTCGAGTCCTCGCGGCAGGGCCCTTGAGACGTCGGCGCTGGAAGGGGCCCTGCGGACCCTTCATCCGGGATTGGTGCAGGCGAGTTTCCGTTTTGCCGAGGCCGAAGCGGGTGCAGTGGTACGTCTTAAGGAGATCGGTCAGGCGCTGGCCGGGGGGAGGTGGGAGGCGGTCCTCTTCGGGGGGGCCGACTCGCTGGTCGATGTTGGGACCTGCGGCACCCTCATCGGAAAGGGGCGGATCGCGACGGTCGCAGCCGCCGGGCTTTTCCCCGGCGAGGGGGCGGCCTATCTGCTGCTTCAGGGAGGGGGCGCCGGGACCCCGGGTCGGGCGCGGATCGCCGGGGCGGGGCACGCCCCCGAACCCCATCCCGGGGAGGCCGACAGTCACCCCATGACCGGACTTCATGCGGCCATCGAGGCAGCCCTGGCCGAGGCGAAGAGGGCTGCCGCCGATCTTGCGGTCGTCGTCCTTCCCTTCGGAGCCGAGACCTCCGGTCCTTTAGAATGGCACCAGGTGACGCAGCGCCTCTGGGCTCCCTCGTCGGCGTCGGTCGTCCGTCCCGCGGAGCTGCACCCTTCCCTCGTTTTGGGTGAGCTCGGCGCCGCGGCTCTCCCCGTCGCGCTGGTCCTCGGCTGTGCGCGTCTCGATTTCCGACATCCCGCCGCCGGCACGGTCCTGGTCTGCGAGGGGGGAGATCATCCGCAGCGCGGCGCGGTTCTGCTGACCCTGTGAAGGTGTAGCCGGATCGTCGGAAAACATGCTATCCTCCCCGTGGTCACGCTGCCAATAATGACCTGGGGGGGAGAGTTTAGATGAAACTGCGACGTTTGTATTCGCTGGGGCCGGTCCTTTTTCTCGTTTTCGGGCTGCTGCAGATTGCCGATCCTGCCGCGGCTCAGGAGACGGGAGGGGTGGCCGTCGCCGCGACCGCTCCAGGGGACGAATCGGCCATCGAAAAACGGAGCAAACTGGAACGTCATGTCTCCGGCAACCGTTTTGCCATTCTCCCCCACAAGCAGAACTATCTTCTCCCCGTCAGCTACAATTTTTCGCCCAACCGGGGAGACTCGGAGGAACTCGGCGACGGCATCAATCACGCCGAGGTCAAGTTTCAACTGAGTCTCAAGATGCCTCTCTGGGAAGGGATCTTTTCCAGGCGGGGGACGCTTTTCGGCGGCTACAGCCAGCAATCTTTTTGGCAGGCCTACAATTCCAACCGTTCGGCCCCCTTTCGCGAAACCAACTACGAACCCGAGCTCTTTCTCTCCTTCGACACCGATTTCGATGTCCTCGGGGCGCGCAACCGCATCGTCTCCTTCGGGGTGGTGCATCAGTCCAACGGTCGGAGCGAACCCTATTCCCGCAGTTGGAACAGGATCTTCGCGCTGCTCGCCTTCGAACGGGGCAACCTCTACTTTGCCCTCAAGCCCTGGTATCGGATCCCCGAGTCCCTTGAGGACGATGACAATCCGGATATCGATGCCTATCTTGGCTTCGGCGAGTTCTATGCCGTCTATTCCTGGCGCACCCAATGGCTGGGGCTGATGCTCCGCAACAACCTCCGCGCCGACAACCGCGGCGCAATCCAGATCGACTATAGCTTTCCCCTGATCAAAAAAATGGACGGCTACCTGCAGTTTTTCAACGGCTATGGAGAAAGTCTCTCCGACTACGACGAGTCCGTCAGCCGCATCGGCTGCGGAGTGATCATGGCCAACTGGCTCTGAGGGGTCTGGCTGCGGCGCAGCAGGGGGCGTACCGCCGTCGGGACGACGCGTCAAGAAATTGACTTTCGGAGGATGGGAAGGCTTCCTGCGGGGGTTTTTCGGGAAAAAGGGAAGACGTCGTGGAGGGCTTCGGAGGAGGGGGATTAGCGGGCGACGGCGATGAAATCGTAGCGCCCTCCCCCTTGCACGAGGAGGTACCTTGCCCGCTCCTTGCCGGGGTTTGCCACCCGGTGCGGTCGCCGGCAGGCGATCTCGCAACGGTCGCCGGGGTGGAGCGTCACGTTTTGCGGCGGGTCGAGGAGGTCGATGCCGATGCGCCCCTCGAGGCAAAAAATATTGTCGGTGACGGCGCTGTGGGTATGCCAGGGGACCTCCTCTTTTCCCTGGAGCGTCATGATCCGTACTCGGGCTTCCTCGCAATCGATCAGGACCTGCTGGGGTTCGCTCATGGGGTACCGCTCTCCGGGGGGAAGGTCTGCTCCCTTGGAAGTGGGTGCTGGGCTGGCGGCTACAGGGGCCGGGGCTGGCAGAGGTCGCGACCGGCATTGGCCCTGGCGCCGCATTTGCTGCAGATCACCGTCGGCCGGCTGGAACGTCGGTCGAGCTCTTCCATCAGTCCCTTCCTGAGAAGTTTGCACAGGTGCATATCGTGAGAACGGGGGGTCTGGCATTCTTCCGTTGGCTTCATTGTCGCCTCCTTGACCGTGCCTGGAGCCATTATAGCGCATTTCCCTTTCGAGATGCAGGGGGGCTACAAGGGGAAGGAGGGCGCTGCGCGGGGCTTCAGGGGGTGCGGAGCATCTCGAGGCTGCGCAGGGCGTTGCGCCGCACCACGGGGGACGGGTCGTCGGCGGCGGCGCTGAGGGGGATGCGGGCGGACGGGTCGCCGAGCAATCCCAGGCTCTTGGCGGCGCTCTTGCGCACGAATTCGTCGGGATCCTGGAGCAGGCCGATCAGCGCCGGCGTCGCCTGAGCGGCGCCGATTTCCCCGAGGGAGAAGGCGGCGTTGCTGCGTACCGACGGGTTGGCGTCGGCCAGGGCGTCCAGAAGGGGGGCGGCGGCGCGGGCGTCGCCGAGTTTTCCCAGGTCGGCGGCGGCCCGCGATCGGATGATGCCGCTGGTCGCCTTGAGATCGTCGATGAGTTGCTGGAATGTCATATTGTATTCAGTCCTCTCTGGTTGGAATTGTGATCGATTATAACGAAAAATATCCGGGAGGGAACCGGAAAACGCGAGGAGGGCTGCTGCAGGGAGTATCCCCGGTGGTACGATGGGGTATAGACCGCCTTGATGAAGGGAGAAGAAGGGGATGAAAGAGGGAGGAATTGCCATTGTCCAGGGGGACATCACCCGGATGAAGGTCGATGCGATCGTCAACGCCGCCAATACCTCCCTCCTCGGCGGAGGTGGGGTCGACGGGGCCATCCACCGCGCCGCAGGTCCGCAGTTGCTTGCCGAGTGCCGGACTGTCGGTCCCTGCCCGACGGGAGAATCCCGCATCACCGGCGGCTACCGCCTGCCGGCGCCTTACGTGATCCACACCGTCGGACCGGTCTGGCAGGGCGGGGCTCACGGCGAGGACCAGCTCCTCGCCTCCTGCTACCGTTCCGCCCTGCGACTGGCGACGGAGCACGGACTCTCGACTTTGGCCTTTCCCTCCATCAGCACCGGGGCCTACCGTTTTCCCCTCGACCGCGCCTGCCGGATCGCCCTCGGAGAGACCCTGCGCTTCCTCCGAGAGGAGGACTCTCTGGCCGAGGTGACCTTCGTCTGTTTCACGGCAGCCGACCGGGAGGTCTATCGCCGGATCCTGGCCGAGATGTCGGTATCCTGAAGACGCTTCGGATAAAAAATGTTCAGGGAGGGAAAAAATCGTGATAAGGTTCGCCACCCTTTGACAAATTCTTCTGTAACCCATCGACCTGTGACGGAGGCCAAGGATGACGAATAGAGCAAGTGCCCAGGCGGCGATCCGCGATGCGATCCGAACGGAAAAGGACGCCATGGATTTCTATCTTTATGGTGCCGAAAAACTCAGCGAAGAGAGGGCCCGCCAGGTCTTCGAGCTCTTGGCCCGCGAAGAGCGGCAGCACGCCCGGATGTTCTATCAGGCTTACACGGGGGGGGATCTTCCCCCCTTCGACGAGTATATGCAGGCCCCTCCCGACACCTCTTCCGAGTGGTGGACGGCGCTGCAGCAGGTCATGATGGGGGGATTCGACGAGCGCAAGGTCCTTGAGCTGGCCATGGAGCAGGAAGAGGCCCTGGAGAAAAAACTGCGGGAAGTGGCCTCGGGGATCGCCGATCCGGCGATCCGGGCCATCTACGAGGCCAACGCCAGTTCGACCCATCATCACGGGATGCTCATCGAGGAAGAGTATCGGGCGATGTTCGGTATGTCCTGATCCGTCGGGGCTTTCCCTTTCAGGGGAAACCTGAGAAGCAGGAGAGCCTCCTGCAGCGGCGCATGGCCGTTGCAGGAGGCTCTTTTTTCTTGGGACGTCTCCGGCGGGAGGTTATCGTTGCCGGTTTTTTCCCGTCAGGATATCGGTTTGCGCCCCGATGCCGCAGACGAAGCGGCTCCAGGCGACGCGCTGCCGGGTGCGGCGGGAGAAGTGCAGGGGACAGGAGCGCTTCGCTGCGGCGTCGCGGCGACTCCACCATGCCATCAGAGGGTCGAGATGGAAGACGTGCAGAGCGCGCTGGCAGAAGGTCGAAGTCGGGGACATGGGCATCTCGCTGCGGGTTGAATGTTGTTACAATTGGTCTTACCATAAGACCGTCCCGATCCGGTGTCAAGGGGGGTAAAATGTAGAATGTTGTTTCTGTTCGGCTCTTTGCGACAACAGATGAATATGACTGACTCCCTGCCGACAGGGACAGGAAGCCAGGTGCAAAAAATATGACCATTTGCCAGATAGATAACATTGTCTCACCGCAGATTCCGATTCGTCTCCGGCGCACCCTGGGTGCGGATCTTGTCACCAGGGGCGAAAACCCCCGGTTCTCGGCTCCCTTCTGGCCGATCCGGGCCGAAGGGGCAGGAGGGGGGGGCGTGGCGGGGAAAAAGGCTGGGGGCGCTTCCGGAACGGATTGTGCATCGACAGGAAATGAAGGCGACAGATCGTCCTGCAGAAAGAAAAGGTGAACGCGGTGAGTTTCGAAAGCTGTTTAGTCGGGTTGACGGTCGCATGCCTCCTGATCGGCAGCGGGTGGATACTGCGGGAACGAAAAAAATCCGGATCCGTCGACGCTCTCCTGCGGCCCCTGGTCGAACTCTCCGACGACGCCTGCTTTCTGACGACGGTCGGCGGTCCCTGCATCGCCGTGAATCAGCGCGCCTGCGATTTCCTCGGCTACACCCGCCCCGAGTTGCTCGCCCTCTCCTGGGAGGAGATCGAGGCTTCCGGCGTCGGTTTTTCTCTGGGGCGGTTTCTCCTGGGGGCGGTCGCCGGGGAAATTGTCAGCGAAGGCGGGCTCCTGCGCCACCGGGACGGCTCAGAACTCGCCGTGGCAATTCGGGGGACCCTCCAGAGCGTCGGCAGGCGGAAATTTTTACTCATTTGGGCCCGGGATGCGGAGGAACGTCTGCGGCTCGATTCGGAGCTGCTGGAGAGCCGGGCCCGTTACCAGAGTCTTTCCCAGGAGTTTCAGACCCTCCTCGACGGGATCCCCGATTCTCTGAGTCTCCTCAACCCCGAGGGGGGGCTGATCTGGGCCAATCGCAGCACCGGCGATTACCTTGAGGCCCAGGGGGATTCCCGGCAAGGAACGTTCTGCCACGGGTTGTGGTTCTCCTGGGCGGATTCCCCGGGGCCGCTCCTCTGCCCTGTCTGCGAGAGTTTCCGCAGTGGGAAACCTGCCGAGGCCCTCGATCGGACACCCGACGGCAGGATCTGGGGGGTCAAGGCATTTCCCCTCACCGACGGCGCCGGCCTGGTCACCGGGGTGATCCGGCTCTCCAGCGACATCACCGAGAAGTTCGCCTTCCGGGAAGAGGCCCTGCGCAACAGCCGTCTGGCTGCCCTCGGCGAACTGGCGGCGGGCGTCGCCCATGAAATCAACAACCCCAACGGCCTGATCATCCTCAACCTTTCCCTGCTGGCGGATGTGTGGGCCGATGCCCAACCGATCCTCGAGGCCCACTGGGAGAAGGAAAGAAATTTCACCCTCGGAGGGATGGAATACGAGCGGATGCGGGAAGAGCTGCCGATGGCCTTGAAGGAGATGGAGGACAGCGCCGGGCGCATCCGGCGGATCGTCGTCGATCTCAAGGATTTTGCCCGCCAGGACCCCCAGGGCTGCAAAGATTCTTTCGATTTCAATGATTCGGTTCAGACGGCGGTGCGCCTGGTCGCCAGCACCATCCGCACCGCCACCACGGTCTTCGACTGCAGATACGGCGAAGGGTTGCCCCAGCTCTCTGGCAGCTCCCAGCGTCTCGAACAGGTGGTCATCAATCTCCTTCTCAACGCTTGCCAGGCGCTTGACGCCAAAGACCGGGGAATCTTCCTGACCACCCGCTTCGATCCCGGGCGGGGAATGAACCTCCTGGAGATCAGGGATCAGGGGCGGGGAATCGCCCCGGAACATCTCCCCCATATCCTTGAACCCTTTTTCACCACCCGGCGGAACAACGGCGGGACCGGCCTCGGACTTTCCGTCTCCGCCCGCATTGTCAAGGAACACGGCGGCACTCTCCGCTACGACTCGACCGTCGGCGAGGGGACCACCGCGACCCTTTCCCTCCCCGTGAATACCAAGGATGACGCCGATGAGTAATTGCACCTCCCCGCCCCTGCCGATTCTGCTGGTGGACGATGAAGTTCTCTGGACCCGCAGCCTCTCCCGGATGCTCGAGCGCTCAGGGGGCTACGGCAACCTCCTGACCTGCCACGACAGCCGCGAGGTCATGGGGATTCTGGCGCATCAGCCGGTCAGTCTGGTCCTCCTCGACCTGACCATGCCCCACCTCTCCGGGGACGATCTCCTGGCGACCATCGCCCCGGAGTATCCCGACATCCCGGTGATCATCCTGACCGGTCGGGATCAGGTCGACATGGCGGTCAAGTGCATGAAGGGTGGCGCCTTCGACTATTTTGTCAAGACCGTGGAGGAAGAACGGCTTCTGGCCGGAGTGCAGCGGGCGATACGCATGCAGCAGCTGCAGCGGGAAAACCAGATCCTCAAGACGCGTCTGGGTCGAAAGGATCTGAAGTTCCCCGCCGCCGTCGCCGCCATCCTCACCGGCGACCGGCAGATGGAGTCCCTCTTTCACTATCTGGAAACCGTGGCACCCACCAGCCAGCCGGTACTGATCACCGGCGAGAGTGGGGTCGGCAAGGAACTCTTCGCCCGAGCCGTCCATGAGGTGGGCCGTCCGGGCAAACCCTGGGTCGGGTTGAACGTGGCCGGACTCGACGACACCATCTTTGCCGACACCCTCTTCGGTCACAGCCGCGGCGCCTTTACCGGCGCCGACCGGGAACGCCCGGGGCTCGTCGAGCAGGCCCGCGGCGGCACCCTTTTTCTGGACGAGATCGGGGATTTGAGCCTGAATTCCCAGGTCAAGCTCCTGCGCCTGCTGCAGGAAGGAGACTACTATCCCGTCGGCAGCGATCGTCCCAAGCGCAGCGGCGCCCGTATCGTCCTGGCGACCAATGTCGATCTCACCGCCCGCCTGGCCTCCGGTGCTTTCCGCAAGGATCTTTACTACCGCCTTCGCACCCATCACATCCACATCGCTCCTCTTCGGGAGCGCAGCGACGATATTTCGCTTCTGCTCAACCTTTTCCTTGAAGAGGCAGCCAGCGAGTTCGGCAAGAAGAAGCCGACCGCCCCCCCGGAACTCTCCGTCCTCCTGGCCACTCACCCCTTTCCCGGCAACATCCGCGAGCTGCGGGCGATGGTCTTCGAGGCGGTCAGTCATCACCAGGGGAGGATTCTGTCGACCCGGACCTTCCGGATGGCGATGGGCCTGACGCCAAATGCGGCCGCCGGCGAACCTTTGACCCCGGGAGCCGATGGCGCTCGGGAAGGAATCTCCTACGGCGACCGGTTGCCGACCCTGACCCAGGGGGCCAACCTGCTGGTGGAGGAGGCGATGCGCCGCGCCCAGGGGAACCAGACCATCGCCGCCGGAATGCTCGGCATCTCGCGACCGGCACTGAGCAAGCGTCTAAGGAACCAGCGCCAGGAGGCCGCCTCCACCCCCCGGTAAACACCGATTTCACAAAATCAGCGGAGCCCAGGAGAACCTGGGCCCCGCTGATTTTTTCGGGGGAAGGGGAGCGGCGGGGAACTTTCGGCTCAACGGCGCGGGTCGAGCGCAACTCCGGTTACACCCTTCGTGGAGAGCTTTTCTGAAGCCAGTCGATGAAAAAATCAGTAAAATTGCAACCCTGCGTCTTGGACGTCATCCTGGCATCGACCTTGCTCCTCTAAGAGAACAAGAGAGAGGCATTTTTGCAACGGTCGACGAAGAGGTGAACCATGGGGGCAAAAAATATCCTGATGGTGGAACGGCCGAGCGATGAACCGGTCAGTCTCAACTTTTTGCTGCATATTGCCGGGAACAGGGTAGTCGTGGTCAGCGACCCGATCGAGGCGATCAACCGGATCTCCAGTCACAGGGAGACCGAAGCTCGAAGCGATCTTTTGCTGGTGAACAACTGGGGGGCACAGGAGGAGATCCGCGAGATGGTTCTGCGCGTCCGCGAGGTTCAACGGACCCTGCCGATCGTCATCGTCGATCGGGGGAACCGCTTTCGAACGGCTCTTGCCCCGTTGATTCGGGAGGAGAATCTCACCTATCTCGGCGTTGCCGAGCCGTTCTTCATTGTAAAGCAAGTCGGAGCGCTCCTCGCCGGATGAAATCATAACGAAGATCAACCCCTCAGGGTTCTCCCCCACGAAAAAAGGCCAGCCTTTCGGCTGGCCTTTTTCGTGGACGTTGGAACCCTAGAACATGATGCGCAGGCCGAGGGAGGCATTGTGGGTTTTGTATTCCGATTCTAACTTGAAGCCGTCGACGTCGGTGAACTCGGGGTCGGAGGTGGCAAAGTAGCGGTAACCGAGATCGAGGGCCATATTGGGGTTGAGTTCAAAGGCGACTCCGGCGCCAACCTGGTAGGCGAAGACCGTATCGTCATCGTCGGCAATCGGTCCAATCCCTGGTGCGCCCAGGTCATTAATCGAAACATTTGCGACCCCGATACCGCCGCCGAGGTACGGTGTGACCGGACTCCCCGTCGGGATGTCCCAGAAGGCGTTGGCCATAAAACTGATGGCGCTGATGTCGCCATCCAAGCCTGTAATGACAAGACCTGGTACGGAAATTTTATCAAAATCGTTCTGCCGATAGTTTAATTCGAGCTCGTAACGCCCCGGCCCGCAGTCGACTCCCCCCGTAACCCCGACGTTGAAGCCCGTGTCGAATTCGGCTTCGCCAAAGGTTCCTGTCTCGTCACTGAGGTCTGCGTCATCCACCCAGGTTCCCCCCACCTGAACGCCCAGGTAGGGGACGTTGGCGGCGAAGGACACCGAAGCCAGACATGCCGATGCCAGCAGCGTCGCCAGCAGCCCCAAAATCTTCCTTTTCATAACAACCTCCTCCTTGTGGTTAGAGAAAACTCTAAAACACATTAGCAGGTTTGTTTCGACCTGCAAGAGAGGAGGGTTATTTTTTTGCCGGGGAAATTTGTTTTGTGGGACGGGGGGTTGGGGGCCGAACCTGATTAAAAAGCCAGTTTTAGGCCAACGGAGATGTGATGATCGTCGCCGGCCGGATCGGAGTCCAGGCCGAGGGGGTTGGCCAGTTCCGGGAGGCTGTGTGTGGCGTAGCGGTAGCCGAGGTTGAGCCGGGCTCCGCGGTTCAGGTCACAGGCGATTCCGGCGCTGAGAAGATAGGCGGAGGATTGCTCGAGGTTTTCCGGAGGTGCCGAGTCCGGTCTCCCTGCGGGGGTGGCGTCGGCGGCGGAAGGACCGATGGCCGCGCCGAGGTAGGGGGTGAAGGGGGATGCGGTCTCGAAACGGAGGGATACACCCTTGGTCTTCGGCGTCGACCCGACGACTGGAGGGGCGGGCGGAGCGTCCGGAACCTTGAGATCGGTAAAAGGGGAGGTGTCGGGCTCTGCGACGGTCCCCGGCGCCCCTTCGAGAGAGGGGATCTCTATCCGGTCGTAGTGGAGAGCGGGAGAAGAGGTGGGGGGGAGAGGACAACTGCTGTTCCCGGCGCCGAAGGCCGGCAGAGCCGTCAGGAGGGTAAAGAAGAGAAGTCCCATCCAATACGTCGAGTTTTGTCCCATCGTTGTCCTTTCCGGGAGCGCGGCAGGGAAAATAACTTGGCGAATTATAACAGCAATGGTCATTTGAGTCAAGATCGGCAACGCGGAGACGGGCCGTGGGGGGAGGGAAAGGGAGGATCGGGCAAGGCGGAGGTGGCACGGTAATTGAAGAGTTTCCCCTGATCCCCGCCGCTCTGTTGGCCCGGGCGTGCTGAGGAACTCCGGGTCCGGGATAAAGGCAGGCTTCAGGGCGGCGGAAGGCGGGCGGGCAGGTCAAAACTTTGACCGGCCGTTCGTTCAGAAGCGGATGCCGGGAGGCAATCAGAGGATTTTCGATGAATCTTGGCGAAACCAGAATCAATTCAGCGGCGGGGCCAGAGGTTCTGGACGAAATGTTCCGGATGGTTTTTGCCGGCGCCACAAGTGCGAAGATCATTCTCGATCCCGGTATGAAGATTGTCGCGGCCAGCGATGAATTTTCGAAGCTGATCGGCCGTCCGCCGGCGTCCCTTCCGGGGAGCGAAGCTTGGTTGGAGATGTTTCCTGCCGGGGTGCGCGCGAAAATTGTTTCACTCCACGGGTTTTGCCAGGAGGAGGGGGCTTTGCTCTCCGGCCGGGAGGAGATCCCCCTGATCCGGGAGGGAGAGGCCCCCCGCACCCTGATGGTCTCGGCGCGGTCTATTCCCTCCCTGGCCTGCAGCGTAATTTCTTTTGTCGACATCACCGATCGCAAAAAGACCGAAACCGAGCTTGAATCGGCGAGGGGGGAGCAGGAGAGGAAACACACCGAACTCAGGGACGTCTTTTCCCAGGTCGTCAAGGCGAAGCAGGAGTGGGAAGAGAGCATGGACCGGATCGCCGATCTGGTGATCCTCATCGACGAAACGGGGAGGATCCGGCGCTGCAACAGGGCCTTTGCCGTTCTTGTCAAAAAAGGGTTCAACGAGATCCTCGGGACGCCCATCGGCGGCTTTCTCGCCGACTTCGACACCTCCGTGGAGGAACTCAACCCCCAGGGCGTCGAATGCTATCACTGGGATTCGGACCGCTGGTTTTCGGTGAAATTCTCCGAGAATGCATACAACAACGGAGCGGGAATCATCGTCTGTCACGATATTTCGGAAATGAAGCGCATCAGTCTCGAACTGCAGGAGAGTCATCGGCAGCTGGAGCGAAGCCGGGCGGAACTCGAGCAGGCCTTCGACGACCTGAAGTCCACCGAGGCGCAGATGGTACAGCGGGAGAAAATGGCCTCTCTCGGGCAACTGGCGGCGGGGATGGCCCACGAGATCAACAATCCCATGGGATTTATCGCCAGCAACCTCCTGTCGCTGTCCCGATACGCCCAGAAGATTGTCGATTATCTCCTCGAAGAAAGAACGCTCCTGGGCAGGGACGCCCTGGGGGGGGAAACGGCGGCGGCGCTGGAGCACCTCCGGAAGAGGATGAAGATCGACTACGTCCTCAAGGACATCGTCGACCTGGTCGAAGAGTCGCTGGAAGGAGCCGATCGGGTGAAGAAGATCGTCCAGGATCTCAAGAGCTACTCCCGCAAGGACGGGGAGGAGAGGCAGGCGGCCGACCTCATCCAGTGCCTCGAATCGACCATCAACGTGGTCTGGAACGAGATTAAATACAAGGCGACCGTGGAGAAGGATTACGGGGAGATCCCCATGACCCTCTGCCATCCCCAGGCCCTCAACCAGGTCTTCATGAACCTCCTGGTCAACGCCGCCCAGGCCATAGAGGTGCAGGGAACGATCCGTATCCGCACCTGGTATGAAGACGAAAACATTTTCGTCTCGATTGCCGACAGCGGCCAGGGGATTCTCCCCGAGAACCAGAGCCGCCTCTTCGAGCCCTTTTTTACCACCAAGGAGGTCGGCAAGGGGACGGGACTGGGTTTGAGCGTTTCCTACGACATTGTCAAAAAACATGACGGCGAAATTCGCATCTGCAGCACCCCCGGTCAGGGGAGTACCTTCACCGTTGTCATCCCGGTGGTCAGGGAGGAGTCGCATGGTGCCTGAGGCCGTCCTCTTCGTCGATGACGAGGAAAAGATTCTGAACTCCCTGGAGCGGCTGTTCCTCGACGATGATTTCGAGTTTCTCCGGGCGAGCAGCGGCGCTGCGGCGCTCGAGCTGATACAGCAGCGTCCCGTCGCCATGGTGGTCTCCGATCACTGCATGCCGGGGATGAACGGGATCGAGCTGCTCTCCCGGGTGCGGGGCCTTTCCCCGGAGACGGTGCGGGTGCTGATGACGGCCCATGCCGATCTGGCGACGGCGGTGGCGGCCATCAACCAGGGGGAAATATTCCGCTTTCTCTCCAAGCCCTGGGACGATGCGGAGCTGAAGGGGGTGGTCATCGACGGGCTCTTTCGCTACCGGCTCGCCGGCTCCATGCGCAGCCGCGACGATTCGACCCTCCGTTCCCTGGGGCAGATGGTCGAGCTCAAGGATCCCTATACCAAGGGACATTGCGACCGGGTGGCAGACTACGCCCAGCGAATTGCCTCTGTCCTCCCCCTGGAGGGTGAGGCGTTGAAGGAGATCCGCTACGGCAGCTGGCTGCATGACTGCGGCAAGGTGGGGGTGCCGGAAGAAATCCTCAATTTCCCCGGGCCCCTGAATCCCCAGCAATACTCCCTGGTGAAGAACCATTCCCAGTGGGGAGCCGAGGTCGCCCTGCAGGCGCGCCTGGCTCCGGCGGTGGTCAACATCATCAGGCATCACCATGAGCGCTACGACGGCAAGGGGTATCCCTGGGCCCTCGCCGGGAAAGCCATTCCTCTTGAGGCGCGGATCGTTTCCATCGCCGATGTCTTCGACGCCATGACCAGCGATCGCCCCTATCAACGGAAGCTCTCCTTCGGGGGGGCGATGGAGATGCTCGAAAGACTGCGCGGCACATCCCTCGATCCGGAATTGACCGGAGCCTTTCTCGATATCCTCAGAAGAGACGAAGATTTCCGGGACGGGGATGACAGGGTCGCAGGACAGGGATGACGCCGACCCGGTCAGCGGGGCCGGGCCTTCAAGAAAAAGATGACAGGGAGCCAGGGGGAGCGGCGGAACGATCGGCGCCTTTTTCGGCCGACACAAGGGTTCGGCCCCTGCGGCCGCAGCCGGGAGATTAAATCATGAGCAATGCCATTCTACTCGTCGATGACGAGGCAAACGTACTCAAGGCACTGCAGCGGGCACTGATCGACGAGGATTGGGAGGTGCAGACGGCCAGCAGCGGCGAGGAGGCCCTGGCACTCCTCAAGGAGGTGCGATTCAAGGTGGTCGTCTCCGATGAGCGGATGCCCGGCATGACCGGTTCGGAATTTCTGTCCCTGGCCAGCTTGCGCGCCCCGGAAACGGTGCGGATCATGCTGACCGGTCATGCCAGTCTCGACGGGGCGATGCGGGCGGTCAACGGCGGAGAGATCTACCGTTTTCTCATCAAGCCGTGGAACGACGTGGAACTGCGCATGGCAATCCGTTCGGGGATCGAACGGTACGATATGGACATGGAAAACCGTCGGTTGCTGTCGCAGGTGCGGGGGGAGGAATATCGGTTGAAGCAGGCCGAAAGGCTTCAGCCGGGGGTCACCGTTCCGGAGAAGAATGCCGACGGCAGCTTCAGGGTCGAGGAGCTCTCCGAGGGGGAGATCAAGGACCTGCTGCGCGACTGCGGTGTCGGCACCCCGGAGGAGGGTGGATAAAAAAAGGACCGGCCTGATGGCCGGTCCTTGATGTTTTTTGGTTGCGGGGGAAGGATTTGAACCTTCGACCTTCGGGTTATGAGCCCGACGAGCTACCAGACTGCTCCACCCCGCGACAGGGAAGGCAGACTATAGGGCATCGCCTGGCCGATGTCAACCCTCAAAACACGATTTCTTTGGCTGAACCCCCCTTGCCGGGGAAGGCCCTTGTGTCTGCGGCGCTTTTCCGGTATAACCGGGCAAGAAACAAACCCTTTCCCCCCCGGTGTCCCTTTCCCATGTCCCACCTGACCATCGATCTCCACCAGGCCCTTGCCCTGCGCGACCTCGGCGCACTCCTCATCGACGCCCGCAGTCCGGCGGAATTTGCCGAGGGGACCATCCCCGGCGCCGTCAATGTGCCGATCTTCGACGATGCCGAGCGGGCGCGTGTCGGGACCCTGTACAAGGTCGAGGGGAAGCGGGCGGCAAAGCGCCTCGCCGTGGAACTGGTGGCGCCCCGTCTTCCGGCGATGATCGCCCGGATCGAGGAGGCCCTGGCGGGACGGCGTCCTCCGGTGGTGGTCTTCTGCTGGCGTGGGGGGATGCGCAGCCGCGCCCTGACCACTTTTCTCGACTTCGCCGGAATTCCCGCCCGCCAGCTCATCGGCGGACACAAGGCCTTTCGCGCCGAGGTGCGCTCCTTTTTCGAGGAGGGGCGCTGGGGACGGCTTCTGGTGCTGCGGGGGCTCACCGGGGTCGGCAAGACCCGGCTGCTGCTGCGCCTGCGGGAGGAAGGGTACCCGGTCATCGATCTCGAGGGGCTGGCCCATCACCGCGGCAGCGCCTTCGGAGGCCTCGGCCTGCAGAACCAGCCGACGCAGAAGACCTTCGAAACCCGGCTGTGGGAGGCCCTGCGGCAGGTCCCCGCGGACGGCTATGCCCTGGCCGAAGGGGAGAGCAAGCACATCGGTCGTCTGGTCGTCCCCCCCCGCGTCTTCGAGTCCCTGCAGCAGGAGACGACCCTCTGGATCAACGCCTCCCTCGACTACCGGGTGCAGGTCACCCTCGACGACTATCCCGCCGTCGACGATCTCAAGCCGTCCTTCATTGCTCCGCTCAACGCCCTGCGTCAGCGCCTCGGCGCCGAGACCGTCGAGCGTCTCCTTGGGCTCCTCGAAGCCGGGCGCTGGCAGGAGCTTGTGCGCGACCTGATGGTCCTCTACTATGACCCCCTCTATCGGCACACCCGCCCCGAGCGGCGCATCGAGATCGACATCGAACCGGAGGAGGAAGGGGTGCGGCGACTGCGCACGGCGATCGAAGCGGTCCTCAAGGGGACGCTCTGAGGGCTCCTTTACTTTCGGCGGCCGGTTCGGCGACAATGACTCAGGGATAAATTCCAGGGCGGCAGGGGACCATGGGCAAAGAGATCAAGGTGCAGAAATATAACGTCCTGTGCGCCAAATGCCTGCGCACCTGCAAACAGCTCGAGGGATTGCACGTTCTCGACTGCCCCCGCTATCTCCATCGCCCCTTCAAGATCGTCGAGCACAAATTCTCCCAGCTCGATCTCTTCGGCGTCGATGAAGAGGGGGATTGAGAAGTCAATCGAAAGGTTTGACGCAGAGGCGGGGAGGTGCAGAGAAAAAGTGCGGGAGAGGACTTTGACCGGATTTCCTGTGCTCAGGGGGAGCGAAGGATTCCGGCGCAATTCCCATTGAAGGGCCATTGACGAATGAGGAGCAGGGCGGAGCCGGCAGGTACCGCTCTTTTTTTGTGCCCCGCCTGGAATATAAGCCATTCCGATGCGGACAACCTGAGGGAGAAGAGGCAAGAGCCAACCCTCGCTCGGGAATATTCTCTGCGCTCTCTGCCTTCTCCGCGTCTCGGCGTTGAAGGTTTTGTTGTTAGCCGAGTCGATCGAGAAAGGCGACGATGAAGGGGGTGAACTTCTCCGGTTCGACGAGGAAGGAGTCGTGACCGTAGTCCGAATCGATCAGGTGGTAGGCGACGGATTTGCCGAGGCGGGCAAGGATCTCCGTGACCTGTTCGGTCTGCTGCGGCGGATAGAGCCAGTCGGAGGTGAAGGCGAACCACAGGGACGGGCACCGGAGGTGGTCCAGGGCGTCCTCGAGACCGTCAAAATTCCAGGCCGCGTCGTAGAGGTCGAGAGCCTTGGCCAGGTAAAGAAAGGCGTTGGTGTCGAAGCGCTCGACGAAGCTGGCGCCGTTGTACTCGAGATAGCGCTCGACCTCGAACTGGCCGAAGAAGTCGAACATCCCGTCGCGGGCGGAGAAGCGGCGGCCGAACTTGAGGTGCATGGAGGCGTCGGAGAGGAAGGAGATGTGCCCTACGGCGCGGGCCAGGGCGAGTCCGTCGGCCGGAGGGTGCTCGGGGCGGTAGTTCCCCTTCTTCCACATCGGATCGTTGAAGATCGCCTGGCGGGCCACGGCGTTGAGGGAGATGGACATGGGCGAGGTGCGCCCGGTGCCGGCGATGGGGATGATGGAGCGGACCATCTCCGGATAGAGTATCCCCCACTCGAGGGCCTGCATCGCTCCCATGCTGCCGCCGATGACGGTGAGGAGCGAAGGGAGGCCGAGGCGGTCGACGAGGAGCTTCTGGGCGCGCACCATGTCGCGGACCATGACGACGGGAAAGGCGAGATTATACGGTTTGTCGGTGCGGGGATTGATGCTCGTCGGTCCGGTGGACCCCTTGCAGGAGCCGATGACGTTGGAACAGACAACGAAATAACGCTCGGTGTCGAGGACCTTGCCGGGGCCGATCATGTCGTCCCACCAGCCGGACTTGCGGTCATCCTCATGGTAGCGCCCGGCGGCGTGGGCATCGCCGGTCCAGGCGTGGGTCACCAGGATGGCGTTGCTGCGCTCGGCATTGAGGGTGCCGTAGGTCTCGTAGGCGAGGGTGACCGGCCCGAGAAGGCGGCCGCTCTCGAGCTGCAGTTCGACGTCGAACTCGGCGTATTCGGTTTTGACGATACCGACGGATCCGTTCAATGCTCCGGCCCTTTGCCTGGTGGGGGTTTTTTCTGCTTCTGTCCTGAAGTCGATCGGTGCCCCTGGCGGGGTGAAAATAAAAAAGGCCCCTTCCCATAGATGACGGGAAGGGGCCTTTTGGATACCAGGAGACGTATCTGCCAGACTCCGCCCTCATCTTGCCCCTGGATCTCGGGCAGGAATTAGCACCTGGCATCCGCAGGACGCGGATCGGTTGCTGTGGTTTCACAGGGCCTTTTCCCTCCACCACTCTTGATAAAGACGTTGCGCTATTTGATTGTAGGGGCGAACTTAACGGAATCCCGGGAAAAAGTCAATCGGATTAGACGGCTGCCGTCCTTCACGGAGCGAGGGCGGCCTCGAGATCGTCCCAGAGATCCTCGGGGTCCTCGATTCCCGTCGAAATCCGCACCAGCGTCTCGCGGATACCTAGCTGTTCTTTGACCGAGGCCGGAATGGCGGCGTGGGACATGGACCAGCAGTGGGTGAGGATCGTTTCGACCCCGCCGAGGCTCGGGGCGATGATCGGCAGCTGCACCCTCTCCAGGAGCGGGACGATCCCCTTTCGCTCCTTGAGTTCGAAGGAGAGGACGGCGCCGGCGCCGGCGGCCTGGGAAAAATGGAGATCCCGGCCGGCAAATCCCTCAAGCCCCGGATAATAGACGCGGGCCACCGCCGGATGCGCCTGAAGGCGCTCGGCGAGGATCTGGGCTCCCTGCTGTCCGGCCTCGAGGCGCAGCTTGAGGGTCTTGATCCCCCGGGAAAGGAGAAAGGAGTCGAAGGGGGAGAGGACGGCGCCGAAGGCGTTGTGAAAAAATTTGAGACGCCGGGCGATTTCGGGGTCGGCGGTGGTCGCCAGGCCGGCGAGAAGGTCGCTGTGGCCGCCGAGAAATTTGGTGGCGCTGTGGATGGCGATGTCGATGCCGAGATCGAGCGGGCGCTGCAGCAGCGGCGTCATGAAGGTGTTGTCGAGAAGGGTGAGCAGACCCCTCTCCCGGGCCAGGGCGGCGATTCCCCGCAGGTCGGTGATCTTGAAGAGGGGGTTGGAGGGGGTTTCGAGAAAGATCGCCCGGGTCCGGGGGCGGATGGCGGCGGCGACGGCCTCGAGGTCGGTGACGTCGACGAAACTCGCTTCGATCCCCTGTTGGGGAAGGACCGTGGAGAGATAGCGGTAGGACCCGCCGTAGAGGTCGTCGGGGGCGATCAGGTGATCGCCGCTCTTGAGCAGAGCCAGGGCGCTGCCGATGGCCGCCATCCCCGAAGGGTAGGCAAAGCCCCGGACACCCCCCTCGAGGAGAGCGATCGCCTCTTCGACCTGGTCGCGACTCGGGTTGCCGCTGCGGGCGTAGTCGTACTCCCCCGGTTTTCCGGCGGTGTGATGATAGGTCGAGGCGGGATAGATGGGGACGACGGCGGCGCCGGTGGCCGGGTCGCGGTCGCGCCCCTGGTGCACGAGGAGGGTTGCGGTGCGCAGTGTTCTGGTCATGGTCGTTCCTGACTCAAGGGGGTCGTTGCACGGAGTCGGACCCGGGTTTGGCGAATTGTTCGCTCAGGCCTTGAAGGCGCCCATTTCCCGGGTGAGTTCGGCCGCCTGCAGGGAGAGGGCGTCGACCACCTGGTCGAGTTCGACGGCCCGGCCGCTGTTGGCCTCGGCGATGTGCCGGATCTGCGAGACCGCCTCGATGACCTGGCGGTTGCGGCGGGTCTGCTCGCCGGTGGCGCTGTCGATGGACTCGACCATCTGCTGGATCCTCTGCATGTTTTCGGCGATATGCTTGCTCCCCTTGGTTTGCTCGCCGGTGCTGAGCTTGACGTGGGAGGCGATCTCCTTCATCGCCTCGGCGGCTTTGGCCAGCTGCCGGGTACCGTCGGTCTGCTGGCGGACGGCGGTGGAGATCTGGCCGAGCATCGATGCGATCTGGTTGATCGAATTGGTGATCTGCTTGCTCCCCCGGGCCTGTTCCTGGGTCGCCCGGACGATGCTGCGGACCTGGTGAGTGGCGTTGAGGGTACTGGTGCGAATCTGATCGAGTGCGCCGACCGTCTCCTTGCTGCGGGAGGCCTCCTGGTGGACCCGTTCGCTCCCCGCCTGCATCGCCGCCACGGCGTCGCGGGTTCCCTTCTGGAGGTTGTCGATGATGGTGGAGATCTCCCGCGTCGAAATCGCCGTACGGTCGGCGAGATTGCGGATTTCGCTGGCGACCACGGCGAAGCCCTTGCCGTGCTCGCCGGCCTGGGCGGCAATAATCGCCGCATTGAGGGAGAGGAGCCCGGTCTGGTCGGCGACTTCGTCGATGACGGTGAGGATCTTGCCTATGGAGTGGGACTGCTTGCCGAGTTCCTGAATCGCCGTTCCGGCGCGGTCGACCATGGTGCGGATCGCTTCGATCCCTTCGATGGTCTGGTCGACGGCTTCCTTGCCGCGCTGGGCGTCCTTGGCTGCGGCCTCCGAAAGGAGGTTGGTCCGTTCGGCGTTCTCCTCGATCTCCTTGATCGAGGAGTCCATTTCGATGATCGAGGAGGCGGTGACTTCGGTGGAGGAGGAGAGGATGCCGACGTTTTCGGTGATCTGCTGGCTGGTGACGGACATCTCGTTGATGCTGCTGGAGACCTCGTCGACGGTGGCAAAGAGGCGCTCCATCTGCTCGGCGATTTCCGAGGTCGAGGCGCCGAGCTCCAGCGTTGCCGCCGAACTTTCCTCGGCCGCCTCGAGAAGGGAGCCGATCTTTCCCGCCACGGCCGTCGCCGTCGCGTCGATCCCCTGGATGGCGGTAAAAGACTCTTCGAGGGCGCTGGCCTGGCTGGCGGCTCCTCTGGCCACCTCTCCCGAGGAGGTGCGGATCTTTTCCGTGGCGCCGTTGACGTCGGCAGTCACGGCCCGGATACGCTGGACCATCTCCCGCAAACGGAGGATAAAGCGGTTGAAGGTGATTGCCAGATCGCCCACCTCGTCCTGGGAGGTGACGGCCAGGGTGCGGGTGAGATCCCCTTCGCCGTCGGCGATTTCCTTGAGATTGTCGACCACCGCCGTCAGGGGCCGGATCAGTCCCCGGGAGAAGGTCAGCCCGACGATCAGGGCGAGAGCGGCGACGATAGCGGCAAGGATGAAGAGGACCCGGCGGATCGATGCGCGGGACTCCTGCTCGGACTGGCGGTCGAGGGCAAGAATCACCCCCTGGCCTTCGCTGCCGAGGGGTTTGCTGTAGAGAGCGTAGGATTTGCCGTCGACCTCCACCGTCTGCAGGTCCATGGCTCTTCCCGGATCGAGGTCCCTGAGGCCGGCCAGGGAGCTGGCGACGATGCCGCTTTCGTTGAAAAAGGCGACTTCGGTGCCGCTCAGGGTCTTGAGGCGGGAGGCGAATCCGTCATCGAGGAGGGTGACCCCGACCATGGTGCCGATGGGTTGATTCTGCAGCATGATCGGGGAGGTGACGATGATCGAGAGTCGGCCGGCAAAGGCGCCGATGGCACTGCTGGCTTCGCCGCTTGCCGGGAGCTGGTCCGCCCCGACGGTTTCGTCGAGAGACAGGCCCTCGCGACCGACGCGCAGCAGGCGCCCTCCGCCGGTGCCGCGAACCTCGAGGAGATCGAAGTCGTAACGCGCGCGGGCCTGGACGATGAGTTCGGAGAGCTGGTCGACGTCCTGGGTCAGGGTCGCGTAGTAGGTGGCGTTGACCACGTCGGTATTGCTGCAGAGAAGATCGATGTAGTTGGCGTTCTCCCGTTGCGACGAGGCGGTGCTGCGCTCGGCAAAATTACCTGTCCTCTCGGCGAGCTGGCTCATGTCCCGCTGGATCAGGTCGTCGGTCAGGCCGGAGATGAGAACCAGCGTGACGATCATCGGGGTGACGGAGAGGCCGATAAGGGCAAGAAGAATTTTCCAGCGCAGTTTCAATGTGTTCATGGCATCAGGCCCTTTTCTTCGATGATGACCTCAGCGGACGACGCGGGTGGCGGCGGCGAGAGTTTTTGCCGGCACACTCAGCCCGAGGGCGCCGGCGGTCTTGAGATTGATGACCAGCGCCATCTTTTTCGGCGAACGGACGGGAAGGATGAAGGCCTTCTGCCCGCCGAGCACCTGCAGGGTGTGGACCCCCAGGAGCTTCCCCTGTTCATCGGGATCGGCTTCCAGGTTGATGAGCGCGCCCTGCTCGGCCAGGCCGGGGATCTGGGAAATCACCGGAAGTTTCTTGGCGGAAGCCAGGGCGAGGAGCTCCTGGGTCCTGGTGCCGATCATCAGGCTATTGGAGAGAAAGAGGACATCGGCTTCCCCTGCCAGTTTGCCGACGGCACCGGCTGCCTCCTGGGGGGTTCCCACATCCTGCTTGAGGAGGGAGAAACCGAGCTTTTGGGCAAGAGTCTGGAACTCCTGGACCTGCAGGACCGAATCCTTGTCGTCGCCGCTGTAGAGAACGCCGATTTTCTTACCCGGGACGATGGCCGACAGAGCCTCGAGAAGGGGCGCCATCGGGATCATGCTGCTGGCGCCGCTGCGGTTGACGCCGGGGGCGCTGAGGGTATTGACGATCCCCAGCCCGACGGGGTCATAGACGTCGGCGAAGAGGACGACGGATTTCTTCGCTTCCTGGGCCGCTCCGTCTGTCGCCGCGCCGCCGTAGGTGATGAAGAGGTCGGCGCCGGCCGAGGAGGCCCGCCGCAGGCTGTTGGTAATCGACATCCGGTCCGCATTCGGTTTCTGGACAAAGACCTTGACCTTGTCCTCGCCATACCCGCCGCTTTCGAGGATCTTGAGGAAAGCGGCATGGGCCTCGCCGTAGCGGGGGAGATCGCCGGGGATGATGACAGCCACGATCTGCGGCCCCGCACTCGCCGGGACGGCCGGGAGGAGCATGAGCGCCAGGAAGAAGGCGGACAAAAAATGAATTTTATAGTTCATGGTCACTGTCCAGGGAGAGCAGGGGTTGACGTGCCACGAGGCAGATTACCAGCTCCTCGACAGGTTGGCCAGATAAGTTTGGACTTTTCCTTCGTAGAGTCCGTTGGTGCGGTCGTCGTAGGCGTCGTAGGTGTAGGTTCCGGCAATATCCCAACCCTTCACCAGGGTCCAATCGAAGCCGGCCGACAGGCCGTTTTGCTCGATGTTGAGCTCGGTCAGCTCGCGCAGCCCGGTGGAGTCGGCGGCAATGGCGCCGGGGGGGAAATTGGAAAAGGTCGAAAAGGTGGAGCTGAATTGCGGGTCGAAGTAGGCCCGGGAGCGGATGTGGCGCCCTTCGGTCCGCAGGAGCAGTTTTTGGACGATCTGCCATTGGATGCCGACGGACACCGTCTGCACCCGTTGCAGGTAATCGACATCCTCGGCTTCAATGTTGGCCTGGGACGGTTCGTTGCCGATCAGCAGATCCTGGACGATCTTGCTCCGCAGATACCCGTAGTTGGCGGTGATCAGGGACCCTTTGCCGGGGTTAAACCAGAGGCCGGCCGAAAAATTCTGGTTTTCGTTTTTGCGGTCCAGTTCGTAGGCTTGAAGATTTGCACTGCCGTCAAATTGCAGAACGGTCTGGTTCTGCTTGGCGGTGCGATCGGCCCGGACGGTGGTGTTGACCCCGAAGCGGGGAGAAAGGAGCCAGTCGAGGGCGGCGAATCCGCGGTGACCTTCCTCGATGGAGGTTCCGTAGGCGGGGTCGTCGCTGGTCCGGTACTGATACCAGCCGCGCACCTTCAGGCGCCCCTTGTCCAGGGGACGGGCGAAAAAGCTGACCTTGTACCGGTTGATGACTTCGTCTTCCGGCAATTCCCAGTACGGGTCGATCACATGGACACCGCCAAAAGCGGTGAAAAGAGTCGGGAGGAAGGGGGCGCCGGTGTTGCCGCGATGAATATCCTCGCGTTTATAGTCCGCCCTGAGGGTCAGCCTGCGTACGGGACGATAGCTGAGGGAGGCTTCGTAGGTGGCCGTGGTCAGATCGACGTTTTCCCGGACGTTGATGGTGTTGGGCGGGTTGTTCGGTCCGACATTGAGGCTGTCGACAACCAGGGTGTCGCTGTTGTCGTTGTCCATGTCCAGAAGACGATAGCGGAGATTGATGGTCAGTTGGGAGAAGGGGGTCAGGGTCAGATCGCCGGCGGTTTTTTGAAAGTCCGTTTCTGATTTAATCGGCCGCACGTCGCTCAAATTCGAGCGGTTTTCCCTCTGGCCGATGGTGAAACTGGCGGCGCCGACGACTCCGCCGGAGAGGGAGGTGTGGGCCTGGATGGTGTGGGAGGTCAGCCGGGAGTCCGGCGCTTCGTCATGTTCCCAGTCGCCGGTGATGCGTTGTCCCGCGAGACCTTCGAAGGGATCGATGGGGATCGGCTGCTGGTCACGGAAGTCGCGGTTGAGAAATTCATAGACCAGGTCCACGGGGCCGAGGTGGACGTCGAACCCGGCGGTGACTTCCTCGGTGACGCGGTCGAGTTTGCGGGTCTGGCTCCTCATGTGGCAGGTGGAGCAGGGAGACCCCTCGGCCACATAGCGCAGCTGCTGTTTTCCGCTGCGTTCCAGACGCCAGTAGCCGAGATTGAGGTGGGCGGGGACCCCGGGGTGTTTCCCCCGGAATTTGCCGCCGTACTGCTCGAGTTTGACCCCGTAATGGTCGCCGGGATCGGCATCGGCATAATCGATCAGGGTGCTGGGACCGGTCGCGACGGGTACGGCGGCCGGGTTTCCCGGCGTGCTGGCGACCGGTCGGTTGAGGTATGGGACGTGGTCGAGATTATGGAAAAAGGCGTCGGTGAAGAGCGTCAGCCTCAGCAGCCCCTTGTAGTCGAGGTGGGCATCCCCTCGGTAATCGTCCTGGTCGAGGTAATCGAGGCCGAGGGAGAGGTGATTGGGTCCCTGGCCGGCCTCGACCTCGGCGCCAAGGGTGACGCTGGAGTTGTTGGTTTCATATTCGGCCGCCCGGTTGGGATTGTCCCGAGTGTCAACGAGGCGGTAGCCGATGGTGAAGTTCTGTTCGATATACCCTTCGTCGAGCGAACCAGGGCCGCTGTCGGCAAAGGCCAAGGCGGAACAAAGGGTCGTGATCAAGAGGGTCGGCAGGCAGAGTTGTTTGAATAAACGGTCCATTTTCACGGCAGTCTCCTGATAGAAATGTCATTCAAGGGGAAAAGGGTCCAACCCCTTACCGGGCCAGGAAGGTGCCCCGTCCCTTGCTGGACGGCACATCGGTGCCGTGAATCTGTGAGTGGCAGTCGGTACAGCGGGTGTAGAAGGCCCCCTTGAAAGAACCGTTCCCCTGGGGATCGGTGGTTGCCGGGACGACATTGCTCTGGTGGCCGGCATGGCACTGCAGACAGAGAAAGGGCTGGGCCGTGATCAGCAGCGGATCGTTGGGTGAGCCATGCGAACGGTGGCAGTTGGTGCAGTCCTCGGTGACGTCGGCGTGCTCGTAGACGTAGGGGCCCTGGTATTCCATGTGGCAGCGGGTGCAGGTTTCCTTGACTGTTGTCCCCTTGAGGAGATGGTCGCTGGCGCTGCCGTGGGGGTTGTGGCAGTCGGTGCAGACCATTTTCCCCTCGGGGACCGGGTGATGGGAGAACTGGGCGAATTCGGAGCGGATGTCCTGGTGGCAGGCGTAGCAGAGTTCGTCCATGTCCTTGCGGTCGACCTTCTGCTGCGGGCCCTTGTGCAGCTGGTGGCAGTCGAAGCAGCTGACGTCGCTGCCGGCGTGGGTGCTGGCGTTCCAGAACTGGAGGTTGGGGGTCGAGGAGGCCGAATGGCACTTGAGGCAGATCAGCGACTGGACCTGAGCCGGGAATTCCTTGAGTTGCAGGAAGGTGCTCGCGTCGCAGCTCTTCTGCTCGGCGGCGTGTTCGACCGCCAGGCTGCCGGCGCCGTGGCACGACTCGCAGTTGACCAGGGGGAGACCGGTTTCCGAGCTGAGCTGCTCGCCGTGGACCGAAAGACTGAAATCCCTGCGGATCCGGTCGTGGCTATGGCACTTGGCCATGCAGTTGTCGTTGCCGATGTAGCCGGCCTCGAGATTGCCGACGAGGAGCCTCTCGTAGTCGGCCACAGGGGCGATGGGGTGGTCGGTCCGCAGCGAGCTGCAGGCGGCGACCGTCAGGGCGACGATGGCGATGATCAGGGACGTTGTTTTCAAGGGGGGGCCTCCTTGGGGAATATAACGTGCAAATGTTTGAATTATTGGATGAATCAGATCTCCCGGACAAGACTCGGGCCTGCAAGTTTCGTGCAATTTTAATGCTGGAGCGGGTGCGTTGATTAAAGTGTCGGTATCCCGGGCTGTTGGAAGAAAAGTGCCTGCCGGGGGAGGGGAGGGGGGAGCGTCAAGAAACCGACTCGGAAGGGGGATTCAGTGAGGGCGCGGCACCGTTCCCCTCCCCGCCCGGAGACCCGGGCGGAGAAGGGTGCGGAATCAGGCGAGGGCCTGTTCGAGATCGGCGAGGATGTCTTCGGACGATTCGATTCCCACCGATAGGCGCAGCAGGCTCTCGCAGATTCCGAGGCGCAGGCGTTCCGCCTCGGGGATGTCGCCGTGGGTCTGCACCGCCGGCAGGGTCATCAGCGACTCGACGCCGCCGAGGCTCTCGGCAAAGGAGATGAGCTGCAGCCGTTTCAGGACCTGGCGCGCCAGGTCCGGGGACTCGACGCGGAAGGAGAGCATGCCGCCGAAGCCCTGGGCCTGCCGCCGGGAAAGGAGGTGCCCCGGGTGCTCCGGCAGCCCCGGGTAGTAGACGGCGGCGACCCGGGGGTGCGCCTGCAGCCAGGAGGCGACCTGCAGGGCGTTCCGACAATGGCGCTCCATGCGCAGCGCCAGGGTCTTGAGGCTGCGGATGAGCAGCCAGCAGTCCTGGGGGGAGAGGACGGCGCCGGTGGAGTTCTGCAGGAAGTAGAGGCGCTCGCCGAGCTCGGGCTCCCGGGCGATGAGCACACCGGAGCAGAGGTCGTTGTGGCCGCTCAGGTATTTGGTTCCCGAGTGAATCACTACGTCGGCTCCCAGGGCGAGGGGGCGCTGCAGGATCGGGGTGAGAAACGTGTTGTCGACGATGAGGAGCAGGCCCCGTTGCCGGCAGAGCTCCGAGAGGGCGGCGATGTCGGCGACGCCGAGGAGGGGATTGCCGGGGGTCTCCACGAGCAGCGCCTTCGTTGCCGGCGTGAAGGCCGCTTCCACCGCGGCGGTGTCGCTGGTGTCCACATAGGCGGCGCAAAGGCCGAGCTTGGCAAAGACCTGTTCGAGAACCCTGTAGGTGCCGCCGTAGAGGTCCTGGGAGACGACGAGGTGGTCGCCGCTGGAGAAGTGGAGAAAGAGCGTCGTCAGAGCCGCCATCCCCGAAGAGAAGGCCAGGGCGCGGCTCCCCCCTTCGAGCTCGGCCAGCCCTTCCTCGAGGATCTGCCGCGTCGGGTTGCCGGAGCGGGTGTAGTCGTAGCCGGTGCTCTCGCCGACGGCCGGGTGACGGTAGGTGGCGCTCGGGTAGATCGGCACGCTGATGGCGCCGGTCCGCTCGTCGCAGCCGACGCCGAGCTGCACCAGTTTGCTTTCCAGGGTCAGTCTGTCCTTTTGTTTCATCGGTGATCCCCCTCTGTCGGGCTCTCGGGGCCATAAAAAAGCCCCTTCTCACGGGAATGAGAAGGGGCTTCGAGGCATGCGGAATCGTCGCTGTCCGTCGAAGCGCCGTTCCCATCTTTCCCGCCGCTCCCCTGGGGGGCGTCGGCGGGTAGGATTTAGCACCTGGCATCCGCAGGAGGCGGACCGGTTGCTGTGGCTTCGCAGGGCCTGTCCCTCCGCCACTCTGGATAAAAACGATGCTGTCTGTATGTTGATCAATAATGTAGGGAATCTTTGGACTCTTGTCAATAGTAATTCCCACGGTCCGATGGGGTAGCCGCCCGACCGATTACAACAGCCCCTCGTAGAGGACACTGCTCAGGTAGCGCTCGCCGGAGTCGGGGAGGATGACGACGATGGTCTTTCCCTTGAATTCGGGGAGGACCGCCAGTCGCAGCGCCGCGGCGACGGCGGCGCCGCTGGAGATGCCGGCGATGATCCCCTCCTCTTTGGCCAGGCGCCGGGCGAACTCGATCGCCTCGTCGTTGCCGACCTGCTCGACCCGGTCGATCAGGGAGAGGTCGAGGGTGTCGGGGATAAACCCGGCGCCGATCCCCTGAATCTTGTGGGGACCGGGGGTCAGTTCGGCCCCGGCGAGCTTCTGGCTGATGACCGGCGAATCGGACGGTTCCACCGCCACCGAAAGAATCTGTTTCCCCCGGGTCTTTTTCAGGTAGCGGGAGACGCCGGTGATGGTGCCGCCGGTGCCGACCCCGGAGACGAGGAGATCGACGGCGCCGCCGGTGTCATCCCAGATCTCCGGGCCGGTGGTCCTCTCGTGGATCGCCGGGTTGGCGGGATTTTTGAACTGGTGCATGAGGAGATAGCGCTGCGGGTCGGAGGCGGCCATCGTCTCGGCTTCGACAATCGCCCCGGTCATGCCGCGGTTGCCGGGGGTCAAGACCAGGTTGGCGCCGAAGGCCTTGAGGACCTTGCGGCGCTCGAGGCTCATGGTTTCCGGCATCGTCAGGGTGATGGGGATGCCGCGGGCTGCGGCGACGAAGGCCAGGGCGATCCCGGTGTTGCCGCTTGTCGGTTCGACGATCTCCATGCCGGGCTTCAGGAGGCCCCTCTCCTCGGCGTCCCAGACCATCGCCGCGCCGATGCGGCACTTGACCGAGTAGGCGGGATTGCGCCCCTCGATCTTGGCAAGGACCGTGGCTCCCCCGGCGGGGACCATGCGGTGGAGGCGAACCAGCGGCGTGCCGCCGATGGAGAGGCTGTTGTCCTGAAAAATTCTGCTCATGACGATCTCCTTTTGCTGGCGGGAGGGGACCTTCGTCCCCTTCTCCCGAAATCAGATGATGCAGCTTGGCGGCTCTCCGAAGATCAGGCGCACGAGGGTCAGGGCGATCTCCTCGGGGGCGTCGGCGCCGTCGACGGTGAAGTCCGGGGCCTCCGGAGGCTTGTAGGGCAAATTGACCCCCCCGGAGCGGGAGGCACAAACGTCGGCGGCGGTGTCGATGAAAATTTCGCTGAACTCCCCCGGAGCGAAGCGTTCCCGGGCGATTTGCGAGCCACGGCCGGAATCGGATGCCAGGACGATGAGCCCGGCATCGGCGAGAATCCGCGCCACTTCGACGATGCGGCGGCGGATTTCCTCCTCCTCGGACCCCGAGGCGCCGAGATCGGCGTTGAGGCCCTGGCGCAGGGTGTCGCCGTCGAGGAGGTAGGTGTGCTTGCCGAGGGAAAGGAGCCTCTTCTCCACCAGGGCGGCGACGGTCGACTTCCCGGCCGAAGGGCGGCCGGCAAACCAGAGAACCTTCGGCGTCTGCCCCTTGAGCCCGGAGCGGGCGTCCTTGTCCACGGTGAGGGTCGGCCAGGCAAGGGTAACCGCCTTCTGGAGCGGCGCCTCGATCATCCCGGCGCCGACGGTGGCGTTGCTCAGCCGGTCGATGAGGATGAAATTGCCGGTGCCGCGGTTTTCGCCGTAAGGGTCGAAGGGGATCGTCCTGCCGGCGGTGAGGGTGCAGGCGCCCACCTCGTTGAGGGAGAGGGTCTCGCCGGGTTCCTCCTCCAGGGTGTTGACGTTGACCTTGAAGCGCAGGGCGCTGACCGTTACCGGGGCGGTGGTGGCGCCGGCCTTGATCAGGTAGCTGCGTCCGAGGTGCAGGGGTTCCTCGTGCATCCAGACCACCTTCGCCTCGAACCGGTCGCTCTGACAGGGGCGGGCGTCGGGGGTGGCGAGGAGGTCGCCGCGACTGATGTCGATTTCGTCGGCCAGGGTCAGGGTCACCGCCTGACCGGCTCCGGCCTTTTCGAGGTCGCCGTCCATGGTGACGATCCGTGCTACGCGCGAGGTCTGTCCCGAGGCGGAAACGATCACCGTCTCGCCGGCGGAAATCGATCCCGAGGCGATGGTGCCGCAGAAACCGCGGAAGTCGAGATTCGGGCGGTTGACCCACTGCACCCGCAGGCGAAACGGCTTGCCGGCGTCGGCATCGGCGATCGGCACGGTATCGAGGTGCTCCATGAGCGTCGGTCCGGCGTACCAGGGGGTGCGATCGCTGCGGGTCAGGACGTTGTCCCCCTCGAGGGCCGAGATCGGGATGGCGGCGATGGCGTCGAAACCGAGGCTTGCGGCGAAGTGTTCGTACTCCCGGCGGATCTCTTCGAATCGCTCCTGACTGTAGTCGACGAGGTCCATCTTGTTGATCGCCAGGACCACCTGACGGATGCCGACCAGCGAGACGAGATAACTGTGGCGGCGGCTCTGGGTGAGGACCCCCTTGCGGGCGTCGATGAGGATGACCGCCACCTGGGCGGTCGACGCCCCGGTGACCATGTTGCGGGTGTACTGCTCGTGCCCCGGGGTGTCGGCGACGATGAACTTGCGCCTGTCGGTGGAGAAGAAGCGGTAGGCGACGTCGATGGTGATTCCCTGCTCCCGCTCGGCCTGCAGGCCGTCGAGGAGGAGGGCGTAATCGATCTTCTCCCCTTGAGTTCCGACCCTCTTGCTGTCGGCGGCAAGGGCGGCGAGCTGGTCCTCGAAGACCATCTTCGAATCCCAGAGGAGGCGGCCGATCAGGGTGCTTTTGCCGTCGTCGACGCTGCCGCAGGTGATGAAGCGCAGCATTGTTTTCTCTTCCTGGCTCTTCAGATAGGCGAGGATGTCTTCGGCGATCAGTTCGGATTGGTGAGCCATTAGAAATATCCCTCCTGCTTTTTCTTCTCCATGGACCCGGCCTGGTCGTGGTCGATGAGGCGCCCCTGACGCTCGGAGGTGCGGGTGAGGAGCATCTCCTGGATAATCTCCGGCAAGGTGGCGGCCGTCGACTCGACGGCGGCGGTGAGGGGGTAGCACCCGAGGGTGCGGAAGCGCACCGATTTCATCTGCACCTCCTCGCCGGGGCGCAGCTCGAGCCGCTGGTCGTCGACCATGATCAGCATCCCGTCCCGTTCCACCACCGGCCGCACCGCCGCGAAGTAGAGGGGGACGATGGGGATTTTTTCGAGATAGATGTACTGCCAGATGTCGAGCTCGGTCCAGTTGGAAAGGGGAAAGGTGCGGATGCTCTCCCCGGGGCGGACGCGGGCGTTGTAGATGTTCCACAGCTCGGGGCGCTGGTACTTGGGATCCCAGCGGTGACTGGTGCTGCGGAAGGAGAAGATCCGCTCCTTGGCCCGGGATTTCTCCTCGTCGCGCCGCGCCCCGCCGAAGGCGGCGTCGAACTTGTACTTGTCGAGGGCCTGCTTGAGCCCCTCGGTCTTCATGATGTCGGTGTAGACGGACGAACCGTGGCTGAAGGGGGTGATGCCGCTGTCGACCCCCTCCCGGTTGGTGTGGATGAGGAGGTCGAAGCCGCACTCGGCCGCCATGCGGTCGCGAAACGCGATCATCTCCCGGAATTTCCAGGTGGTGTCCACGTGCAGCAGGGGAAAAGGAGGGGGCGACGGATAGAAGGCCTTGCGCGCCAGGTGGAGCATGACGGCGGAGTCCTTGCCGATGGAGTAGAGCATCACCGGGTTTTCGAACTCGGCGGCCACCTCGCGCATGATGTGGATGCTTTCCGCCTCGAGCTGGCGCAGGTGAGTCATTTTTGTCTTCATGGGTTCGATCCTTCCTGGTGAACTCTATCGTCTCTGGGCTCTGTTCCTATTATTTGCGGTGCAGCCCGCACTCCCTGTGCTCCGGGTCTTCCCACCACCAGCGCCCGGCCCGGGTCGATTCCCCCGGCTGGACGGCGCGGGTGCAGGGGGCGCAGCCGATGGACGGATACCCCTGTTTATGCAGGGGGTTGACCGGCAGTCTTTTCTTCTCGGCGTAGGCCCAGACCTCGGCTTCGCTCCAGGCGGCCAGGGGGTTGATCTTGACGATCCCCCCGTGGGGGAAGTCGATCTCCAGGGGCGCCAGGACGCTGCGGGTCACGCTCTGTTCGGCGCGCATCCCGGTGACCCACCCGGAGAGTCCGGCCAGGGCCCGTTGCAGCGGCTCGACCTTGCGGATGGCGCAGCACTGATGGCGGTCTTCGAGGCTGTTGCGGAAGGAGAAGAGTCCCTTGTCCCTCTCCAGCTCTTCCACGGCGGAGCGCTCGGGAAAGTACCAGTCGATCCGCACTCCGTAGCGCTGTGCCACCGCCTCGGCGGTCTGGTAGGTCTCCTCGGGGAGGCGGCCGGTGTCGAGGGCGAAGATGGACACCGGCAGCTGCAGCTCCCGGATCAGGTCGATGACGACCACATCCTCGATGCCGAAGGAGGAGGCGAGGGCGACGGGTCCGCCCGCGGCCTCGAGGCCGGCGCGGAGGATCTCTTCGGCACCGGCGCCGCCGGGGAGTTGCGGAAGATTTCTTGGAGTCGGTTTGTTCATGGGTGCGGGTCCTTTTTTGGTCAGATGTGCAGTCCGATCAGGGGCCAGACAAGCCAGGCCGAGCCGAGAAAGAGGAGCCAGGCGATGGCCATGACGATCATCCCCGGGACGATCATCTCCCGAGTTTTTAGATACCCCGACGAGAAGACGATGGCGTTGGCCGGAGTGCCCATGGGGAGACAGAAGGCGAGGCCGGCCGGCAGGGCAATGGTCAGGGTCATGACGCGCGGGTCGATCCCCATGCTCTGCTGCAGGCTCATGCCGATGGGCATGAGGATGGCGATCACCGCGGCGTTGCTGATGCATTCGGTGAGAAGGAGCGAGAGAAGGGAAAAAATCGCCACCACCATGAAGGGGGAGTGGAGCCAGCCGGCGAGTCCTTCCTCGGCAAGCCAGCGGGCTGCGCCGCTCTTCTCCAGCGCCGAGGCCAGGGTGATGGCGCCGCCGTACATCAGGATCACCCCCCAGTTGACGTACTCCTCGATGGCCTGCCAGGTGACGACCTTGAAGACGAAGAGTGCCGCCACGGCGAGAATGGCGATGTTGGCCAGGCCGTAGCGTTTGCCGAGAAAGACCCAGCCGAAGAGGGTCAGAAGCATGATGACGGCGACGATCTTCTCGTTGTAGCTCATGCGCCCCATTTCGAGGCGCTGCCTGTTGAGAAAGGTGATCCCCGGGGCGATGCTGTCGATATCCCGGGGGAAAAACCTTCCCAGGAGGAAAAAGCCGATCACCAGCAGCGGCAGCACCACGGGGAGGGCGGCGACGGTCCATTCGAAGAAGGTGAAGTCGAGGCCGGTCGCCTCCCGCAGCATCCCCACCGCCAACGGCGCCCGCGCCCCGCCGAGGAAGGTGGCAATGCCGCCGATCACGCACCCCCAGCCGATAGACATGAAGAGGAACTTGCCGTAGTTGCTCTGGCCTTTTTTGAGATCGAGACTGCGCACGATCTCCAGGACCACAGCGAACATCATGGCCGCCACGGCGTGTTCGCTCATGGCGAAGGAGAGGACGGTCGAAAGAAGAAAAACCGTCAGGACAAGGCTCCTCGGGGTACGGCCGAAACGGACCAGCATCGTCCGCGCCAGGCGCGTAGAGAGACCGCTCCCGGTCATGGCCGCCGCCAGGATAAAGGCGCTGAGGATGAAAAAGATCGCCTCGTTGCCGAAGAGGGCGTAGGTCTTCTTGGTTTCCAAGATCCCCAGCAGGGGGATGACCGCCATCGCCAGCAATGAGGTCACCGCCAGGGGGAGGAGCCCCGAGACCCAGAGGATGACGCAGGCGCCGAAGACGATGAGGGCGTGGTAGCCCTGGTGGGAGAGACCCGACGGCGGAGAGAGACAGAAGAGGACGGCCCCGACGATGAAGAGGGCTGCGATCACCTGGTAGCGCAGCGTCCGGTCGGCGAGGATACGCCACAGCGGCCGACGATCGATTTTGAGCGGTTTGTCGAAAATGATCTGGTCCATCAGAGCCCCGCTGATTCGAAGGATGCTTCCACTTCCCTGACCCGCAGCAGGCGGCGCAGATCCGATGCCGCGTGAAGGCGCGCGTCGTCGACTTTGTCCAGCAGGCCGACGATTCCCCTGCGTCGGACCGGCTCCACCAGCGGGGTGGCCACGGAGAGGAGAGGGTGCAGGGGCTTGAGTGCCACCTTGCGCTGGCGCCAGGTGCGCACCAGGTGTTTGAAAACGGGGATGAGGGTGTTTTCGGCCGAACTCCCGGAAAGACCGTCGAGGGAGAGAAGGGGCACGATGCCGCGCTCGGCCAGGGTCTCGACGTCTTCCCCGAAGCGGGATGCCGCCGGAAGGGTCCCGATCACCGACCAGAGGGGGAAGACCGTGCAGGCATAGTCGAGGGCCTCAAGACGCTCCTTGCTGATTCCGCCTTGAAGAGGGATCTCCAGCAGGTCGAGGCCGGCGGCGTAGGCGCGTTCGATCAGGACGCCGGAGGGGGGCATTTTGAAACGGCCGAGTACGAAGCCACGGAAATTTTTCTTGATCTGGCGCAGGAGTTCTTCTGCCCGGAAAAATGCTGCCTCGTTGTCGAAGGCGAGGCAGAAGAGATCGGCGGGTTTCTGGCAGGTGCTATCGAAGATGGTTTCCAGGGTCGGCAGGATCGGCAGGTCTGCGGCGACGAAGAAGACCTGGTCCTGGCGGCGCAGTTCTCCGGGGACCGGGGAAGCGACCGGCTGTGCTCGGAGGATGGCGATTTTGGCTGGATCCAGGTTCATAGGGTATTTCTCGTCTGGCTCGTTGGCCGCAGTGTGGACGGCTGCCGTTTTACCAAGTTGGCTGCTGTTGAAGTCAGACTACAATATTGCTAGCTTGGTAGTCAAGAATAAAAAAGCAAAAAAGAGACCAATTGTTTAGTATATTGGTGTAGTATTCTCTGGCCTGTATTTCTTGGGTTGGCGGCTCGACGGCGCCGGCCGAGAGTGTCTTATTTTTGGGCAGATGTGCCTGGAAAGTATGCAGATCGGAGGGACGGGGGGAAATAGGCTCTTCGTAAGGTTCGGGAATTAAGGGGATCGTCGGCTGGCACGGGTATTGAATTCTCCCTTAACCCTGATTCCCCGGCAAAGGCGCCATCGGGATCATAGACGAGGAGGTCAAAAGACGATGGAGTCGGCAATCACATCCCTGGGGCATAGCGGCGACGTACTTTTTTTGATGCTGGGCGCGGTCATGGTCTTTGCCATGCACGCCGGTTTTGCCTTTCTTGAGGTCGGCACGGTTCGCAAAAAGAGCCAGGTCAATGCCTTTGTGAAAATCCTTTCCGACTGGTCGGTGTCGACGGTCGTCTATTTCGCCATCGGCTACCCCATCGCCTACGGCATCCACTTCTTCCATCCGGCCGTCGAGCTCCTCGGTGACAATCAGGGGTTCGAGCTGGTGCGCTTCTTTTTTCTCCTCTGCTTTGCCGCCTGCATTCCGGCGATCATCTCCGGAGGGATCGCCGAACGCGCCCGTTTCTGGCCCCAGGTGCTGGCCGGAGGGATCTTCGTCGGCCTGACCTACCCCCTCTTCGAGTCCCTGATCTGGGGGCGCAACAGCGCCGGGCTCCAGGCCTTTTTCGTCAAAAACTTCGGCGCCCCCTTTCACGATTTCGCTGGAAGCGTGGTGGTCCATTCCATGGGGGGGTGGCTGGCGCTGCCGGCGGTTCTCATCCTTGGTCCGCGCATGGGGCGCTTCGTGCGCGGGCGTTCGCACGCCATCCCCGTCAGCAATATCCCCTTCCTCTCCCTCGGCTCCTGGATTCTGGCGGTCGGCTGGTTCGGCTTCAACGTCATGAGTTCCCAGCGTCTCGAGGGGATTTCCGGCCTGGTGGCCATCAATTCCCTCATGGCGATGGTCGGCGGCGTCCTCTTCGCCCTGGTGGCGGGGCGCAACGACCCCGGCTTCGTCCACAACGGCGCCCTCGCCGGGCTCATCGCCATCTGCGCCGGCAGCGACCTGGTTCATCCGGTGGCGGCCTTTTTCATGGGGGGGATCGGTTCGCTCATCTTCGTCTACGGGTTTGCCTGGGAGCAGGAAAAATTGAAGATCGACGACGTTCTCGGCGTCTGGCCCCTGCACGGCATGATCGGGACCTGGGGGGGGATCGCTGTCGGCATCTTCGGCCTCCCCCTCTTCGGGGGGCTCGGCGGGGTGAGCTTTTTCAGTCAGCTCTGCGGCAGCCTGGCGGCGGTCGTCTACGCCCTCCTGACCGGCGTCCTCGTCTACGGCCTGATCTCCAGGACCATCGGTTTCAGGCTCAGCGACGAAGAGGAATTTGCCGGTCCTGACCGCGCGATTCACAACATCCACGCCTATCCGGAAGATTCGGTGCAGTAGGCCGGTGGGCTTTGATTCCGGACTGCACGGAACGAAGGCTCTCCAGGTTTTTTTGCCGTAAAAAAGCGAAGAGCCGTTCCCCGAATCGGGAACGGCTCTTCGCTTTTTTTTACTCAACCCCGGCGGAGGACCGTCAGGAGACTTTTTCGCAGAGCGTCTGCAGGTTGTGTTCCTCCTGGAGAGCGAGGCGGGCAAAGGTGTAGCGGGAGAGGGTGGCGGTCATTTCGTCCCGGACTTCTTTCCATGCGCCATGGACCGGGCAGAAGAGGTCCTTGGCGCAGGCCCCGGACCTGACCAGGCACTGATTGAGATGCAGCGGACCTTCCTCGGCCCGTACCACGTCGAGGAGGGTGACGTCCTCGGGAGTCTTGAGGAGATAAAAACCGCCGCCGACTCCCCGCTGGGAGCCGACGATCCCGTCCTTGATCAGGGGCTGCAGGATCTTGGTGAGGAAGGCGGGGGTGATGTCCTGGGTGGCGCAGATGTCCTTTTTGAGGACGATTTGGCCCCGGGGCTGTTTGGCCATGAAGAGCAGGGCGCGGATGGCGTATTCGGTGGCGCGGGTGATGAACAAGGAGACCTCCTATAGATAACCGGTACGGTTATCCTTACCCGGAGAGGGGCCGTTTGTCAACGGCAAAGGTCCCCCGCCCGCCCCTTCCCCTCGCGACGTCCTTGACAGGGGCGGGGCGGGGGGGCATCATCAGGGGAATCTTCAGGTAAAGGAATTCCCCGTTCATGTCGTCTCCGGGAACTGCGCCCGTCGTCGTCGGCCGCTTTGCGCCGAGTCCCTCAGGTCCCCTGCACATCGGTTCGCTGGTGACGGCGGTCGGCAGCTATTGCCTCGCCCGAAGCCAGGGGGGGCGCTGGCTGGTGCGGATGGAGGATCTCGACAGGCCGCGGGTCGTGGCGGGGGCGGCGGAGGAGATCCTCCACACTCTGGAAGTGCTGGGTTTTGAGTGGGACGGAGAGGTCGTCTGGCAGAGCCGCCGCACGGCGGCCTATGAGGAGGCCCTGGATCGGCTGCGCAGCGCCGGGCTGGTCTTCGATTGCGCCTGCTCCCGCAAGGAGATTCTCGCCAGCGCCCCTCACGTCGGGGAAGAGGGCCCCGTCTATCCGGGCACCTGCCGTCAGGGGTTGGAGGGAGGGAGTCAGGCGCGGGCGCAGCGCATCCGGGTTCCGGCCGGCCCCCTCTGCTTTACCGACGGGGTCTTCGGCCCCGTCGAGCAGTGCCTGGCCAGCGTCGTCGGCGACTTCGTGCTCCGGCGGGCCGACGGTCTCTTTGCCTACCAGCTGGCCGTGGTGGTGGATGACGGCGCCGCCGGGGTCACCCAGATCGTTCGGGGGGCGGATCTGCTCTCGTCGACGCCGCGGCAGATCTTTCTCCAGGCCGCATTGGGCCTCCCCCTTCCCCGCTATCTTCACCTCCCCCTGGCCCTGGCCGAAAACGGAGAAAAAATAAGCAAGCGTCATGGCCCCCTGCCGCTGGCCGCCGAGGGGGGAGAAATTCTTTGGAGGGTTCTGCGTTTTCTCGGGCAACCGGTGCCGCCGGAGCTTCGGTCGGGCTGCGCCGCGGAGGTTCTCGCCTGGGGGGTCGGCCACTTTGATGCGGCGCTGATTCCCTCAGCCGACCGTTTTTTGTCCGGGGACTGAAAAACGCCCCCCCCCTCAGGAGCCGTCGGGAAGGGTGAAGGGGAGGGTCAGGCCGCTGCGGACGCTCCATTCCTCGCTGTTTCTTGCATAGCCGAGGCTACCGCCGATGTCCCAGAGCCACTTTCCCGCCGGTATCTGGATTCCCGCCAGCAGAGCGCCCCGCTTGTTGGTCCGCTCTCCCAGGTCCAGTCCTTCGGCGGAGAGCAAAAAGGCCCCTTGGCTGTCACCCATGGGGATGCGCAGGCCGAAGGCATACTTGAGGAGATCGTCCTGGCCGTCCGTTGTTTCGCCGGGGTCCCCGAGAATGGCCAGTCCGAGGTTGAGGTGAAGCGCCATCGGACCGAGGTCCTTGCTGAGGAGGAGTTCGGTGAAAATGTCGGCCTCGTCGGTGCCGAAATCCTTCTTCTCGTCGGCATTGGGGAACTTGGTGGCAAAACGCAGAGCCATGGCCGACCCGCTGTCGTTAGGGGGAAGGAGGCGGATTTTGAAGGCGACCAAAAGGTCGCCGCTCCCCCAGGTGGTGTCCTGCCCCGTCTCCTGGACGCGCATCCAATTGTAAAGGAGCTGGCCTTCGACGCGGCTTCCGAGGCCGACGGCGAGGCGCAGCGTCGGCGCTTCCCAGACCCGGCGGGTGCGGTCGACGCCCTGGAACGGCAGATGGAGGCCCGAGCTGTAGGCAAGGCCGGCGCGGAACTCGCCATCGTCCTGTCTGAGGAGGGCGGCATCCTCGATGCCGAGGGGCTGGAGGCCCGCAGCGGCGGCGGGTCCTGCGGCCATGGCAATCAGCAGCAGGGCAAGGATGAAGCGGCGGGGGGGAAGGGGTGGCATGGCAGTCCTCCTGGGCATGGAAACATGACATGAACGCTCGATTATTAATACCTTCGGGAACGGAGATGTCAAGATGCGGCCGGCAAAGGAGAGGGGTGTGGGCGCGGTTCGGAAAATTGTGTGGTATGATACTTCCCTTATTACAGACCAAGGAGTCAAAATGATGAGTCGTCGGTTGTGTGTGGCCCTTGCCCTGCTGCTGCTTGCCGGTTGCGGACAGAGTTATTACAAAATTCCCAAGGAAGAATTCCGCCAGACGGTTCGGACCCTCGGGGTGCTGCCGCTTTTGGTGGACGAAAATTCGACGATCATTCATCCCGAGCGGCAGGGGATTGTCGACCTGCTGCGGAAAGAAAATGCCGGGAAGGAGATCCCCCTGGTGGCGATGCTGCGGGAGGAAAAGGCGTACTTCGATGTCCGCGCCATTGCCGGGGATCCTGCCGCCCTCTTCCCCCTTCTGGTCTCGGGTTCCTCCCTGCGGGGGAACGGGGCCGACATTGTCCGCCGCTATCGTTTTAACCCCGCGGGCGTCTCAGAGATTGCCGCCCGAGAGAGGGTCGACGGCATCCTTGTCGTGATCATGAACGGCGTCGAACGCCCGGAAAAGCGCTGGGACCGCGATTCATCGAGCATGAGTTATCTGGAAACCGTGTACAACGACATCCTCGTCTACGCGGCCGTTCTCCTCCCCACGGGGGTCGTGGCCTGGGAATACCCGGTGAACGGCGGCGGCAAATTTCTCAACCTGCAGTATCCCGACTTCGACGGGGCCTTCTTCAACCGGACCGAAAACGTCCAGGTGCGGCCGATCTCCCTGGCCGGTCTCGGCCGGACCCTCTCGGAACGCGAGCGGGGGCTCTTTCGCGAAGAGGACCTCCCTCGCCGCTACAAGGAGCTTTTCGAGCATTTCACCCAGGTCCTGAAGCCGGGGCTTCTCAGCCGCCTCGGCAACGGCGACGGCGCGGCCCGGTGACGAAGGGGAATTGACGGTGCGGGCGCTCGGGACGGCAGGGTCCAGATGCCCCGAGGGCCCGCACCGGCTACTTTTTTGCTGGCGGCAGCAAATTAATGGATTGACAACCGCCGGCAAAGAGGGTAAAAAAAATTCCATCGTCCCCGGTCTTCCCCCCTGATTTCCGTGCCTGTCCTTTCATTGTCATCCCGCAGCTCTCTTTTTCAGGTTTCCGGACGTCTGCAACCAGACCCGAGAAATGAATCTGTGGCGGGTGCGTGGTCCTTTTGGGCCGCCCGGTCCCGTACGAGGAAATATCCCACCTCCACTCATCACTATTTGAATCCCATAGATGCCTGTTGACAATCGGACCGTCTTTTGCGGGGCCGCCAAAATGGCGACCGACCCGGCGTATCCCCGTGAACGTCATTCTGCCGCGCTCGACCTAGGAGAACACATGAACCTGAAGGAACTGAAAGAGAAAAAAGCCACCGAACTTGCGGCTCTTGCCAAGGAATTGAAGGTGGAGGGGGCTCCGGGAATGCGCAAGCAGGACCTGATCTTCGCCATACTCAATGCGACCGCCGAGAAAAACGGGGCTATTTTCGGCGAGGGGGTACTGGAAATCCTCCCCGACGGCTTCGGTTTCCTTCGGGCTCCCGATGCCAACTATCTTCCGGGGCCGGACGATATCTACGTTTCCCCCTCCCAGATCCGCCGGTTCAATCTGCGCACCGGCGACACGGTCTCCGGTCAGATCCGTCCCCCCAAAGAGGGAGAGCGCTACTTCGCCCTCCTCAAGGTCTCCGAGGTCAACTTCGAAAATCCCGCCGTCGCCAAGGACAAGACCCTCTTCGACAACCTCACCCCCCTCTACCCCGAGGAACGGGTCATTCTCGAGACGACCTCGGACAACCTGCCGATGCGGGTCATGGATCTGGCCTCCCCCATCGGCAAGGGACAGCGCGGCCTGATCGTCGCCCCGCCCCGGACCGGCAAGACGATGCTGCTGCAGAACATCGCCAATTCCATCACCGCCAACCATCCGGAAGTCTATCTCATCGTCCTCCTCATCGACGAGCGCCCCGAGGAGGTCACCGACATGCTCCGCTCGGTGAACGGGGAGGTCATCTCCTCGACCTTCGACGAGCCGGCCACCCGCCACGTCCAGGTGGCCGAGATGGTCATTGAGAAGGCCAAGCGTCTGGTGGAGCACAAGCGCGACGTTGTCATCCTGCTCGATTCCATCACCCGCCTGGCCCGGGCCTACAACACCGTCGTCCCCCCTTCGGGGAAGATCCTCTCCGGCGGCGTCGACTCCAATGCCCTCCACAAGCCCAAGCGCTTCTTCGGCGCGGCCCGCAACATCGAGGAGGGGGGGAGCCTGACCATCATTGCCACCGCCCTCATCGATACCGGCAGCAAGATGGACGAAGTCATCTTCGAGGAATTCAAGGGGACCGGCAACATGGAGCTCCATCTCGACCGGCGCCTCGTCGAGAAGCGGACCTTCCCCGCCATCGACATCAACAAATCGGGGACCCGCCGCGAGGAGCTCCTCATCGATCGCACCAGCCTGCAGCGGATCTGGCTGCTGCGCAAGGTCCTCTCGAGCATGAACGTCGTCGACAGCATGGAGTTTCTGCTCGAGAAGCTCGGGGAGTCCAAGAGCAATCAGGAATTTCTCGATTCGATGAATCGTTAGTCCCCGCCGGCTCATAGAAAGGGCTTGCAAAATCTGGCGGAAAGTGGTAATTGTCCGTCTTTATCCCGACCCAATAAACCAGCGATGGCCTGTACAAAGCCAGGCCGCAAGGAGACGCATCATGAAAGAAGGAATCCACCCCAGTTACGCGCCGGTGACCGTCAACTGCCAGTGCGGCAACACCTTTGAGACCGGCTCGACCAAGCCCGGCGGCGAGATTCGTACCGAGATTTGTTCCGAATGCCACCCCTTCTACACCGGCAAGCAGAAGCTCATGGATACGGCCGGCCGGATCGAGCGTTTCCGCAAAAGATACGATCAGGGCAAGTAATTGCCGGAGACGGCCCTCCGGGGCCGTCTCTTTTTTTTTGTCCTGGAGCTTCTCGGCTTGATCCTCGCCAGCGGGCACCAGGTTCCTGCCTCAGTTCCGGACGCCGGCTGCTGCAGCGGGGAGACGTCGCCAAGATGATGCTTGTCCAGCTTTTGACCCATACCCCCGACCCGGAGCAGGTCGCCGCGGCCGCGGCCCGGCTCTGCTACTCGGCCTCCTCCATCGACCGACTCCTCGACCAGGATGCTGTCCAGCGCCAGGCCCTGCTGGAGAAGATCCTCTCCCTCGGCCACCATTCGGTTCTGGAACACGCCTCCTTCACCTTCGGTATCGAAGGGATCAGCCGCGCCTGTTCCCACCAGCTGGTGCGCCATCGGGTGGCCTCCTTTTCCCAGCAGAGCCAGCGATACGTTTCCCACAAGGAACCGTTTGAAGCCGTCGTCCCCCCGACCATCGCCGGCCGTGCCGACCTGGCCGAGCGCTACCGGGATCTGCTCGAGGAAATCCACGGGGTGTATCGCCAGCTCATCGATGCCGGGGTGCCGGCGGAGGACGCCCGCTTCGTCCTTCCCAATGCCGCCGCCACCAAGCTGGTGGTGACCATGAACGCCCGCGAACTGCACCACTTCTTCAATCTGCGCTGCTGCCGGCGGGCCCAGTGGGAAATTCGCGCCATGGCCAAGGAAATGCTCCGCTGTTGCCGTCGCGCCGCCCCTTCGCTCTTTGCCGTTGCGGGCCCCGGCTGCCTGAAGGGCGCTTGCCCCGAAGGAGCGATGAGCTGCGGCGAAATGGCCGCAGTGCGCCGCGAATATTCCGAGTTTTGAGTTTCTTTATCCCTGCATTGGACCCCTCCGGGGAGGATGATAGAAAAATCGTATGTTTAAGAGACTTGAAGCAGTTGTAGACCGCTTTCGCGAGGTGGAGGGGCTTCTCTCCGACCCGAAGGTGGTGTCCAACCAGGAAAAATTCCGCGGCCTGACCCGGGAACACTCCGAACTCTCCGCGGTGGTCGAGACGTACGGCAAGTACAAACGGGTCAGCGAGGATCTCGAGGGGAACCGCGAGCTGCTCCGCGATGCCGACCCCGAGGTCAAGGAGATGGCCCGGGCCGAAATCCCCGAACTCGAGGCGCGCAAGGACGCCCTGGCCAAGGAGCTCAAGGTTCTCCTCCTCCCCAGCGACCCCAACGACGACAAGAACATCATCCTCGAGATCCGGGCCGGTACCGGCGGCGAGGAAGCGGCCCTTTTCGCCGGCGACCTCTTCCGCATGTATTGCCGCTTTGCCGATGCCAAGGGGTGGAAGGTCGAGGTGATGAGCCTCTCCGAGGCCGATGCCGGCGGCGTCAAGGAAGTCATCGCCATGATCAGCGGCCAAAGGGTCTACTCGCGGCTCAAATTCGAGAGCGGCACCCATCGGGTGCAGCGGGTGCCGGCGACCGAGGCCCAGGGGCGGATTCACACCTCGGCCTGCACCGTCGCCGTTCTTCCCGAGGCCGACGACGTCGATGTCTCCATCGATCCCCAGGACCTGCGCATCGACGTCTACCGGGCCTCCGGCGCCGGCGGCCAGCATGTCAACAAGACCGAGTCGGCGGTGCGCATCACCCACATCCCCACCGGTGTCGTCGTCGCCTGCCAGGACGAGAAGTCGCAGCACAAGAACAAGGCCAAGGCGATGAAGGTCCTGCAGTCGCGCATCCTCGACGCCAGGATTGCCGCCCAGAATGCCCTTACCGCCGCCGACCGCAAGAGTCAGGTCGGCAGCGGCGACCGGAGCGAGCGAATCCGTACCTACAATTTTCCCCAGGGGCGCTGCACCGATCACCGCATCGGGTTGACCCTCTACCGCCTCGAGGCGATCATGCAGGGGGATCTCGACGAAATCCTCGATGCGCTGGTGACCGACTTTCAGGCCGGGGAACTCTCCAGCCAGGACGGGTGATTTTGAGCGAGAACTGGACGGTCCTCAAGGTGCTGCAGTGGACGGCGGGGTATCTCGGGTCCCAGGGGGTCGAGGGGGCCCGTCGCGATGCGGAACTCCTTCTGACCGACATCCTCGGGCTCGACCGCGTCGGCCTCTATCTCAACTACGATCGTCCCCTCGAATCCGCCGAGCTCGCCGCCTTTCGCGGGCGGGTCGCCCGCCGGGCCCGCCGGGAACCGCTGCAGTACATTCTCGGCTCGACCGAGTTCTGGTCCCTGCCGCTGACGGTGACTCCGGCGGTGCTGATTCCCCGGGCGGACACGGAAATTCTTGTCGAGGAGGCCCTGGCACGCTGTCCCGCCTCCGGCGCCGTTCTCGATGTCGGAACCGGCAGCGGCGCCATCGCCATCGCCATTGCCAGCGAGCGCCCCGCGGCCCGGGTGGAAGGGGTCGATCTCTCCCTTGAGGCCCTCGCCGTCGCCGAAGGGAATGTCCGCCGCCACGCCCTGGAGGGGCGACTGACCCTGCGCCAGGACGACCTGGCGGCTCTGACCGGCGGCCCCTGGGATCTGATCGTCTCCAATCCCCCCTATATCGCCGAGGGCGAATTGGCGGGGCTGATGCCGGAGGTGCGGGATTTCGAACCGCGCCAGGCTCTGGCCGGCGGAGAAGACGGTCTCGACTGCTACCGCCACCTCGCCGGTCAGGCGTCGCACCTGCTGGTGAGCGGCGGCTGGCTGCTGGTGGAAGTCGGCCTCGGCCAGGCCGCACCGGTCAAGGATCTCTTCGCCGCCGTTGGGCTCGACCAGACCTTTCTCCGGAATGACTATGCCGGTATCCCCCGGGTGGTCGGAGGACAAAAACGCTGAGTCCGCCCTGGGGCAAGACCTTGTTCTTTTGCCGATCCTTTCCTCTTCTCCTCTTTTTCTCGAAACGGTAGTGACTGCGTTGGAAAAAATCGTGATCCACGGCGGAAGCCGACTCAAGGGGGAAGTTCAGATCAGCGGCGCAAAGAATGCGGCGCTCCCCCTTCTCTTTGCCACCCTCCTGGCTCCCGGCGAGCATCGGCTCACCAATGTCCCGCACCTGCGGGATATCGCCACGGTGGAAAAGCTCCTCGGCACCCTCGGGGCAAAAGTCAGCCATAACGGCACCTTCCTGGTCGACGCCTCGAACATCGATAGCATCGAGGCCCCCTACGAGCTGGTACGCACCATGCGCGCCTCGGTTCTGGTCCTCGGGCCGCTCCTGGCCCGTCTCGGCCATGCCCGGGTCAGCCTCCCCGGCGGCTGTGCCATCGGCGCCCGGCCGATTAACCTCCACCTCAAGGGGTTAGAAGCGATGGGGGCGAAAATCACCCTCGATCACGGCTATGTCGAGGCCAAGGCGTCGCGCCTGCGCGGGGCGAAGATTTGTTTCGATTTCCCCTCCGTCGGCGGTACCGAAAACCTGATGATGGCCGCGACCCTGGCCAGGGGGACGACCCTCCTGGAGAACGCCGCCTGCGAACCGGAGATCGTCGATCTCGCCGAGGCTCTCAACGGCATGGGCGCGAGGATCTCCGGAGCCGGGACCGACACCCTGACCATCGAGGGGGTCGACGAGCTCTCTCCCATGAATCACGCGGTCATGGCCGACCGCATCGAGGCCGGCACCTTCATGGTCGCCTCCGCCATCACCCGCGGCGACGTGCGCCTCCAGGGGGTGATCCCGGCCCACCTCGAGGCGGTGATCGGCAAGCTCCGGGAAGCGGGGGTCGAGATCCTCGACGAGCCCGGCGGTCTGCGGGTCAAGGGGCCGAAGAAGCTTACGGCGGTGGACATCAAGACCCGTCCCCATCCCGGCTTCCCCACCGACATGCAGGCCCAGTTCATGGCCCTCATGACCCTGGCTGACGGGACGAGTCTCATCTCCGAGAACGTCTTCGAAAATCGCTTCATGCACGTCTGCGAACTGCAGCGCATGGGAGCGGACATCACCATCGAGGGGCATACCGCCATGGTCAAGGGGGTTCGGGGACTCACCGGCGCCCCGGTCATGGCGACCGACCTGCGGGCCAGCGCCTCGCTGATTCTTGCCGGTCTCGCCGCCGACAATACCACCGAGGTCTCCCGCATCTATCATCTCGACCGGGGCTACGAGCGGATCGAGGAGAAGCTGCGGAAGCTCGGTGCCGACATCCGGCGGGAAAAGGAGTAAACCAGTGACGGGGCCTTTCCTCCGGGGAGCCGCCGGTCCCTCACCTTCGACAGGGTTACAGTCATGAGCGATTACATCACTTTCGCCCTCCCCAAGGGGCGCATCCTCCAGGACTCCATGGAGCTCTTCGCCAAGATCGGCATCACCTGCCCCGAGATGGAAGGGAGCAGCCGCAAGCTGGTCTTCGAGAACCGCGAGAGCAAATTCCGCTTCATGGCGGTGCGGGCCACCGACGTGCCGACCTATGTCGAGTACGGCTGCGCCGATATCGGCGTCGTCGGCAAGGACACCCTCCTCGAGCAGGGGAAGGATCTTTACGAACCCCTCGATCTCAAGTTCGGCTATTGCCGCCTGGCGGTGGCCGAGCCGGTGGCCCTGCGTCAGCAGGACGATCCCGCTTCCTGGTCCAATATCCGCGTGGCCACCAAATATCCCAATATCACCGAGCGCTTCTTCGCCGCCAAGGGGATCCAGGTCGAGCTGATCAAGCTCTACGGATCCATCGAGCTGGCCCCCCTGGTCGGCCTCTCCGAGCGGATCGTCGATCTGGTCTCCACCGGCGCGACCCTGAGGGAAAACGGCATGGTGGAGGTGGAAACGATCGCCGAGATCACCAGCCGGCTCATCGTCAACCGCGCCAGCCTCAAGACCAAGCACCTGCGGATCACCGCAATTCTCGAGGGACTCGAGAAGGTGATCGGCGACGAGGTTCGAATTTCCAACTAGAACGGTCCGCGCCGCGACCCGTTATGCAGGGAGTCCGCATGATTCAGATGCTGCGTTTTTCCGATCCCGGCTTTGAGGCCGCTTTCGCCAAAATTGTCGCCCGGAGCGAGACCCTCCCCGAGGGAGTGGAGGAGACCGTCCGCACCATCATCGACGACGTGCGGCGCCGGGGCGATCAAGCCCTCTTCGAGCTGACCGCGCGCTTCGACCGGCTGGAACTGACCTCAGGCACCGTGCAGGTCAGTGAGGCCGAGATCGACCGCGCCTGCGCCGCCGTTTCCGCCGTCTCCCATGCCGCCCTCAAGCTGGCCGCCGAACGCATCGCCGCCTTTCACGCCAAGCAGAAGGTGGAAACCTGGATTTCCACCACCGAGGAGGACGTCCTCCTCGGTCAGATGGTGCGCCCCCTCGACCGGGTGGGGATCTACGTCCCCGGCGGCAAGGCCGCCTACCCCTCCTCGGTGCTGATGAACGCCGTCCCCGCCAAGGTCGCCGGCGTCCCCGAGGTGATCATGACGGTGCCGACTCCCGACGGCGTGGTCAATCCCCACGTGCTGGCGGCGGCGCGTTTGGCCGGCGTCGACAGGATTTTCCGGGTCGGCGGCGCCCAGGCCGTGGCCGCCCTGGCCTACGGCACCGAGTCGATTCCGCGGGTCGACAAGATCACCGGCCCCGGCAACATCTACGTCGCCACGGCCAAGAAGATGGTCTTCGGCCAGGTCGACATCGACATGATCGCCGGCCCCAGCGAGATCCTGGTGATCAACGACGGCAGCGGCGACCCGGCCCATATCGCCGCCGATCTCCTCTCCCAGGCCGAACACGACGAGCTCGCCTCCTCGATCCTCATCACCACCGACGAGGCCTTCGCCGGAAAAGTCGCCGCGGCCTTGGAGTCGCAGCTGCAGGCCCTCTCCCGGCAGACGATCGCCCGCCGGTCCATCGAGGACTTCGGAGCGATCGTCGTCGCCGAAAGTCTCGACGACGCCATCGCCTTCTCCAACCGCATCGCTCCCGAGCACCTGGAGCTGGCGGTGGCCAACCCCTTTGAAATTCTCCCGCGCATCCGCCACGCCGGGGCGATCTTCATGGGGCATCACACCCCAGAAGCCGCCGGCGACTACCTGGCCGGGCCCAATCATACCCTTCCCACCGGCGGAACCGCCCGCTTCTTTTCCCCTCTGGGGGTGGACGATTTCATCAAGAAGTCGAGCATCGTCTCCTTCTCCCGCAGCGGGCTCGAGCGGCTCGGGCAGGAGATTATCCACATCGCCGAACTCGAAGGACTCGAGGCCCATGCCCGGTCGGTTTCCATCCGGTTGAAAGACTGACAAGACTCACCACGGAGGCACGGAGACACAGAGGAAAGCATTTTTGGACAAGGTTAGTTTCTATGTCTGGTTTCCTCCGTGCCCTCTGGGACTTCTGTGGTTAACCCTGTTTTTTGATAGACAACAGGAGATGCCATGCGTAGTGCAACCATCGAGCGCAAGACCAGCGAAACCGAGATCCGCCTTGAATTGACCCTCGACGGCCACGGGGAGAACGACATCCGCACGCCGGTGCCGTTCATGGACCATATGCTCAGCGCCGTCGCCCGCCACGGCTTCTTCGATCTGAAGGTCCAGGCCACGGGGGATGTGGAGATCGACGCCCACCACACGGTGGAGGATCTCGGGATCTGCCTCGGCGAAGCCTTCAAGAAGGCTCTCGGGAACAAGGCCGGGATCCGCCGCTTCGGTCGCGCCACCATGCCGATGCATGAGGCGTTGGCCTCGGTGATCATCGATTTTTCCGGGCGCCCCTTTCTTGTTTTCAACGTCGACATCCCCAAGGCCAAGGTCGGCGAGTTCGACACCGAGCTGGTCGAGGAATTTTTCGTCGCCTTCTGCAACCACTCCGGCGCAAACGTCCATGTCAATCTCGCCTACGGCGACAATCTGCACCACATCATCGAGGGGATTTTCAAGGCCTTCGGCCGGGCTCTCGACGAGGCGACCGGTCTCGATCCCCGCATCGAGGGGGTTCTCTCCACCAAGGGGAAGCTCGAATAGCATGATCACGATCATCGACTACGGCATGGGGAATCTGCGCAGCGTGCAGAAGGGGTTCGAAAAGGTCGGCTTTGCCGCCCGGGTGACCTCCGACCCGCGCGACCTGGCGGCGGCGGACAAGCTGGTTCTCCCCGGGGTCGGCGCCTTCCGCGACTGCATGGCCAATCTCGTCGACGGGGGGTTCGTCGAGCCGATCAGGGCCCACGTCGCCTCCGGCCGCCCCTTTCTCGGCATCTGCCTCGGCTTGCAGCTCCTCTTCAGCGAAAGCGAGGAGTTCGGTCTTCACAGGGGTCTCGACATCATCCCCGGGCGGGTGGTGCGCTTCCCCGCCGACCTGCGCGTCGCCGGCGAGGCCCTCAAGGTGCCGCACATGGGATGGAACCAGATTTCCATCCGCCGCCCGTCGCCGATTCTTAAAGGGGTGGCCGACGACGCCTCCGTCTACTTCGTCCACTCCTATTACGTCGTCCCCGACGACCCGGAGGTGGTGGCGACCGTCACCGATTACGGAATCCCCTTCTGCTCGAGCATCTGGCGGGACAACGTCATGGCCACCCAGTTTCACCCGGAAAAGAGCCAGCAGGTGGGACTGACCATCCTCAAGAATTTCGGAGAACTCTCATGATCGTCATACCCGCCATCGATCTCAAGGGAGGGCGCTGCGTCCGGCTGGAGCAGGGGCTCATGGAGAAGGACACCGTCTACGGCGAGGAGCCGGCGGCCCAGGCGCGCATCTGGCAGGAGGCGGGGGGGGAGCTTCTCCATATCGTCGACCTCGACGGCGCCTTTGCCGGCGTGCCGCGCAATCGCGAGGCGATTTCCGCCATCGTTTCGGCCATCGACATCCCCACCGAACTCGGCGGCGGCATCCGCGACCTCTCGACCATCGAGGCCTATCTCGAACTGGGGATCGGCCGGGTGATCCTGGGGACGGTGGCCCTGGAGAATCCGGCCCTGGTGCAGGAGTCCTGCCGCCTCTTTCCCGGGCGCATCGTCGTCGGCATCGACGCCAGCAACGGATTTGTCGCCGTGCGCGGCTGGGCCGAAGTCACCGGGAAAAAGGCGACGGAGATGGCCAGGGAGATGGAAGGCTTCGGCGTCGAGGCGATCATCTACACCGACATCGCCCGCGACGGGATGATGCAGGGGCCCAACCTCGAGGCCACCCGGGCCCTGGCCGAGTCGATCGCCATCCCGGTCATCGCCTCCGGCGGCGTCTCGAGTCTGCAGGACATCGAAAACCTCATGACCATCGAGACCTCCGGGGTCGTCGGGGTGATCACCGGCAAGGCGATCTATAGCGGCGCCCTCGACCTGCGTGCGGCGGTCGCTTTGACCAAACGGCCGAAAACGGCGTAGGGGCGTGATTCATCACGCCCAGGCATTGGCCCAGGGCGCAACCAAAGGGCGCAATGAATTGCGCGCAACCAAAGGGCGCAATGAATTGCGCGCAACCAAAGGGCGCAATGAATTGCGCGCAACCAAAGGGCGCAATGAATTGCGCGCAACCAAAGGGCGCAATGAATTGCGCGCAACCAAAGGGCGCAATGAATTGCGCCCCTACAAACCCGGGACGTTCAAATCATGCTCAGCAAACGCATCATACCCTGTCTCGACGTCAAGGACGGGCGGGTCGTCAAGGGGGTTCAATTCCTCGAACTGCGCGACGCCGGCGATCCGGTGGAGGCCGCCGAGGCCTACGACGCCCAGGGAGCCGACGAGCTGACCTTTCTCGACATCACCGCCTCAAGCGACAAGCGGGGGATCATCCTCGACATCGTCGCCCGCACCGCCGAGCGCGTCTTCATGCCGCTCACCGTCGGCGGCGGGGTGCGGGAGATCGCCGACATCCGCAACCTCCTCAACGCCGGCGCCGACAAGGTGTCGATCAACACCGCCGCCGTGCACCGGCCGGAGTTTGTCCGCCAGGCCGCCGAACGTTTCGGTTCCCAGTGCATCGTCGTCGCCATCGACGCCCGCCGTGTCCCCGGCAGCGATCCGGGTTCCTGGGAGGTCTATACCCACGGCGGACGCAACCCGACGGGGATCGACGCCGTGGAGTGGGCGGCGCGCATGGAGTCCTACGGCGCCGGGGAGATCCTTCTCACCTCCATGGACAAGGACGGGACCAAGGACGGCTACGACCTGGAGCTGACCCGCGCCGTCGCCGACCGGGTGCATCTGCCGGTGATCGCTTCCGGCGGCGTCGGCAATCTTGAGCACATCCGTCAGGGGCTCACCGAAGGCGGTGCCAGCGCCGCCCTGGCCGCCAGCATCTTTCACTTCCGCGAGCACACCATTTTCGAATGCAAGGAATACCTGGCGGCAAGGGGCGTACCGGTGCGGCTGTCATAAATTAATCCCACCACAGAGACACTGAGACACAGAGGAAAATCGACCTGGACCCTGTCCTGCGTCCCTACCCTATGGGAAAAAACATGTCCTTAGCCGATCAACTCAAATTTGACGCCCATGGCTTGATCCCGGCCATCACTTCCGACGCCGAAACCGGCGAGGTGCTGATGATGGCCTATATGAACGCCGAGGCGGTCGATCTGACCGTCCGCACCGGCAAGGTCCATTATTATTCGCGCTCCCGCCGCAAACTGTGGATGAAGGGGGAGAGCTCCGGCCATGTGCAGCACGTGCGGGAAATCCGCTTCGACTGCGACGGCGACTGCCTGCTGATTGCCGTCGAGCAGGAGGGAGCGGCCTGCCATACGGGGCATCGCTCCTGCTTCTATCGGGTCTGGAACGGGGAGGGCGTGGAAACCGAGGGGGAAAAACTCGTCGATGCCGCATCCATCTACGGCCGCGCCGACATTCTCGACGCTCTCTACCATGTCATCCAGGAGCGGCGCCAGAACCCGACGGAGAAGTCCTACGTCGCCTCCCTCTTCGCCAAGGGGCTCGACAAGATCCTCGGCAAAATCGGCGAGGAGGCGACGGAGACCGCCGTCGCCGGCAAGGGGGGGGACCCGGAAGAGGTCGTCGGCGAAGTGGCGGATCTCTTCTTCCACACCCTGGTTCTCCTCGGCTATTACGATCTGCCGCCGGAGCGCATCTATGCCGAACTGCGCCGCCGTTTTGGTCTTTCCGGGATTGTCGAGAAGGAGAGCCGCGGCAAGTAATAAAAAGAGTTGCTTCCCCGGAGGAACCGAATTATACTGTAAAATTACTGTGAGAAGGGCGCCGGTCGACCGGCTGCCCTCTTTGCGTTTACACCTCCAAGAGGTGAGGTAGATTAGTCCATGACCCTGAAAGACCGGCTCAACGAAGCGATGAAGGAGGCCATGAAGGCCAAGGCTCCCCTGCGCCTGAGCACCATCCGCCTGGTGCGCTCCGCGATCAAGAACCGCGAGATCGAGGCCCGCTGCGAACTCGACGATACGGAAGTGATCGGCGTCCTCTCCACCCTGGTGAAGCAGCGGCGGGAATCGGCTCAGGTCTATCGGGAAAACGACCGCATCGAGCTGGCCGAGAAGGAAGAGGAGGAACTCGCCATCATTCAGGAGTTTCTCCCCGCCCAGCTCGGCGAAGAGGAAATCCGCGGGATCATCGAGGAGGCCGTCGCTGCCGTCGGCGCCGTCTCGATGAAGGAGATGGGGCAGGTCATGAAGATTGTCGCCGCCCGGACGACGGGGCGGGCCGACGGCCGATTGGTCAGTGAGCTTGTCAAGGCCCGGCTGGCAGGGTAGTTGGCGGGGGCGGTTTTTTGCCGTTCCGGGCAGGGGTTATGAGCGGAGTGGACATCGCCATTCTGGTGATTCTCGGGGCCTTTGTCCTCAAGGGGATGTTGCGGGGTCTCCTGCGGGAGCTCTGTTCCCTCCTCGGTTTGACGGTCGGCGGTTTTCTGGCCTTCACCTTTCACGGCCCCCTGGCGCAGAGCCTGGCCGATGCCTTCAATCTGCCGGCCCGTCTCTGTGTCATCGCCGCATTTCTCCTCCTTTTTCTGACCACGGTCCTGTTCTTTTCCCTTCTCGGCTACCTGCTGTCGCGGTTCGTCAAGATGATCTTTCTCGGCGGGATCAACCGCATGGCCGGGTGTTTTTTCGGCCTGGTCCAGGGGGTGCTCCTCCTCACCGTGGTCCTGACCGCCGTGAGTCTGGGGCCTTTTCCGGAGACGGTTCGACCCTATCTGGAGGAGTCGGAGCTGGCTCCCCCCTTCGTCCGCCTCGGATCGACGATGTTCAGCGGCTCCGCCGGACTGCGCTAGCCGGCCGCCGGAGGTGAACAAAACGGTAGAGCGATGATCGAAGCGACCCTGCGGGTTCTCGAATATGACAAGGTGACAGGGCTTCTTGCCCAGTTTGCCGTGACCGACCCCGGACGGGAACGGGCTCTTGCCCTGCGGCCCCTTTCGGCGCCGGAGGCGGTGGCCGATTCCCTGGCCGAAGTCACCGAAATGACGGCTCTTCTCGAGCGTCAGAAGAGCCCCCCTCTCGCCGGCTGCCGGGACCTGCGCCAGCCGCTGCGGGAGCTGCATGCCGAAGGGACCTGGCTGGCCCCGGCCGTCTTTCTCGAGGTCGTTTCCAGCGTCGAGGCGGCCAGGGACTGCCGGCGGTATTTTACCGGCCGCCAGGAAGCGCCGCGCCTCGGGGTGCAGGCCGAACTTCTCGACCCGCTGCCAGAGGTGCGCCAGGGGATCCGCGAGAGCATCGGCCCCCGGGGAGAGATCCTCGACGGCGCCTCCTTTGAACTTGGCGAAATGCGCCGCGAAATTTTGCAGACCCGGGGGCGCATCAAGCGGATTCTCGAAGGGCTTTTGGCCTCCGATACCCTCTCCGGCGTCTTTCAGGAACGGATCATTACCGAACGCGGCGGGCGCTACGTCCTGCCGGTGCGGGCCGATCGCCGCGGACAGGTCAAGGGGTTCGTGCACGACGAGTCGGCGAGCGGCCAGACCCTTTATGTCGAACCGGCGGCCGCTCTCGAAGCCAACAACCAATTGCAGACCCATCTGCGCGAGGAAAAGCGGGAGGAGGAGCGGATTCTGCGCCGCCTCTCGGATCTGGTGCGCCGCCAGACGCCGGCGCTCCTCGTCAATCAGCAGATTCTCGCCCGGCTCGACTTTGTCGCTGCCGCCGGACGCTTTGCCCTGGCCAGCGGCGCCACGGCGCCGCATCTGGCCTCCGAGCCGCTCCTCGAGCTCAGGGAGGCCCGCCATCCGCTCCTTCTCTTCAACTCCGACGGAAGCCGTCGGGAGGGGGAGGCGGTCCCCGTCGACCTTCTTCTCGGCAGCGACTGCGATATCCTGGTGGTGAGCGGACCGAACACCGGCGGCAAGACCGTGGCCCTGAAAACGGCGGGGCTCCTGACGCTGATGGTGGCCTCGGGACTCCCCGTCCCCTGTCACCCCGAGAGCCGGGTTTATCTCTTCGGCCGGGTCTTCGCCGATATCGGCGACGAACAGAGCATCGAGGCGAATCTTTCGACCTTTTCCGGCCACATCACCCGGATGCGGCGGATTCTCGCCGAAGCCGACAGGGAATCCCTGGTCCTCCTCGACGAGGCCGGCACCGGGACCGATCCGGCGGAGGGGGGAGCCCTGGCCCTGGCGGTTCTCGACACGCTGCGGGGGCGCGGCGCCCGGGTCGTGGTGACCACCCATCTCAATCTCGTCAAGGGGTATGCCCATCTCCAGCAGGGGGTGCAGAACGCCGCCGTCGAGTTCGACGAGGTCACGCTGGCACCGACCTACCGCCTGCATTACGGGATTCCCGGGGCCAGCAGCGCCTTCACCATCGCGCGGCAGCTCGGGCTCCCCGAGGAAGTTCTGGCGCGGGCCGAGGGGTATCTCTCCCCGGGGGAGCGGGATGGGCTCGAGGTCATCGAAAGCCTCAATCGCCTCAGCGCCGAACTGGAGGGGGACCGGGCCGAGGCCCGCCTCCTCCTCCGCCGGGCCCAGAGCGAACACGACCGCCGCCACCTCCTTCTGGCCGAGCTCGAAGAGCAGAAGCGCGGCATTCTCGACAAGGCCCGGCGCCGCGGCGAGCAGATCGTTTCCGAAGCCGAGGTCAGGCTCCGGCACCTCCTGCGCCAGGCGCGGGAGGCCGGCAGCGATGCCCGGCAGCAGGCGCTCCTGGCCGGCGAGCTGCAGGAGGTTCGGGGGACCCTCACCGACCTGCGCAGCGAACCCCTCCGCAAGGGACGCCTGCCGTCCGAAGTCGTCGTCGGCGAAATCCTGCGGGTCACCGTCCTCGGCAGCGACGGGGAAGTCGTCCGGCTCCTCGGAGACGAAGTTGAACTGACGGTGCACGGCAAGAAGCTGCGCCAGCCCCTGTCGGCCCTGGAGCAGTACGCTCCCCGGCGCTTTGCCAAATCGAGCCGCGGCCGGGGCGGAGTGCGCAGCTCCGTCGAGCGGGAGGGATTTCAGCCGCGGCTGATGCTGGTCGGTCGGCGCGTCGACGGGGCCCTTCCCGACCTCGACCGCTTTCTCGACGACGCCCTCCTTCACGGGATCCGCGAGGTGGAGGTGGTCCATGGCGCCGGCGAAGGAATCCTGCGCCGGGCGGTCCGGGAGTTTCTGGCCCGGCACCGCGAGGTCAGCGCCTATCATGGCGCCGACCTGTCCCGGGGGGGAGACAACGTAACCATCGTCGAGTTGAGAGAATAATGCGAGGACGGATACCGGAAGAAAAAATTCAGGACATCCGGGAGCGCACCGACATCGTCGAGGTCATCTCCTCCTACCTCCCCCTCAAACGGTCCGGGGCCAACCACCTGGGGCTCTGCCCCTTTCACGGCGAGAAGACCCCGTCCTTCAACGTCAACGCGCCGCGGCAGATCTTTCACTGCTTCGGCTGCGGCGTCGGGGGGAACGTCTTCTCCTTCGTCATGAAAATGGAGGGGCTCTCCTTTCCGGAGGCGGCCCGGCAGCTCGGCGAACGGGTCGGGATCGAGATCGCCGAGGAGGCCGTCTCTCCCGAGGAAGAAGAGAGGCGCGTCGAAGCCGATCGTCTGGCGCGCATCAACGAGGTGGCCTGCGACTTCTATCACCAGATTCTTCTCGAGTCCCCCGAAGGAGGAGCGGCGCGGCGCTATCTCCGCGATCGCGGCTACGATGGGGAGATCGCCCGAAGGTTCCGTCTCGGGTTTGCCCCCGAGCGCTGGGAGGCGCTGGCCGGCCATCTGGCCGCCAAGGGGTTCGATCCGGCCCTCGGGCGCCAGTTGGGGCTCATCCGCCCCGGCAAGGAAGGGCGATCCGACTACGATCTCTTCCGGAAACGCCTGCTCTTTCCGATCCTCGACCTCGCCGGTCGGGTGACGGCCTTCGGCGGCCGGGTGCTGGACGATTCGCTGCCGAAATACATGAACTCCCCCGAGTCCCCGATCTATCACAAGGGGCGGGTTCTCTTCGGCCTCTGCGAGGCCCGGGAGGGGATGCGGCAGCGCCGGGAAGGGATCGTGGTCGAGGGGTATTTCGACCAGATGGCTCTGTACCGCGCCGGTTTCACCAATGCCGTCGCCACCTGCGGCACCGCCCTGACGGTGGAGCACGCCCGGCTCCTGAAACGCTACGCCGAGCGCCTCCTTCTCCTTTTCGATCAGGACAGCGCCGGGCGCAAGGCGACCTTTCGCGCCATGGAGGTTCTCCTTGCCGAAGGGATTCCGGCGTCGGTGGTGGCCCTGGAGCCCGGCGAAGACCCCGATTCGTTCCTGCGCCTTCACGGCGTCGACGACTTCTCCCGGCGCCTGGAAGCGGCGCGCCCGGTTCTCGAGGTCTACATGGAGACCGTCCTTGCCGAGCACGGCGCCAGCATCGAGGGGACGACCCGGGCCGTCGACGAGATTCTCGCCCGGTTGCGCCTTATCCCCGGCGAGATCGAACGCAGCCTCTATCTTCGCGCGCTGGCGGCGCGCACCGGCATTGCCGAGGATCTAATCCGGCGCCAGGCCGAAAAGGGGGGCCCCGCCAACCGGCCGGTGCTCGAGAGAGCTCCCCAGGCGCCCCGGCCCCAGACCGCCGTCGCCCCCCCGCGCCACCGCCGGGAGGGGCCGACGCGGGATATCAAGACGCAGGAATGGCTTCTGGTGATGATGCTTTCCGACCCGACGATCCGCGCCCGGGTCGCCGAAGAGGGGCCCGAGCTCCTCTTTTCCGACGACGACCGGCGGGCCATCGCCGAGGGGATCCTGGCCCTCTCCGGAGAGGACGGTTCCCTCAGCGAGACGATTCTGCTCGATTCCCTCGGCGAGGAACAAAAAGCGATTTTGTCGGGTATCCTTATAAAGGATGAAAAAGCCTTTGCCGACGACCCGGCGGCCATCTTCGAAGGGTGCCGTCAGGCGGCCGCCCTGGAGCGGATCCGTCGGCGCATCCGCGAGCTTCCGGCGATCCTGGCGGCGGCCGAGGCGGCCGGGGACCTTCAGGGGCGCACCGCCTGCCAGGCCGAACTCGTCGAACTCAAGCGTAAACTGAAAAAGTAATTTCGGCATAGAGGAATTCACTCCCGGACGAGGGCCGGGAGTCGAGAGGAGAATCGAAGGCATGTCCAAAAAAGCAAACATGGAAGAAGTGCAGCAGCTCATCGATCTCGGCAAGGAAAAGGGGTACCTCACCTATGATGAGGTCAACGACATCCTTCCCGCCGACATGGTCAGCTCCGATCAGCTCGACGATGTCATGAGCATGTTCGGAGAGATGGATATCGAAGTCGTCGATTCCGAGGCGAAAATCTCCCTCGGCAAGGACCAGGCCCTCGACGAGGAGGGGAGCGAGGACGAGGAAGAGGAAGAGACCGAGTTCGAGGCCGGCGTCCTCGGGCGGACCAGCGACCCGGTGCGCATGTATCTGCGCGAGATGGGTCAGGTCTCCCTCCTCACCCGCGAGGGGGAGGTGGTGATCGCCAAGCGCATCGAGGAGGGGGATGCCCTGGTGACCAGCGTCATCATGAAGACCCCCATCGCCTTCAAGGAGATCATCTCCCTCGGCGAGCGGCTCGCCAAGGGGCAGATCGGTGTCGCCGAAATCACCAAGGAATACGAGGAAGAGGAGGGGAGCGAGGCGGAGGAGAAACACCACCAGCGCATCCTCGAGCTCGTGGAGCAGATCAGCGAGCGGGACGTGCGCTTCACCGAGCTGCGGGAGAAACTTGCCGGCGAGGTCCCGAAGGAAGAGAAGAAGCTTCTGGACAAGGAGTGCAAGGTTCTCAAGGGGGAGATTGCCGAACTGATGCGCAAGATCCGCCTCAAGGACTTTCAGGTCGCCAAGATCGTCGACCATCTCAAGGAACTCGCCAAGCAGGTCAAAAAGGGGATGGCCGAAGTCCATGCCTGCGAGGCGGAGCTCAAACAGCCCCACAAGGAGATCAAGCGCCAGCTGCGGCGGATGCGCAAGAGCGACGAGGAGGCCCGCAAGGTTTCCGAGGAGCTGGGGGTCCCCATGGATACCCTGCTGGCGGTGGAAAAACGCCTCAAGAGCGCCCAGCGCAAGTTCAAGCGGGTCGAGGAAGAATCCGGTTTCGCTCCCGAGGAGCTCCTCGAATCCCTCAAGGAGGTTCTCAAGGGGGAGTGGCGGGCCAAGCTGGCCAAGACCGAGCTGGTCGAGGCCAACCTCCGCCTCGTCGTCTCCATCGCCAAGAAGTACACCAACCGCGGCCTGCAGTTTCTCGACCTGATCCAGGAAGGGAATATCGGCCTGATGAAGGCGGTGGACAAGTTCGAGTACCAGCGCGGCTACAAGTTCTCCACCTATGCCACCTGGTGGATCCGCCAGGCGATCACCCGCGCCATCGCCGACCAGGCCCGCACCATCCGCATCCCGGTTCACATGATCGAGACCATCAACAAGCTGATCCGCACCAGCCGGCAGCTGGTGCAGGAGCTGGGGCGCGAGCCGATTCCCGAGGAGATCGCCGAACGGATGGAGCTCCCCCTGGAGAAGGTCCGCCGGGTCCTGAAAATCGCCAAGGAGCCGATCTCCCTCGAGACCCCCATCGGTGAGGAGGAGGACTCCTCCCTCGGCGACTTCATCGAGGACAAGGGCGTTATTTCCCCCCTGGAAGCAGTGATCAAGGGGAACCTCGCCGACCAGACGTCCCGGGTCCTCTCCACCCTCACGCCCAGGGAGGAAAAGGTCCTGCGGATGCGCTTCGGCATCGGCGAGAAATCCGACCATACCCTCGAGGAGGTCGGTCAGGACTTCGCCGTCACCCGCGAACGGATCCGCCAGATCGAGGCCAAGGCCCTGCGCAAACTGCGCCACCCCAGCCGCGCCAAGCGCCTCAAGAGTTTTGTCGAAACCTGAAGCGAAACGCCGCAGAAAAGCCCTTGACACCCCTCAGGGAAAAGCTTAACCTACAGCTTCGTTTTCGGGCCTATAGCTCAGTTGGTAGAGCCACCGGCTCATAACCGGTTGGTCCCAGGTTCGACCCCTGGTGGGCCCACCACCCAAGGAAAAGATGAGTCACGTGCTCATAGACCGATAGACATTCTTATAGCTTTTGAAGAGTGCAACGCCCAGCGGTTGCACTCTTCTTTTTTCCCCTGCCGGAACATGAAGAAGGAACGCATCGTCCGCATTCAGGAACTCATTGGTCTCGTTCATTCGCTCTATCCCCCGGCTCTGGCCGAAGAATGGGACAATGTGGGATTGCAGGTGGGTGACCCCGCCGCCGCCGTCAGCCGGGTTCTGGTCGCTCTCGACCCCGGCGAAGCGGCTCTGGCCGAGGCCCGTCGCTCCAACGCCCAGGCCCTTCTGACCCATCACCCCCTCCTCTTTCGCCCTCTGCACACCCTGGTCCCGGCCGACGAAACGGGCCGGGTTCTTTTTTCTGCGGTGAAAAACGATATCGCCATCCTCTGTGCTCACACCAACCTCGACCGCGGCCGGGACGGCCTCAGCGACTGGCTGGCGCAGCGCCTCGGCCTTGTCGACGCTGCGGTTCTGGCTCCCGGTGCCGCCGATCTCCTCAAATTGACGGTCTTTGTTCCGGCCGGCTACGAAGAGGCGGTGGCCGAGGCGCTCTTCCGCGGCGGGGCCGGCCGGATCGGCCGCTACGACCGCTGCGCCTTCCGCACCGTTGGAACCGGGACCTTCCGCCCCGGCGCCGGTGCGACCCCCTTCATCGGCGCCGTCGGCAGCTCCGAGGAAGTGCGGGAAGTCCGCCTCGAAACGGTGCTCCCCCGGGACCGGTTGACCCGGGTGGTGGAACGCATGGCCAAGGCTCATCCCTACGAGGAGGTGGCCTACGACCTCGTACCGCTGGCCAATCGTCGCAGCGACGTCGGTCTCGGTCGGATCGGGCGTCTGGCCGAGGCGACCACCCTCGGGGCCTTTGCTCTTCGGGTCAAGGAAGCCCTCGGGGCGACTGGGGTGCGCATCGCCGGCGAGACGGCCGGCAAGGTCTCCAGGGTGGCGGTCTGCGGAGGGAGCGGAGCCTCCCTTCTCGGCGAAGCGCTGCGCCAGGGGGCCGACGTTCTGGTCACCGGCGATGTCAAATACCACGAGGCCCGCGCCGCCGAAAGTCAGGGGATCGCCCTGATCGATGCCGGGCACTTCGCTACCGAGCATCTCATGGTCCCCGAACTGGCCCGGACGCTTCGCCAGGGCGCAAAGGAACGGGGATTGAAAATAGAATTCATAGAGCTGGAAGGGGAGAAGGATCCGTTTGTCGCGATCTGACTCCCCTTTCGTCGTTTCCGGGGGCCAACAGGGGCGCCCGGTCAGGCTGAGGACATAGACGGGAGGCAAAACCGTGCAAGAACAGATGCAAGTGCTCAAGGAACTGCAGCAGCTCGATCAGGACCTGAAAGGGATTCGCCAGAACCGCCAGAAACTCGACCAGGAGCAGGCCGTTCTCGGTGCCGACCTGGACCGGGTCCGGGCCATGGTGGATGCCCTTTCGACCAGCATCGATCTCCTCAAGCAGCAGCGTCAGGAAATCTCCCTGGCGTTAGTGCAGGAGAAGGACAACGTCGCCAAAGCCGAAGGGCGTCTCCCGAGCATCAAGACCCAGAAGGAGTACGTGGCGGTGCTCAAGGAGATCGATACCGCCAAAAAGCTCAACAAGGATCTGAACGAAAAGATCCAGGCCAAGGACGGGGAGATCGCCGCCCTGGCTCGGGAACTCGAAGAGAAGGAGACCGAGATGGCCGCCATCGAGGAGAAGGTCAACGCCCGCCGCAGCGAGCTGGAAAAGGCCCTGTCCGGATTCGACCTCTCCCTGGCCAAAAAGGATGGCGCCCGCAACGAGCTCCTCGGAAAACTTCCGGTGCCGCTGCGCAAGCGCTACCAACTCCTTCTCGATCGCCGCGACGGCGTGGCGGTGGTCGAAGCCAGCAACGAGACGTGTCTCGGCTGCAACATGCATCTCCCCCCCCAGCTCTTCAACAGCCTCTTCCAGTTCAAGGAAGTCCAGAGCTGCCCCCACTGCAACCGACTCCTCTTCGTCAACGGGGAGTGCTAGGAGCCCCTCGAATCCGTTCGGGGAGTTGCTGTCCGGGGGAGCTGACCTCAGGGGAATTGCCTTTGCCGGCAAAATGTAGCATAGTGTCGAACGCAGATGGTCAAAGAAGGACAGATGGCCGCCGGTCCCCCCTTTGCCGCTCGCGGCATCTGTGGGGGACGGGAGGAAAGTCCGGGCTCCACAGGGCAGGATGGTCCCTAACGGGGACCGGGGGCGACCCCAGGGAAAGTGCCACAGAGAGAAGACCGCCCGCTTCAAGCGGGTAAGGGTGAAAGGGTGAGGTAAGAGCTCACCAGTTCCGGCGGCGACGTCGGAAGCTCGGTAAACCCCATCCGGAGCAAGGCCGAATAGAGGAGCGTTTGAGGGCGGCCCGTCCGAGGCTCCTGGGTGTGCTGCTTGAGGCCGTCGGCAACGGCGGTCCTAGAGGAATGGTCATCGCCCCGCCGCGGGTAACTTCGGCGGGGAACAGAACCCGGCTTACGGCCTTCTTTGGCCATCTGCGTTTTTTTTTGCTGCGGTGCAGCCGGCTCCCGGCTGTGCCGCTTCGTTTCCGTGGAAGCAAGGGTGTCTTGAACAAAGAAAAGGTAAACGATCAGCGGCTGTGGCGACAGCTTGTCGGCGCCCTCGTGCAGGAGCTAAGGGGGGTTTCCGCCGCCGAGCGCGCCTGGATGGAGGAAGGACTTGCCGAAATCGCCAGGATCCAGGAGGCGATTCACGTCCTGTTCGAAAAAGGAGGGGGAAAAAGCCATTGCCGCAGCTGCGGCGGCGCCTGTTGCGATCGGGGCAAATACTATCCGACCCTGGTCAACATCCTCCCCTATCTGCTGGAGGGGGGACGACCGCCCGAGCCCGATTTCTCCTCTTCCTGCCCTTTTCTGCACCGGCAGAGCTGCCTTCTGCCGCCGCCCCGCCGCCCCTTTATCTGCATCACGTTTTTTTGCGAGCCGACCCTGCAGGGGCTGTCGGCCGGGGACAGGACCCTGTACCTGGCATTGGAGAAGGAACTCCGGTCCCGTTACCAGGTCTTCGACGGCCGCTATGCCGGCTCGAGTCCGGGCGGCCTCCTCAACCGTGGCCCGGCCCTCGGCGACCGACCCCTGCTCGGCAGGTGCTGAAGCCCCCTGCTCCCTTCGATTCTTCCGGACCCCATCCCACTGGCAAGGAGACCTCCTTCGATGGAACTGCATTTCACCCGCACCAACAACGAAGTCGATCCGCTGATCGACGAGCTCATCGCCAAGGTCGGCATTGCCCATCCCGGGATCGTCCGGGAGATGATCATCAGCGCCCTGAAGGCCGGCCATGAGTCCGACTATCTGGCCGACCTCAAGCTGATGCGCACCACCATGAAGGAGATGCGCTACACCAACAAGGTCTTCGGCCCCTTCCGGAATCGCAAGAAGGTGACCATCTTCGGCTCGGCGCGCACCGCCCCGTCCGAGGCGATCTATCAGAAATGCCTCGTCTTCGCCCGGGAACTCGCCGACCGGGGGTACATGGTCATCACCGGCGGCGGCGGCGGAATCATGCAGGCCGGCAACGAGGGGGCGGGAGCCGACAACTCCTTTGCCGTGAACATCCGTCTCCCCTTCGAGCAGGAAACCAATCCGGTGATGAGCCAGAGCAAGAACGTCATCACCTACAAGTACTTCTTCAATCGCAAGGTCGCCTTTCTCAAGGAGGCCAATGCGGTCGCTCTCTTCCCCGGGGGGTTCGGCACTCTCGACGAAGCCATGGAAGCCCTCACCCTGATGCAGACCGGCAAGAATCCGCCGATCCCCCTGGTCCTCATCGATTCGGACGAGGGGGATTATTGGGAGAACTGGCTGCAGTTCATCAAGAAGACCCTTCTCAAGCGGGGATTGATCTCCGGCGAGGATTTCAGCCTCTTCACCATTACCCGCGATCCCATCGAGGCGGCGGAGATCATCGACGAATTCTACCGGGTCTACCATTCGAGTCGTTTTGTCGGCGACATCCTGGTCATCCGCCTCAACAAGACCCTCGAACAGTCGCACCTCGATACCCTCACCAGAGAATTCAGCGAGATCATCCGAGCCGGCAGCGTCCCGGTCTTTTCTGCGGCTCTCCCCGAGGAGAAGGACCAGCCCGACCTCCTCCACCTCCCCCGGCTGGTCTTCGAATTCAACCACTTCAGTTACGGACTGCTCAAGGCCTTCATTCGCCGGTTGAACTCCTTCTAGCGCGACCCTCCCCCCTGCAGGGCAGGGTCTTTCATCCTTTTGGAGACGGCATGGAAAATTTCACCCTGGTGCGTCCCGAGCATCTCAATCATCACGGTTACCTCTTCGGCGGCGTCCTCCTCAAATGGGTGGACGAGTTCGCCTGGATGGCCGCCTCCCGGGACTATCCCGGCAGCACCTTCGTCACCGTCGGCATGGACAAGGTCGCCTTCCGCCACCGCGTGGTCAACGGGGCGATCCTGCGCTTTCAGATTCTCCCCCTGGAACGGGGCCGAACCTCCCTCACCTATGCCGTCGACGTCCACGCCGCTCCGCCGGGATCCGTCGACGAAGAGCGGGTCTTCTCCACCCGGGTCACCTTCGTCCGCATCGATGGAGAGGGGGAGAAGATCCCCCTGCCGCCGGCAAAAGAGGGTCTGTAGCAACGCTGGAATCAGGAGACGACAACAAAAAAAGCCCCGCCGGGATATTCCCGACGGGGCTTTGTCATTTTCCGTGGCCGACAGGAGGGTCAGAGGCGGATGTCGATATAGGCGTTTTTCTTCAGCCCCGCGGCCCACTCCTGGTAGCGCGCCTGGGTCTTTTTGTCGCGCAGGGTGCGCTGGATCTCGTCCTTGACTGTGTCGAAGTTGCGGACTTCGCCGGGATTGCGACCGATCACCCTGAGGATGTGAAAGCCGGAGGAGTTCTCGATGACCTCGGAGACGGCGCCGGTGTCGAGGCCCGCGACCGCCGCGTAAAAGAGAGGGGTAAGCTCCCCCTCGGCGAAGGTCCCCATGTCTCCCCCCTGGGCTTTCCCTGTCTGCTCGAGATCGGCGAGGACGGCGGAAAAGTCCTCACCGTCGCGCAGACGGTTCCACGCTGCTGCGGCCTCTTCGCGCAGAGCCGCCTTCCTGGCGGCGCTCGCCTTGGCGGGGAGCACGAAGCTGATGCGGGAGAGGTGGAGGGTGGGCGATTTGCGGTAATCGTCGATGTGGGTGCGGAAGTACTCGCCGATCTCCTCGGTGCTGACTTCGATCTTGCTCTGCACCTCGCGGCCGATGAGCTTGAAGCGCAGAATCTGCTGCCGGAGTTTTTCCTTGTAGCGCTCGAGGGTCAGCCCTTCGTTGCCCAGGGCCTCCTCGAGCTGGGCGAGACTGAGCTTGTTCTGGCGCAGCACGTCCTGCACGGCGGCATTGACCTCCTCGTCCTCGGCCTTGATCCCCAGGGCGGCGATCCGCTCATCGACCAGGGCGTTATCCACCAGTTCGTTGAGAACGGCGCTGCGCAGCTCCGCCAGCTCTCCGGCGGCAAGGTTTTGCTGCCCCCGTCCCCTTTCGGCGAGGCGTTCGGCGACGGCCTGCTGAAGCTGGTAGGTGGTGATGATCTGCTCATTGACCACGGCGGCGATGCGATCGAGAGTTTCCGCCCGGACGAGTCCGCCGCAAGCCAAAAGCAGGGCGAGGGTCAGGGTGAAGAGGTGCTTCATCGGTGGGTGTCCTCGGGGGTTAAAGAAGGTTCCAGTTGACTTCGATGGTGGCCCGCTCGCGCAGGTTCTGGAGCCATTCCAGGTGGGTCTGTTCTTCCTTGGCGGCCCGCAGCTGCTCGCGTATCTCGTCGCGCACCGCGTCGAGGGTGAGGCGAACGGCTTTGCGGCTTTCCTCGACCCGGAAGATGTGGTAGCCGTACTCGCTCTTGATCAGGTCGCTGAGACGGTTGACCGGGAGGGTGAAGACCACGGCATCGAATTCGGGGGGCATCTGCCCTCGGGAGAAGAAACCCAGGTCCCCTCCGGCTTCGCTGTCGGGGGAAAGGGAGTACTTTCGGGCGACCTCGGCAAAATCCTCTCCCTGTCGCAACAGGCCGAGAATCCGCTGTCCCTCGGCTTCGCTGCCGACGACGATCTGCCGTGCCCTGACCTGAGCCGGCCGGTCGAATTCCTCGCGGTGCTCCTTGTAATATCGGCTGATCTCGTCGTCGCTGATGGAAACCCGTGAATAGACGGCCTGGCGGACGATTTTTTCCATCAGCAACCCTTCAGCGAGTGCGGACTGCCATTTTTCCATGGTCTGGCCGGACTCCTGCAGCATGGTTTCCAGCGCCGTTCCGGGGTAGTCTTTCTGATACTCCTTCAGGGCGGCCTGCTGCTCCTCGTCGGTGACCACGATGCCGAGACGCCCGGCTTCGGCCAGGGTCAGTTCGCGGTCGATGGCCTGGACGAGGAAGGCCCGTTCCAGGTCCCCCCGTTCCTCGATGGAGAGGGTGCGTCCTGCCGGCAGGGTGCGTTCGAAGTCGCTTTTGAACTGACTCAGGGTGATGACCCGACCATCGATCCGCACCAGGGGCGGGTCGACGGCTTCGGTCTTTTCCTTGCAGGCCAGAAGGGCGCCGAGGAGAAAAATTGCCAGGGCCAAACGCGGCAGAAGACGACAATGGAACATGGGATGCTTGACCTCGCGGACTGAATGCAGAGGGGATTCCTGCGGAAAAGGGGGGTGGTGAAGGGTCCGGGCAAGTGACTGTCCCTCGGATCGATCAGGACGAATTCGAATAAAACAAACTAGCATGCCTGCAGAAATCGTTGCAATTCTTTTCTGGCCTCACCCAGCACCTCTTCGGCGGGGAGGCGCTCGAGGCGGATCGACAGCCGGTAGTCGGGGGAGAAGGCGTAGCGACCGGAAGGGTCCTGGAGGAGGGCGAGGATTTGCTCGGGAGTGATCGGCGTTGTGGCGTTGACACCGAAGGTCAGGCGTCGTCCGTCATATTCGGCGATCTCGATGCGCAGGCGTTTCATCAGCACCCGCAGCTTCATCATCTCGAGGAGAAGCTCCGCCGCCGGAGGGAGTTCGCCGTAGCGGTCGCGCAGCTCGTCGGCGCCGAGGTAGAGGGCTTCCTCGTCCTCGGCGGCGGCAAGTTTCTTGTAGAAGACGAGGCGCTGGTTCGGGTCGGGGACGTACTTCTCGGGGAGGAAGGCCGAGAGGCCGAGGCGGATTTCCGGGTCGATCCGGTCTTCTTTGGCCAAACCCTTGAGTTCCTGGATCGTCTCCTCGAGAAGCTCGGAGTACATCTCGAAACCGATGGCGGCGATCTGACCGGCCTGGCGGGCGCCGAGGAGATCGCCGGCGCCGCGCAGCTCGAGGTCGTGGCTGGCGATGCGGAAGCCGGCGCCGAGTTCGGTCAGCTCCTGAAGCACCTTGAGGCGCGCCCGGGCGTCGGACGTCAATGTCGCCTCGCCGGGAATGAGGAGATAGGCGTAGGCGCGGCGGTTGGAGCGTCCGACCCGGCCGCGGAGCTGGTAGAGCTGGGAGAGCCCGAAGCAGTCGGCACGGTTGACGATCATGGTGTTGGCCGCAGGGATGTCGATGCCGTTTTCGATGATGGTGGTGCAGACGAGGACGTTGGTCCGGCCGTCGATGAAGTCGACCAGGACCTCCTCCAGGACTCTCTCCCCCATCTGTCCGTGGCCGACGGCGATTTTCGCCTCGGGGACGAGGCGGCGGAGGAATTCGGCCATGGCGGCAATGGATTGGACCCGGTTGTGGACGAAAAAGACCTGTCCCCCGCGTCGGAGTTCGCGCAGGATCGCCTCGCGGATCAGGTTGTCGTCGAAACGGCTGACGTAGGTGCGGATGGCCATGCGGTCGACGGGGGGGGTGTCGATGACCGAGATCTCCCGCAGACCGACCATCCCCATGTGCAGGGTGCGGGGGATGGGGGTGGCGGTGAGAGTGAGAATGTCCACTTCGGCGCGCATCTTCTTCAGTCGCTCCTTATGACTGACCCCGAAGCGCTGTTCCTCGTCGATGACCACCAGTCCGAGATCCTTGAAGCGGACGTCGCGCTGCAGGAGGCGGTGGGTGCCGATGAGGATGTCGACCCGGCCGGCGGCCGTCCGCTGGAGAATTTCCTTCTGCTGGGCCGGGGTGCGGAACCGCGAGATCATTTCCACCTCGACGGGGGTGCCGGAAAAGCGCGTCCGGAAGGATTCGAGGTGCTGGCGGGCGAGAATGGTCGTCGGGACCAGGACCGCCACCTGCCGGCCGTCGAGAACCGCCTTGAAGGCGGCACGGATCGCCACCTCGGTCTTGCCGTAGCCGACGTCGCCGCAGATCAGGCGGTCGACGGGGCGCTCCGACTGCATGTCGGAGAGAACGTCGGTTATGGCCGAGAGCTGGTCGGCGGTCTCCTCGTAGGGGAAGGCGGCCTCGAATTCGCGGAAGAGGCGGTCGGGGGGGGAGTAGACGAACCCCTGATTCATCTCGCGGCGGGCGTAGATCTTCAGCAGCTCCCGGGCCATCTCCTCGACGGCGGCCCGGGCCTTGATCTTGGCTTTTTCCCAGGCGCCCCCCCCCATCTTGTCGAGGCGCGGCGCGTGGCCTTCGCCGCCGGAATATTTCTGCACCTTTTCGATGCGCTCCACCGGGACGTAGAGCTTGTCGTCGCCGGCGTATTCGAGGTGCAGGTAATCCCCCTCGGTGGCGCCGGTCTGCAGGTGGAGGAGGCCACGGTAGCGGGCGATGCCGTGGTCGGCGTGGACGACGTAATCCCCCTCCTTGAGTTCGGCGAGGGAGGAAAGGAGGGCCCGGGCCCGGGCCTCGGAGGTGCCGCGGCGCCGCACCCGGCGTCCGAAAATTTCCTCCTCGGTGACCAGGGCCAGCCGGTCGTCGGGGAGGCGGAAGCCGGAGGAGAGTTCGCCGACAAGGAGATGGATCTCGCCGCGGCCGGCGTCGCCGAAGGTCGCTGCCGGCGAAAAACGGACCGGCACCCCATGGGGCTCGAGGAGGTCGAGGAGGCGCTCGGCCTGCCCCCTCTGGTGGCAGACCAGGATCGTCCGCCACCCTCGGTCGGACCAGTCGCGCAGGTGCCCGGCGAGGGCCTGCAGCCCCCCTTCCCCCTGGCGCAGGTCGCCGTTCCCTTCGGCGTTGATGCGGAAGAGGGGACGCTCTTCTTCGAGATGGAGGAGGCGCAGAGCCGAAAAGTCGATGCGCGGCCGTTTTCCCAGCGCGGTTTCCAGTTGCCGCGGATCGAGGAACAGGGTCTCGGCGCTGGCGTGGAGTTCCCCCCGGTCCCGCATCCGTTTCTCCCCTTCGGCGACCTCGACGGCGAACTGGTCGCTTGCCTGCTCGATGGCCGGGGGGTCGAGGAGGACCCAGCGCCCTCCGGGGGCGTAGTCGAAAAAGGTGTCGAGTGACGGATAGTTGAGGGGGAGGAGGAAGTTGCGTCCCGGAGCGAAGAGGCCTTCGCGCACCTCCTCGAGGATCGCTTCGCGGAGGGTGCGGGGGAGCTCCAGGGCGTCGCACCGCTCCTTGAGGCGGCCGGCGAAGGTTTCGAGGTGCTCGCCGGCGAGGATCATCTCCCGGGCGGGGAGGAGTTCGAGGCTGCGCAGCTCCTCCGGCGCCGAGCGCTGGCTGGCGGGATCGAAGGGGCGCATCCGCTCGATGGTGTCGCCGAAGAATTCGATGCGGACCGGCGTCGATCGGCTCGGAGGAAAGATGTCGAGAATGTCGCCGCGGGCGGAAAAGGTCCCGCGGTCTTCCACCTGGGGGACGTTGTGGTAGCCGAGTTCATCCAGGCGGTAAAGGAGCGGGGTGCGAAGGTATTCATGGCCGGCTTCGAGGTGCTCGACGAGTCCGGAGAGGACCGAGCGGGGGATGACTTTTTGCAACAGGGCGCGAACGGTCGTCACCACCGCCCGGGCCCGGCCGGCGTCGAGGGCGGCGAGGGTCGTCAGGCGGGTGGCCTCGACCTCGGGGTGAGGGGAGAGGGGTTCGTAGGGGCGCACTTCCCAGTGCGGGAAGAGGAAAATCTCCCCGGGGCGGCCGTGGAAAAAAATCAGGTCGGCCGCCAGCTCCTGGGCCTTTTTGCCGTCGGCCGCCAGAATCAGCAGCGGCTCCTTCCTTTCGGCGAGGAGGGCCGCCAGGAAGAGGGCATCGCTCGAGCCGACCAGACCGAGGACTTCACTGTGGGGCGCGCCCTCGCCGATCCCCTCGACGAAGGAGCGGAGGGTGGTGTGGGCGCGTTCATATTGGGGGGCGTCTTGTTCCATGGTCAGAATCAGGAGGTCTTCCGAGAGGGGCGTTTCAGGGTGCTTTCCCGTTGAGGGCGTGCACGATGTCCCCCCTAATAAAGAGTGTTGCCCGAATTATGAAGGCTTAGGTGTAAGAAAAGCGATTATGGCCACCAAGACACGGAGGCACCAAGAAAATCAACCAAGGTAACCTCTTTGCCTTGGTGTCTTGGTGCCTTGGTGGCAAACTTTGTTTTTAATGATGAAAGCAAACTCAAGGGACTCAGCTTGTACAGAAAACAGAGGGCTGAAGGCTTGGACTCGAAATATTTTTTCTCTGTGTCCTTCGTGTTCTTCGCGTTAAATAGCTCTTTTTGACTTCAGTCCCGGGGGACGGCGAGCATCCGCTCCAGGGTCACCCGGGCCCGGGCGCCGACCTCGGCGGGGACGGTCACCTCCGGGCTCAGGGTCTGCAGGCAGTGCAGGAGGTCTTCCAGGGACGTGAGCTTCATGTTGGGGCAGATCAGCCGCGCGGTCGGCAGGATGAACTCCTTGTCCGGGTTGTCGCGGCGCAACCGGTAGAGAATGCCGGCCTCGGTGCCGACGATGAACGTCTGCGCCGGGCTGGTGCTCACGTAATCGTACATGCCGCTTGTGGAGCAGATGTGATGGGCTTTCTGCAGGACCTCGGGGGGGCATTCGGGGTGGGCCAGGAAGAGGGCGCCGGGGTGTTCGGCCAGGGCCCGCTCCACGTCCGCCACCAGCAGGCGCTCGTGGGTCGGGCAGTACCCTTCCCAGATGTGGCAGATCTTGTCGGTCTGGGCGGCGATGTAGCGGCCGAGGTTGCGGTCGGGAACGAGGATGACTTCCTGTGCGTCCAGGGAGTTGACGACCTTGACGGCGTTGGCGCTGGTGCAGCAGATGTCGCTCTCCGCCTTGACCGCGGCGCTGGAGTTGACGTAGGTGACGACGGGCACCCCGGGGTGGCGGGTTTTCATCGCCTGCAGACCCTGGACGGTGACCATGTCGGCCATGGGGCAGCCGGCGTCCAGGCGGGGGATGAGAACGAGCTTGTCCGGGGCGAGAATCGCCGCGCTCTCGGCCATGAAATGGACGCCGCAGAAGACGATGACCCGGTGCTCGGTGCGGGCGGCCTCCATGGAGAGTCCGAGTGAATCTCCCGTGATATCGGCCACTTCCTGGATCTCGTCCCGCTGGTAGTTGTGGGCCAGAAGGAGCGCGTCGCGCTCTCTGGCCAGACGGCGGATCTCCTGTTTGATCTCTTCCTGATTCATTCCGACCTCTCCGCAAGCTTTTTGTCGTGGATGTTAGTTTAAAACCCCTGCTATGTCAAACCCTTATCGGAACCCATTGCCCCTTGACAGTGCGGCGGACTTGGGGCTATTCTCTCCACTATCCTTTTGCTCCATCCGTCTCCCCCCTGCGAGGTACCCCCCTTATGTTCGGAATCGGAATGCCCGAGCTGCTGCTCGTTCTGGCTCTGGCCCTCATCGTCATCGGTCCCAGCAAACTCCCCGATATCGCCCGCGCCCTGGGGAAGGGATTGGCCGAGTTTCGCCGCGCCACCGACGAGTTGAAGCACTCCTTCAACGAGGAATCGGGAACGGCCGCCACCCGTGACCGGCTGCTCAAGGAGGGGAAAATCAAGCCCCCGGAGCCGGCGGGAAATCCCTATACGGATGGGACCAGCGACAAAAAGGAGGACGCAGCCGCCGTTGAAACGGCGGGCGTAACGAGCCCCGAAGGGGAAAAAAAGGCCGTCGATCCGGCTCAGACCGAAGGGGAGAAGACGACCCATGGCTGACGGCCAGCTCCCCTTTACCGCCCATCTCGAAGAGCTGCGCAAGCGCCTGATGATCGCCGGGATCTCCTGGATTGTCGCCTTTATCGCCTGCTACAGCGTCTCGGAGCGGCTCTTTCAGTTCGTCGCCGGCCCGGTGCGCGCCGCACTCCCCGAGGGGAGCTCCCTCGTCTTCATCACCGCCACCGAACCCTTCTTCACCTATGTCAAGGTCGGCGCCGTTGCGGCGGTGCTTCTCGCCCTGCCGGTCATCCTCTGGCAGCTCTGGGCCTTTGTCGCCCCGGGGCTCTACGCCCACGAGAAGAAACTCGCCATCCCCTTCGTCTTCTTCAGCTGTCTCTGCTTTGCCGCCGGCACCTATTTCGGATTCGTCTTCGTCTTCCCCACCATCTTCACCTTTCTCATCAAATACGGCACCGGCAGCGGCGAGATTGCCGCCATGCTCTCCATGGGCGGGTATCTTTCCCTCTCCAGCAAGCTCCTCTTCGCCTTCGGGATGGTCTTCGAACTCCCCATCGTCATCTTCTTCCTGGCGCGGATGGGGGTGGTCGACCACCTATGGCTTGCCAAAAACCGCAAATACGCCCTGCTGATGGCCTTCGTCGTCGGCGCCGTCCTCACCCCCCCCGACATCTTTTCCCAGACCGCCCTCGCCCTGCCGTTCATCATCCTCTACGAGGTCGGGATCGTTGTCGCACGCCTCTTCGGCAAAAAGAAAGTGGCCGAGGCCGAGGAAGAACCGCCGGCCGGGGGATGACCGGCATGAAGTGAAAAAAAGAGGGCCGGCTCGCAGTGCGACCCGGCCCTCTTTTTTCTGGATTTACCATCCACGCAACCGGTCCAGAACCCCGGCATCGGCGCAAAAGGGGTTCTTTGCGGGCTCCGGCACCGGGATCCGCAGTTCGTCGCCGAAGGGGGTTTCGGCGAGCTTGCGGTTGTAGGCGTGGACCATGAGGAGCTCGAGGTTGATCACATCCTCGATGTTGTAGGCCAGAAGCGTCTCGAGGGTGCGGCGCTCGCCGCGGCGACGCCAGTCGTGCCAGAGCCGCACGGCGAAGAGGCCGTCGACGCCATCGAGGGCGCCGCGGGAAAGACCGATCTCCCGTTCGCACCCTTTCAGGCCGCCGCGCATCCCGAGGCTGCCGAGAACGTAGCGCAGATCGATGTGCGCCATCGGCAGGGAGATCCCGAGGGCGGTTTCGATGAAGGGGAGATCGAAGCATTTGCCGTTGTAGGTCACCAGGAGCCGGTAGTTGCGGATGTCGGCGGCAAAGGCCTCGAGGTTTTCCCCCCGGACATAGGTGCGGATCTCCCTCCCGTCGTAGAGGGCGATGGTGGTGATCACATCGGCCTCGCGGGAGAGACCGGTGGTCTCGATGTCGAGATAGGCGATGCTGCCGGCAAAGGCGGAAAAGAGCCGCCAATGTTCCCGGGAGGGGAGGGCGGCGCAGAAATAGGCGGGGTCGTTGGCGGCGAGGCGGCGCCGGGACTCGTCGAGGTGCAAGGCGACGTGGCCGTTTTTCTTCCAGGAAAAGAAGGGACCCCCCTCGGCGGGAAATCGTTCCCAGGAGGTGATTCCGTCTCTCCACAGACTGTGCTCGACCCGGGCGCTGATCCCGGGAATGTGGCAGAAAGTCTTTTCCAGCATTTCTGATTCCTCTTAAGTGGTGAATGAATACACATCCAAACCCTTGACAGGACGGGCGTCCCCGGCAACTATGGAAACCATGATCACACCGGCCCTGAATATTTCCCATCTCGGCAAGAATTTCGACGGCGTCGCCGCGGTGAAGGATCTCTCCTTTGCCATCGCCCCGGGGGAGATCTTCGGCCTGCTCGGTCCCAACGGCGCCGGGAAGAGCACCACCATCAACATGGTCGGCGGCGTGACGCGCATCGGCTCGGGGACGATCGAGGTCTTCGGTCATGACAACCGCCGGGATTATATCCTCACCCGGCAAATGATCGGCGTCATGCATCAGGAGATCGTCATCGACAACTTCTTCACCATCGACGAGGCGTTGAAGTTTCACAGCGGCTACTACGGGGTGCGTGACGACAAGGTCTGGCGCCAGATGCTCATCGAGCGCCTCGGCCTCGGGCCCCACCTGCACAAGATCATGGTCAAACTCTCCGGCGGTCTCAAGCGGCGCTTCATGGTCGCCAAGGCCCTGATCCACAAGCCGCCGCTCCTCATTCTCGACGAGCCGACCGCCGGGGTCGACGTCGAGCTGCGCCACACCCTCTGGGACTTCGTCCGCGAGATCAACGCCGACGGGACGACGATCCTCCTGACCACCCACTATCTCGAAGAAGCCGAGCAGATGTGCGGACGCATCGCCATCATGGACCACGGCGAGCTGGTGGCCCTCGAGCCGACCTCCTCCCTTCTCGAGCGCCTCGGCGGCAGCCGGATCGTCGTCACCCTCTCCCGGCCGCTCGAGGTTCTCCCCGCCGAGCTCGCCGGTATCGGCGCCCGCCTCGGCGGCGACGGGCTGCGCCTCGAGCTCCCCCTGAACGGCGGTCACGGCGCCGGTGAGATTCTCGGGCTCCTGTGCCGCTGCAACCTGGCGGTGGCCGACATCGAAACCCTCCGCGCCGGACTCGAGGAGGTCTTTCTCAAGCTCACCGGCACCGCACGGCCGGCACCGGGAGGGGACGAATGAACGAGCGCCCCTTTCTCCCCTGGCTCCCCTTCTACACGCTGCTGCAGAAGGAGGTGCGGCGCTTTTTGCGGGTCGCTTCGCAGACGGTGATGACCCCGATCATCACGGCCTCCCTCTATCTCTTTGTCTTCGGCGCCACCCTCGGCGACCGCATCAGCGTCCTACCCGGCTTCAACTACGCCCAGTTCGTGATCCCCGGGCTGATTCTCATGGGGGTCATCAACAACGCCTTCTCCAATACCGCCTCGTCACTCTTCATGTCCCGGTACCTGGGGAGCATCGTCGACCTCCTCGTCACCCCGGTGACCCCCTCCCAGTTCATTTTCGCCTACACCCTGGCGGCGATGATCCGCGGGCTGCTCGTCGGCCTGGTGACCTGGCTGATTTCGCTCTTCTTTGCGCCCCTCCCCTGGGTCCATCCCCTGGCGGCGGTGGCGATGGCGACCCTGGCCTCCTTCCTTTTCGCCCAGTTCGGGCTCATCGCGGCGATGTACGCCAGCAATTTCGACTCCCTCTCCATGTACACCAACTTCATCCTTCTCCCCCTCATCTACCTCGGCGGGGTCTTCTACCCGATCTCCATCCTCCCCCCCTTCTGGGCGGGGCTCTCCCACCTCAATCCCCTCTTCTATCTCATCGACGGCTTCCGCCACGCCGTTCTCGGCGTCGGCGACATCCCTTTCCTCCTCGCCTTTGCCGTTTCGGCCCTGATGGCTCTCGGCCTCTTCGGCTGGGCCGCCTTCCTCATCGGCCGCGGCTACCGGCTGCGCGGCTGACCTTTCGATTCCAAAAACCACGTCCAATCATCTCACGCGACGCCGCAACGACGCAACGCAAAGCAGGACCTTAAAATCCCGGCCCCCGATGCCAACCCGACTGAACGACCTCCGGGTTTGAACATCCTGACTTTTGGATTTGACCCGCATTGCGTCGTCGCGTGAGGCCGCCCTGGATTTTTTAGGTCCCTGGCCAAGTCCTGCTCCTTCTCCGCGGACTCTGCGACCTCCGCGGTGCAGATTGCTCCTTTGCTTGTGCTCATTCGGATACGGGGTGAAAAACCAGAAGGGAAGGGGAGTCTACCCCGCGGCGGCGGCCAGTTTGGACTTGATTCGCCGGGAAATGGGACGGAAGAGGGAGGGGTAGAGGATGCTGGCGAAGAGGGCGGTGAGGATCAGGGCGCCGCTGTGCTCCGGCGAGAGGATCCCCATCTTCTCCCCGAGGGTTCCGGCGACGACAATCATCGACAGGGGGGCCGAGAGGAGGAGGGACATGCCGGTCGCCTCGAGGAGGGTCAGGCGCAGCGGGCGGTGGAGAAGGAGGGGGTAGAGGTTGCTCCCCAGGACCATCAGGGTCAGGAGGGCCGCGATGCCGACGGTCTCCGGCGAGGCGAGAAAACGGAGGTCCAGCTGGGCGCCGACGCCGATGAAGAAAAAAGGGATCAGGAAGCCGAAGCCGAGGGCGTTGACCTTTTCGTCAAAACGGCCGCGGCTCTTGAAGACGTGGCTGAAGATCATCCCGGCCAAAAACGATCCGAGAATCGGTTCGGCGCCCGCCGCCGCTGCCAGGAGGCCTCCGGCGAAGGCCACGGTGACCACCGCCCGGATCCCCTCCTCGACGGGATCCTCGCTCTCCATGACCTTCTCCACCCGTTCCGGGTGCCACCAGGCCGCCAGATAGAGGAGTTTGAGCACCAGGAGCGCCAGTCCGAAGAGGAGTGCCAGCTTGGCCAGCTCGAGGGCGGCTTCGAGGGTGAAGCCGTGCTTCTGATGGGCATCGATCAGGGTCAGGGTCAAAATGGAGAGGAGCTCGCCGGTGAGGGCGACGCCGACGATATCCCGCCCCAGGGGGGTCTTGATCAGCTCCGACTCCTTGAGGACCGGAATCACGATCCCCGCCGAGATCATCGCCACGGCCACGCCGAGAAAATAAGGCTGCCCGGCAATGAAAAAGAGGAAGGGGGTGACACTGAAGGAGAGGACCGAGATCAGGAGGTACCACCCGGCCTTGCCGCTCTTGCGCACCAGACCGAGTTCGAGCTCCATTCCGGCGATGAACATCAGGTAAATAAAGCCGATTTCCCGCAGCACCGTGAACCAGTCGGGGCGGTGGTGGACGACGAAATTGAAGAGCAGGGTGCCGTAGACGATCTCGAGGGCCGCCGAGGGGAGACGGACGCGCCGGGCCAGAAAGGGGATGACGGCGGCTCCGAGAAGGACGAGAAAGATGACGAGATGTTCTTTGTTTATCAAGTCGGAGTCCTGAAGGGAGCAGGGTGGAAAGGGGGCGGTTCACAGCGCCTCAGGCGATGATCTCCATCGGCGGGATGAGCAGGGTCGACAGCGGCGTGCGGCGCACGGTCTCCCAGGCGACATCGGGCTGCAGCAGGGAGGCAAGCCAGGTGCCGGTGCGCCAGCTGCCGATGTCGTTGACCATCAGGTTATGCTCCACCAGGGCTTCGGTCAATTCCTTGATGGGGTTTCCCTGCAGCTCGCTGTTGCGAATGCTCGTCTTGTAGACGAGGCTGAGATCCGAGACGGTTTTTTTCATTTCGTCGAGGGCCGAGGCTTCGTCCTCGGAGCCGATGTAGCGGGAGAGTCCGACGAAGAGGGTTTCAATCTGGTAGCTTATGGCCGAGGACATTTCGAGAGTCGTCTCCAGGGCGTGCTGCAGGGAGTCCCTGTCGATACAGGGGACGGCCACCCGGGCATAGGGGAAGGAGCCGCCGGCCAGGAGCACCGGGCAGCCGAAGGCATCGGAGAGGTTGCGCAGAAATCTCTTCCCCCGGGGGTTTTTCAGCCCTCCCCAGGAGGTGCGCACGGTCGCCTCCTTGGGGAGAACTATGATCGCCACGCGCCGGCCGAGGCTTTGCTGAATGACGCGAAGGGTTTCGATGACCGGACCGGCGGGAATTTCCTCGATGTGGAGTCCCTGCAGGGTGCGCGTTTCTTCCAGGTTCCGCAGACGTTCGGCCAGGGCGTCCGAGTCGGGAGGGAGGAGGAACATGGCGTTTTTGAGGGGGAAAACGCTCAGAAGGTAGGCGATCTCCTCGAGAAAGAACTCCTCCTCGCCGTTGGTGAAGAGGGCCACCAGGGTGTCGCCGTATTCGAGGGGAAAGAGGGTGAAGCGGAAGGTGAGGAGGTCGGTGACGGTGCGCAAGACCTTGGGATCGCCGAGGATGACCACCTTGTCCTTGGGGCGCAGGATCGTGTCGCCGCCGGGGATCAGGATGTTCCCTTCCCGGTAGACGATGCCGACGTGCCAGCTCTTGGGGTGGAGGGCGGCCAGCGGCTTGTTGGCCAGGCGCGAGTGGGGATGAACCTCGACCTCGAGGATTTCCCCCTTGCCGAGGCCGATCCCGTGCACCGCCTTGGTCTTGTGCTCCATGCGGTTGCGCAGCCCCGTGGCGCTGACGGTGAAGATGCTCTCCACCTCCACGCCCAGGGACTCGAGCTGTTCGATCCCCTTCTGGGTGATGCCGATGGAGACGACCCGCGGAACCTGGAAGTGTTCGTGGAGGATGCGCGCCACCTCGATGTTGACCGCCTCGGTGGTGGTGGTGATCAGCACCGTGTCCGCCTCGGCGACCCCGGCCCGCTCCAGCACCAGGCGGCTGGTGGCGTCCCCCTGGATGACGGTCAGGGAGTCGCCGCGCAGCTCGAGGGCGGTGTCGAGGGTCTTCTGATTGCCGTCGATGCAGACCAGGGCGAAGTCCCGGGAGAGCATCTTGATGAGTTGCAGGCCGATGTTGCCGAGGCCGATGATGATGCAGGTGCCGTTTGCCATGGTTTCCTCGCTGAAGACGGGGCGGGCGGGGCCCGGGTGCCCAAGTGTAGAAATAAAAGGAGGGGAATGCAAGGTGCAATTGCCGCGACCTCTCTCTCTTTGACAGCAGGGCGCCCGGCGGTCTATACTCCCCTGTGTCATTAATCTACTCAGCAAGGACTCACATCCCATGGATATCGCCATCGACCAGCGCCTGGCGCAGATCACCGACAAGATTCGCAACTACGGCAAGGAAAATCTCGAGGACATCCTGCACGTCCTGGTCGAGGCGATCAGCCTGATCACCACCCGCAACCGCTGCCGGGTCTACCTCGAAGACCTCACCGTCGGCAGCCTGGTCTGCGCCGCCGCCACCGGGCTCCAGGCCCGGGCCATCCGCGAGCGCTCCTTTCCCATCAACAACACGGGTTTTCTCGTTTCCCGGGTCTACGTGACCCAGGAGGAGGCCCAGATCGAGGACGCCACCACGGTCTCCTATCCCCAGGTCCGGGAGCTGGCCGAACGCTTTGCCATCCGCGCCAGCTACCATCTCCCCCTCATTCACCAGGGACGCTCGGTGGGGGTGCTGTGCGTCGACAGCAGCCGCAAAGGGCAGATCCCCACCGACAGCCAGCGCCAGAGGCTCAAGGGGTTTCTCGCCGAGGTTCTGCCGCTCATCGATCACGCCCGCAAGTACCACCAGCAGATCGTCATGGCCCGCCGGGTCGACGAGGCGAAGAAGAAGGAGGCGGCCTTCACCATGGTCAAGTCGGCCGTGCGCCTGATCGACAAGCTCTCCCTGGCCTCGGTCCTCGTCCCCTCACCCCTGGCTCCCGGAGCCGGCGAGGAGGGGCTGCAGATCCTCGCCTCCTACTCGGAGGAGAAAGAGGCCAAGCTCCTTTACGAGGACGAGCGGCTGATCAGCCTCGGAGCGGGGGAGTCGCTGCTGTCGCGGTACATCAACAGCTCGGGAGTGATCATCGACGACACCCTCCTCTCCCCGCTTTATATCCCCGACCTCCCCTCCGAGCCGCTGCAGAAGCGCTATCTCACCGAGCAGCTGGGGCTCAAGTCCCTCTATGTGGTGCCCCGCTACGAACCCCTCACCCGGAGGGTGATCTGCCTGGTCAACTACTACACCACGGAAAATCACATCTTCAACGACTTCGAAAAGGGGCTTCTCGAAGCGCACGCCGAAATGGCCCAGCGGGTCATTCAGGAGATCGGCGACGAGCACATGGAGATCCAGGTCCTCTCGGAAATCAACGACCTGCTGCAGGAGCGCTTCGAAGGGGTCCAGCCCTTTTTGACCCGGATCCTCTCCAAGGCCACCGAGCTCATCGGCGCCGACACCGGGAGTATCGCCCTGGTCCGCGAGCACGGCGGGGAGCGCTGGCTGGTGGTCGAGGAGCCCGACGGGCGCCTGGTGGGGGCCAAGAGCAAGGAGTGGATGAAGAAGAATATTCCGCCGATCCGGATCGGCGGCAAAAATCTCCCCCCCGAGGAGCGCAGCCTGACCGGCTATGTCGCCCATACCGGGCGTCCCCAGCGGGTGGACGACACCGCCGAGGAGAAGCGCAACGGCGGTTTCTACCGGGAGATCACCGAGGTGATCAAGAGCGAGATCGCCATCCCGGTGGTGCGCGACGACGAGGTCCTGGCGGTGATCTGCCTCGACAGTCAGAGGCCCCACCATTTCACCGACGAGCACAAGCGGATCCTGCTCATCATCGAACGGATGATCGCCCGCTACATGTCCGACCTGCAGCGCATCGAAAAGCTCACCACCGAAGTCAACCGCCTGCGCTCCGATGTCGGCTACAAGGACCCGAAAATCTCCTCCTACAAGCTCGGCAATATCATCGGCAATTCGCCCAAGGCCAACGACCTGGTGGAATTCATCCAGCGAATCACTCCGCCGATCTTCAATCGCATCGCCACCTGGAACACGACCGACGTCCAGGAGGCGACCCTCGGTCTCCCCTCGATCCTCATCACCGGAGAGACCGGCAGCGGCAAGGAGTTTCTCTTCAACAACATCTTCTCCCGGCTCAACGAGATCTACCAGGTCAAGTTCAAGGGGCGCGGCGAGCTGCCGGTGAAAAAGACCAATATCGCCGCCTACAGCGGCGAGCTGACCTACTCGGAACTCTTCGGCCACAAGCGCGGCGCCTATACCGGTGCCCACGCCGACCGCAAGGGGATCCTCGAAGAGGCACACGGCGGGGTGGTTTTTCTCGACGAGATCGGCGACGCCGATCCCAAGACCCAGGTGCAGCTCCTGCGCTTTCTCGACAACGGCGGCTTCGTGCGTCTCGGCGACAACCAGACCCGCTATGCCCGGGTCCTCTTCATCGCCGCCACCAACAAAAATCTCGGCAAGCTCATCGAGCAGGGTCTGTTCCGAGAAGACCTTTACCACCGCCTCTCGGAACTGACCGTCGAGGTCCCCTCTTTAAACCAGCGTCGCGAGGACATTCCCGATCTGGCCACCCACTTCATGGGGAAGCTCTTCCGGGTCTACAAGAAACCGGAAGAGGGGGAGGAAGACACGCCGCCGATTACCCGCAACGCGCAGAATCTTTTGGCCCGCCATCACTACACCGGCAATATCCGCGAGCTGCGCAGTATTCTGCTGCGGGCCCTCTTCTTTCGCACGGCGCCGGTCATCAGCGAGGAGGATATCCGTCGGGCCCTGGAGAATCTCGGGGCCCGGGTCGAGGAAGGTGCGGCGGAAAAGCTCACCGGTCAGCTCGCCCAGGAAATCTTCGCCGCCATCGGCCGGGGGGAGGTGGATTTCTGGGACGGGGTGTATGCCCCCTACAGCGAAAACCGCATCTCCCGGGACGTCGTCGCCGCCATCATCGATCTGGCCAAAAACAAGGGCGGGACAAGCATGCCCAAGGTCGCCCTGGCCCTGCGCGCCTGCGATCCGGCCAGCGACCACGACGACGACCGGCGCAGCTTCTACAAGTTCAAGAACTTTCTCTACAAGACGATCCGCATCGGCTGAGGACAAGCCGATACAGGTAAACAAAGAGCCCGGGACGGTCTGACCGTCCCGGGCTCTTTGCTGTGATCCCGACTCCAGGGGAATTTTTACCTTCTCAACGGAGAGTCGCTGAGAATGGCGAGGCGGAGAGAAAATCCGATCAGAAATTCACCCCTGTTTTTGACTCTCCTCCCCTTCTCTGCGTCTCCGCGTTGAAGGGCGTGTCTTGGTCCCCGCTCCTCTTAACCCTGTTTGCGAAAGCCTTCGAGAATTTTCTCCACCGCCTTGCGGTCGGCGGCGCGAAAGGGGCCGACCACGGCCAGCTTGAGGTCGCCGGGGAGAAAGAGGCTGCGGGCCGTCTCCAGCAGGAGTGTCGGAGTGATGGCGGCGATATCCTTCCGGTCCTGCTCCAGGGTCCGCAGGTGATCGACCAGTTCCCCCCAGCCGTAGCGCACGGACATGTCCTCCGTATGGTCGCGGCTGAAGTCGAGATCGTACCGATAGCTCCTGACCACGCGCTGGAGTTCCTCGTCGCCGGCCGGTTTGGTGCAGAGATCTTCGACGATGGCCAGGACCTCCCGGACCGCCTGCACCAGGTTGTTGGGCGCCAGGGAGAGGTCGATGGTGAAACAGCCGCATTCCTCGAAGAGAGAGAGATTGGCCTCGACGCTGTAGGTCAGTCCCAGGGTTTCGCGCAGGCGCAGCATCAACCGGGAGGTCCCCCCCCAGGAGAGGATGAAGCGCAGGACCCGCAGCGCCACCGAACGCCTGTCGCGGCGTCCCGGCATGCGGAAGGCGAACTGGACGTTGACCTGGGAGTCCGAATCCCTGACCCAGGTGGCCTGAGCCGTCGTCTCTTCTCTCGAAGGGGGGACGGGAATCTCCGATTGCCGGGCGGCCTGCGCCCAGTCGCCGAAGGCCGCCGCCACCGCCGCCACCGCCTCGGCCCGTTTCAGATTTCCGGTGACGGCGACCACCGTCTCGGCGGGGGAGTAGCGGGCGGCATGATAGGCGCGCAGGTCGCCTTCGGTGATGCGACTGATCGATTCCCGGGTGCCGATGGTCGGCATTCCCAGAGGATGGTCGGGCCACAACATCCGGGCGGTGAGGTTGTCGGGACTGATTTCCTCCCCCTTCTGGTTGACGTCTTCCAGGGCTTCTTCGAGGATAATCCGCCGCTCGAGTTCGACCTCGGCGAAGCGGGGGCGCAGCAGCATCGAGGCGAAGAGGGCCGCCCCCTCGGCGAGGCGGGAGGGGTGGAGGCGGGAATGGAAGCAGGTGATCTCCGAGTCGGTGGAGGCGTTGACGGCGCCGCCGATTTCCTCGAAGGCGCGCTCTAGCTCGAAGCTGCTCGGGTAGTCGGTGGTGCCGCGAAAGACGATATGTTCGAGAAAGTGGGAGATTCCGGCAAGCGTTGCCGTCTCGTGGCGTCCGCCGGCCCGGACATAGCAGACCATCTCGGCGCTGTGGAGGTGGGGCATTTCCACGGTCACCACCCGCAGTCCGTTGGCCAGGGTGTCTCTGTAAAATTCGCTCATAAGCTCCGATCAAAAAAAAGGAAAGTTGCTTCAGGGGAGTTCCTCGGGAGGGGGGTGCTGCGGACCCGCCGTGTACAGGATGTCCCGGCCCCCCAGTCGGGGGCGGCCGACGGCCAGGAGGTGGACGAGGTGGGCGATGAAGAGGGCCATGAAGAAAAAGACGGCCCAGGCCGGGATCGCCCCCAGGGCTCCCTGTTCGAGATACTGCCGCCAGGTGAGGGCGGGAGTGGGGTGAAGCTTGATTTTCAGCAGCCAGCCGGCGAGCAGGACGGCAAAGAGGTAGATGTAGTTGGCCCGCAGCCGGCGTCCGAGGGCATAAACGCGCCCCATCTTGTACTGGGGATGAAGGAGGTCCGAGGCGAGTTCGGCAAGCCAGAAGGACCCCTCCTTGAGATCGAGGCGGCCGGTGAGGACGCCGTAGATGAAGTTCTGATGCAGCAGCCGCACCCGGTACTCGTAGGCGTCGTAGAAGCGGTAACGGCGCGCCTCGACGTAGAGGAGGATGTAGGTGATCGCCAGGCCGAAAAGGAAAAAGGCATGGGTGATCTCCGGGTGGGAGAAGCCGAAGCCGAGAAAAGCCGCCGTGGTCCCCACCGCCCAGTTGGTGGTGCGGTCGAGGCGCTCCCGCCAGGCGAGGCTGCGCGCGCTCTCGGCCCGGTAGTAGTGGGACAGGGCGGTGATGGTCTCGGCGTGGGTCAGTTTCTGTTCCTGGGGTCCCTTTTCCATGATCCCCTCTCGTCCGGCAAACCCTGCCCCAAAAGTATAGCAGAGGCTCAGAGGGGTTGTCTTCTCTGAGCCGGGGAACAGCCAGGCAGGGGTAAGGGGCTACCTGTTGAGCACCTTCGCTGCATCCTTGGCGTGATAGGTGATGATCAAATCGGCGCCGGCGCGCTTCATGCCGAGGAGGGTCTCCATCATCACCCGTTCCTCGTCGATCCACCCCTTGGCGGCGGCGGCCTTGATCATGCTGTATTCGCCGGAGACGTTGTAGGCGACCAGCGGCAGGTCGAAGCGTTCCTTGATGTCGCGGAGAATGTCGAGGTAGGCAAGGGCCGGCTTGACCATGAGGAAGTCGGCGCACTCCTGGACGTCGAGGGCCGCCTCGCGGAAGGCCTCGCGGCGGTTGGCCGGGTCCATCTGGTAGCTTCTGCGGTCGCCGAACTGGGGGGTGCTCTCGGCGGCGTCGCGGAAGGGGCCGTAGTAGGCGCTGGCGTACTTGACGGCGTAGCTCATGATCGGGATGTGGGAGAAGTCGTTGGCATCGAGAATTTCGCGGATCGCCGCCACCCGTCCGTCCATCATGTCGCTGGGGGCGACGATGTCGGCGCCGGCGCGGGCATGGGAGAGGGCCTCGGCGGCGAGGAGCTGGAGGGTGGCGTCGTTGTCCACGTCGCCGTTCTTGATGACGCCGCAGTGGCCGTGATCGGTGTACTCGCAGAGGCAGACGTCGGTGATCACCGTCAGCTCAGGAACCGCCGCCTTGATGGCGCGGATCGTCTCCTGGATGATGCCGGTCTCGCTGTAGGCGTCCTGGCCGACGGCGTCCTTGGTCTCGGGAATGCCGAAGAGGATCACCGCCGGGATGCCGAGGGCATGAACCTCTCGGGCCTCGGCGACGATGTGCTCGATGGACTGCTGAAAAATCCCCGGCATGGAGACGATCTCTTTTTTGATGTTCTTGCCGAAGGCGGAGAACATCGGGTAGATCAGGTCGTCGACCCGCAGATGGGTCTCGCGGACCATGCGGCGCATGGTGTCGTTGCGGCGCAGGCGGCGGGCTCGGTATTCGGGGAAGAACATGGGTCACCTCCGGTGGTGAAGGGTTTCGGATTTGCTGTCGGGACAGTTTCGCCTGAATATATCTGAACTTGAGAGCTTGGCAAAAAAAGATTACCACTGAGACACAGAGGACACAGAGGTAGGGTCTTGATGTTATTTGTTGTTTCCCTCGGTAGTGACCTTAGCGTTTTTCCTCAGTGTCTCTGTGTCTCTGTGGTGAACGCCTTTCCTTGCGCATCACCCCTGAGAAAAATGCAAAACCATCGTCTCGACCATCGCCTCGAGGGTTGAGGGGTCCGCCTCGGCGGCGACGGTCAATCCGTGCCGGACCATGGTCTGCGAGGTCAGAGGCCCGATGGAAAAGAGCGGTATCTCGCCAACCAGGGCGGATGCATCGGTGCCGATAAGGGCGACGAAGTTGTCGACGGTGGAGGAGGCGGTGAAGGTGATGGCGTCGATATCCCCGGCAAGGAGTACCTCGCGGATCCGTTCGCCGTCGGCCGGCAGTCTGCTGCAATAGGCGACGGGCGCGAGGACCTCGGCTCCGGCGGCGGCGAGTTCCTTCGGGATCAGCTCCCGGGCCAGTTCGGCGCGGGGGTAGAGAATCCGTTTGCCGTTCACTCCGTGTTCGTTGAGGATTTGGAGGACCCCTTCGGCGCGGAAGTCCCGGGCCACCAGGTCGGGTTTGAGTCCGTAGAGAGCCAGGGCCTCGGCGGTCTTCGGGCCGACGACCGCCACCGTCACCCCGTGCAGGGCCCGGACGTCCTTTTTACAGGCCGCAAGGCGGGTAAAAAAGGCCTGCACCGCGTTGGCCGAGGTCAGGATCAGGTAGTCGATGCCGGAGAGGGCGGCGATGGCGTCATCAAGCTCGGTGGTGTCGGAGGAGGGGTAGATCTCGATCACCGGGCAGGCCAAAGCCTCGGCCCCCTGCTCTTCGAGGAGCGCCGAGAAACTTCCTGCCTGCTCGGCGCTCCGGGTGACCAGAATCCGTTTGCCGAAGAGGGGGCGGTTGTCGAACCAGCGCAGCTCGTCCCGCAGGCCGACTACCTCGCCGACGATGATGATGGCCGGCGGCTTGATCCCGCTCTGGCGGACCTTCTCCACCAGGGTGCCGAGGGTGGCGACCAAAGTCTCCTGACGCGGGGTGGTGGCCCAGCGGATCACCGCCACCGGCGTGCCGGCTGCGCGGCCGTGGGCCATGAGCTCCCCGGCGATGAGGGGGAGGTTGGCCATCCCCATGTAGAAGACGAGGGTGCCGACGCCGGTGGCGAGCTTTTCCCAGTCGAGGCTGGAGAGTTTCTTCTCGGGGTTTTCGTGGCCGGTGACCAGGGCGAGGCTGGTGGTGAAGTCGCGGTGGGTCAGGGGAATCCCGGCATAGGCGGCGGCGGCAAAACTGGAGGTCACCCCCGGAATCACCTCAAAGGCAACCCCTGCGCGGTGCAGGTGCAGCGCCTCCTCCCCCCCGCGGCCGAAGACGTAGGGGTCCCCTCCCTTGAGCCGGGCCACGGACTTCCCCTGGCGGGCCTTTTCCACGAGGAGGGCGTTGATCTCTTCCTGGGGGAGGTGGTGCACCCCCTTGCGCTTGCCGACGTAGATCCGCTCGGCGTCGGGAGGTGCGGCGTCGAGAAAGTGCGGATTGGCCAGATAGTCGTAGATCACCACGTCGGCCCGGCGCAGGCACGAGAGTCCCTTGACGGTGATCAGCCCCGGGTCGCCCGGTCCGGCGCCGATAAGATAAACGATTCCCTGTTTCAATGGTTCTCCATAAAGGCAGGGGCGGGTCTGAGACCCGCCCCTGTGTCCTGTGCTTCAAAGGGTGAGATGGGGCTCAGGTCCGCCTCATCCCGCCGATCAGACCTCTTCGCGGTTCTGGTTGAAGGTCTCGTGCTGATAAACCTCATTGAGAATCTTGCCGGCGCCCTTGATCAGCAGATCGTCGGCGAGGGAGATTCCGGTCTTTTCGGCATCCACGGCGGCGCAGGTCAGCGTCTTTTTCAGGTACTGCTGGCCGTCGATGGAGGAGACGAGGCCGGTCAGGGTGAGCTGGTCCCCCTCGACGAGGCCGTAGGCGCCGATGGGGACCTGGCATCCCCCCTCGAGGCGGCGAAGCACCGCCCGCTCCCCCTTCACCGCCCAGGCGGTGGCGGGGTGGTTGAAGAAGTCGATGAGGGTGTTGATCTCGGTGTCGTCGGTGCGGCTCTCCAGCCCCAGCGCGCCCTGGCCGATTGCCGGCAGGGAGACGTCGATGGAAAGATATTCGCTGATCTGGCCTGCGAAACCGAGGCGGTTCATCCCGGCGGCGGCCAAAACCACTCCGTCGAGGTCGTCCTCGGTGAGTTTGCGGATCCGGGTCTCGACGTTGCCGCGGATGTCGATCATCTGGAAATCGGGGCGCAGATGGAGGAGCTGGGCCTTGCGCCGCAGAGAGGAGGTGCCGATGCGGGCTCCCTGGGGGAGGTCGAGAAACGACTTGAATCCCGGCTTGAGGATGATGATGTCCCGCGGGTCTTCCCGTTCGGTGATGCAGCGCAGGGAGAGCCCTTTGGGGAAGATCGTCGGTACGTCCTTCATGGAGTGGACGGCGACGTCGATCTCGCCGCGCAGCATCGCCTCCTCGATTTCCTTGACGAAGAGTCCCTTGCCGCCGACCATCGCCAGAGGGACGTCGAGGATCTTGTCTCCCTGCGTCTTGATCCTGGTCTGGGTGACTTCGAGGTCGGGGTAGCGTTTTTCCAGTTCGGACTGGACCCAGTTGGCCTGCCACAGGGCGAGCTGGCTGGCGCGGGTGCCTATGCGAAGCGTCTTTTTTGCCATACGGTTCAAACTCCTTTATTCCTGGTCGTTGTGATCGTCCAGGTCCTTGATGTCGCCGGCGGGGGGCGCGGGGTGAATGTCGAACAGGACCCGTACCGCATCGACGTAGCCGTCTCCCCGGCCGTCGTTTTGTGCCTGTTTGAGGACGGTGGTCGGCTGGTGGAGAACCTTGTTGATGATGGCGGAGGTCAGGGCCTCGATGGCCTTCTTCTCCCGCTCGCCGAGGTCCCTGAAGTTGGCAAAGGTCTTCTCCAGTTCCCCCCGGCGGATCTCCTCGAGCTTGTTGCGCAACGAGACGATGGTCGGAACGACTTCGAGGCTGCCGAGCCAGCGGTAGAACTGGCCGATTTCCTGTTCGATGATCCCCTCGGCCTTTTTGGCTTCCTTGTGCCGTTCCTTGAGATTGGCCTGCACCACCCCCTGGAGGTCGTCGACGTCGTAAAGATAGACGTTGGCGATGTCGTTGACCCGGGGATCGATGTCCCGCGGAACGGCGATATCGATGAGCAGCATCGGTTTGTTGCGCCGGACCCGGATCACCTCCTCGACCTGTTTCTGGCTGAGGATGAAATTGGGGGCGCCGGTGGAGGTGAGGATGATGTCGACCTGCTGCAGATGGTGGGTGAAGTCTTCGAAGGGGAGCGCCCGACCGTTGAACTCCTCGGCGAGCTTGACGGCCCGCTCGAGGGTGCGGTTGGTGACCAGCACCGAGGAGACGCCGTTGTTGATGAAGTGACGCGCAGCCAGTTCGCACATCTCGCCGGCGCCGATGAGGAGCACCGTCTTGTCTTCAAGGGAGCCGAAGATCTTGCGCGCCAGTTCCACCGCGGCAAAGGAGACCGAGACGGCGTTGCTGGCGATGTCGGTCTCGGTGCGCACCCTTTTGGCGACGGAAAAGGCCTTGTGGAGAAAGCGGTTGAGAATCAGTCCGGCGGTCTTGAATTCGGCGGCGTAACCGTAGGCGGTCTTGATCTGGCCGAGGATCTGCGGCTCGCCGATGACCATCGACTCGAGGCTGGAGGCGACGCGGAAGATGTGGCGGATCGCCTCTTCTCCCTGATGATCGTAGAGATGGGATTCGAGGGTTTCGAGAGGGATGGAGTGGTAATCGGAGAGAAAACGCTTGAGCTGGGCCACCCCGGCCTCGATGTCGCGACTGGTGGCGTAGAGCTCCACGCGGTTGCAGGTCGAGACGATGACGCCTTCGGCAATGGCCGGAAGAGCCACCATCTCGCGCAACGGTCTTTCCATGGCGGTCGGGGCGAAAGCGATCCGTTCGCGAATTTCCACCGGAGCGGTCTTGTGACTGAGCCCTACAACAATGATGTTCATGCTACCAATCCGTTGGAATGCTGGCCGTCAGCGGCCGCTCAGAGCGCGAAAGCTGTGTTCGTTCGACAACAGCAGATTGATCCCGAGAAAGCCGAAGAGGAGGAACAAAAAGCCGATGATGGCAAAGATGGCGGCGCGCCGGCCCCGCCAGCCGACCGTCAGCCGCCCGTGGAGGAGGGCTGCGTAGAGAAACCAGGTGAGGAGGGCCCAGGTCTCTTTGGGGTCCCAGCGCCAATACCCCCCCCAGGCGGAATTGGCCCAGATGGCTCCGGAGATGATCCCCATGGTCATCAGGGGAAAGCCGAAGGAGAGGCACTTGTAGTTGATGCTGTCGAGAATTTCCAGGGAGGGGAGCCGGAAATAGAGGGCGGAAAAAGACTTGCTCTTGAGCATCCGCTCCTGCAGGAGATACATGATCCCGGCGACGAAGGCGAGGGCGAAGACGGCGTTGCCGAGAAAGGCCAGGGTGACATGAACGGGAAACCACCAGCTGTCGAGCATGGGGCTGGCTTCCTGGACGGCCTTTGGAACGGCGCTGCCGGCGATCATCAGCACCAGGGCCAGGGGACAGATGAAGGCGCCCAGGACACTCAACCGGTAGCGCAGATCGAAGAGGAGATAGATGACGACCACGGCCCAGGCGAAAAAGGAGAGGGCTTCGTGGAGATTGGCCACAGGGGTGGCGCCCGCCTCCAGGTAGCGGGCGACGAGGGTCGCGCAGTGGACAAGGAATCCGCCGATGAGGACCCATCGTCCGGCCTTGCCGGTCTTGCCATGGCGGGCGATGACGTCGATCAGGTAGAGTACGGTGGCCGCAAAGTAAAGGAGCAGGGTGATTTTGAAAAGCAGGATATTGACGGTCATTTCGTCCCTTTCGGCAGGCGAACCCCAAGATGTTCCAGTGTCAAGCCCTCACCGCAGAGGGATTCGAGCAGGCAATCGATCGGGGCCACGTCTCCTTCGGCGATCAGTGCGAGGAGGTTGCCGGCCAGAAGCCGGTGCAAAATGTCACGATTGTATTCGGTTTTTTCCTGAAGTGTCAACCGCTTTTGCCGCAGGGCGGCGGCAACCTCCAGGAGCGTTGCCCATTCAGGACCGAAGGACTCGGACAACCGCTCGCCGGCAAGGGCTGCCAGGGCCGGCGAGCGTCCGGCGGTGGAGACCGCCAGGGTGAGGTCGCCCCGGCGCACCGTGGCCGGGAGGGTGAAATCGCTCCCCTCCCCGGCGTCGGCGCGGTTGACCAGGGCGCCCCGGCTCCTTGCTTCGGTGCAGATTGCGGCGTTGACGACCGGGTCATCGGTGGCGGCAAAGACCAGAAAGGCCCCTTCGAGGTCGGCGGGGCGATAGTCCCGGAGAACGATTTCGGCCCCGGAAAGGAAGGCGTCATCGGGGAGGGGGCGCAAAGAGATCAGGCGCACCCGGGCTCCGCAGTGCAGCAGCCCCCGGGCCTTCCGAATCCCCACCGGGCCGCCGCCGACGACCACGCACAGACGGTTTTGAACCTGGAGGAGCACCGGATAGTCAGCCATGAACAGGCTCCGGCCGAAGGGGAGGGGACGAAGGCATGGGGAAATCCTTGGTGCGTCGTCAGATGCCGAAGAGCTCGGCTTCGACGATTTCGCAGAGGAGGTGGCCGAAGAAGAGGGCTCCCTCGGTGGCGCGCGCTGCCGATTCGGTTTCGAGATGAAAAAGAAAATCCGGCGGGTCACCGGTCATTTCTCCCTTCCCCTGGACGAGGGCGGCGGTGGTGCAGCCGATGTCCCGGGCGGCACCGAGCGCTTCGTCGAGGGCCTGATTCCGGTAGGCGTCGCCGAAGGCGAGGACCACGTCGCCGGGGGCGGCCAGGGCCCGCAATTGCCGGGAGAAATAGTGGTCGCTCTGTCCGTCCCGGGCCAGGGCGGTGGCGAGAAAGGGGTCATGGCACAGGGCAATGGCGGAGAGCTGGGGGCGGTCCAGGGTCAGTCGGTGCAGGAAGAGGTTGGCCACCAGCGAGGCGATGGCACCGAGGGCGCCGCTGCCGATAAGGAGGAGGCGCCCCCCCCGGTGAAAGGTCTCGAGAATCGCGGTGGAGAAGTCGACGACCTGCTCCTGCTGGCTGCGGAAGGCGGCCTCAAGAAGGAGGGCGTGGTCCCTGAGGGCGGCATCGATTTTTTCCTGGGCGCTCATGGCTCAATCTCTCTGGGGAATTTCCCGGCATGATAGGGGGTGGAGCAAGGGCTGTCAAGGAGAAGGTCGGGAGGCCTGCTTTCGCCGCCGGGAGAAAATAACCCCTTGATTTTTTTCGGATGTGTTTTATGATGACACTGATAATTCAATGTTAATCATGCCAAGAAGAAGGAGATTCGATCATGGCGAGTGATAAAGTGATTCATCTTTCCGATGATGCCTTTGAGAGTGAAGTCCTGAAATCGTCCATTCCGGTCCTCGTCGATTTCTGGGCCTCCTGGTGTGCCCCCTGCAAGGCCATCAGCCCGGTCATCGACGGGCTGGCCGACGAGTACGACGGGCGGGTCAAGATCACCAAGCTCAATGTCGACGAAAACCCGGCGACCCCCGGCAAATTCGGGGTGCGCGGCATACCGACCTTGATTCTTTTCAAGGACGGCAAGATCGTCGATCAGGTCGTCGGCGCCGTCCCCAAGAACCAGCTCGAAGGACTTCTGAAAAAGGCTCTGTGACCGCATTTGCCATTGCTGCTCGGCTCGAATCAGGGGACCCGTCTTAAGGACGGGCCCCTTTTTTTATTCAAAGCAGGAAAAAACGGCGGTTGGGTTGTGTGACACCAACTCCCCCAAAGACCTTTTTCAACGCAGAGGCGCTGAGAGGGGGAGAGACCGGAGAGATTTCCAGTGAGTGGTACCTCTCCGGTCTTTGCGTCTTGCCTGAAGCTTTGTTCCGTTCTGTCCGGCCTCGGTCAGCTCTTGACCGCTCCGTCCCTGAGGCGGCGGAAGATCTCGCGGGCGGCGCGCTTGTCGGCGCTCGAGTGGACCGAGCGCGCCAGGCCGCTCAGCGTCTCGCGGTCGAGGGAAGGGCAGGCCTGCATTGCTTCGTCGAGGGCTTCGGCGAAGGTGGCGGGTTCGCAGAGGCGGTCGCGCAACTCTTCGAGATGGTGGAATTCCCGGCGCGCCTGGAGATTGACCTGGTCCGTCCCCTCTAGAAACGTCTGGATGGCTTCGATCTCTTCCTCGCGGCGGCGCATCTCGCCGGCAAAGTGCTTGACCTGGCGCTTGCGGGCGCCCATGGCCTCGGTGTCGCGGGCCAGCTGCAGTTCCTTGCGCAGGTCGGCGGAGAGAGGGAGCTTGCGGCAGGCGGCCTCGGGGAGAGCCACCAGGCGCTTGGCCAGCTCCTCCACCGCCTCGGCGGCGCGTTTTTTGGCCGAACGGCCGCGCCCTTCCGTGGGCGGTTCGTCATTGTACCAGCGTTGATTCATCAGAAGTCCTTCCGGCTGTCGAGAAGCATGGTGACCGGTCCGTTGTTTATGAGCTGAACATCCATTGTCGCCTGGAAGACGCCGGTGGCGACCTCCAGCCCCTCCTGCCGCAGCAGTTCCACGAACCGTCGGTAGAGGGCGTCGGCCTCCTGGGGCGGGGCGGCCTGGGAGAAGCCGGGGCGTCGCCCCTTGCGGCAGTCGGCCAGCAGGGTGAACTGGGAGACGACCAGGACCGCTCCCCCCGCCTCGCCGACGGCAAGGTTCATTCTCCCTTCCCCGTCCTCGAATATGCGCAGTCCGGCAGTTTTTTTCGCCAGGAAGGAGGCGTCCTCTTCCCCGTCCCCCTTCTCGACGCCGAGGAGGATCATCAGACCGGGACCGATGGCGCCGGTGATCGTCCCTTCGACGGTGACGCTCGCCGAGGAAACCCTCTGCAGAACCGCCCGCATCTCCTAGCCCCCTGTGGCCAGGCGGCGCAGGGTCGCCAGGTTCATGCGGTCGAGGCTGTCGTCGTCCCCCTTGGGGGTTTCGAGGATCTTGGGGACGGAAAAAAAGCGCGGGTCGCGCATCAGTTCCCCGAACCCCTCCAGACCCATGGCCCCCTGGCCGATGTGGGCGTGGCGATCGACCCGGCAGCCGAGCCCCTTCTGGCTGTCGTTGATATGGAAGGCCGCGATCCTCCCGAGGCCGACCAGCCGGTCGAAGTCGTCCATCGTTTTCCGGTAGCCGGCGGCAGTGGAGAGGTCAAAGCCGGCGGCAAAGGCGTGGCAGGTGTCGAAACAGACGCCGATGCGGCCTTCGGGAAGCTCCTCGAGAATAGCCGCCAGGTGCTCGAAGGTGCCGCCGAGGTAGGTCCCCTGGCCGGCGGTGTTCTCCACCAGGACGCGGACGGAAGGCGGGGACTCGGCAAAGATGCGCCGCAAGGCTGTGACGATCCGCTCCAGTCCGGCATCCTCCCCGGCACCGAGGTGGGCGCCGGGGTGCATGACCAGCGAGCCGATGCCGAGGGCGGCACAGCGCTCCATCTCGTCAGCAAAGGCGGCCAGCGATTTTTGCCACTTCTCCTCGTCGGCGGAGGCGAGGTTGATCAGGTAGCTGTCGTGGGCGATCACCGGGCCAATGGGGCTCTTCTTCCAGGCGGCGCCGAAGGCGGCCGCCGCATCGGCGTCGATCGGCTTGGCGTGCCACTGGTTGGCGTTCTTGGTGAAGATCTGCATGGCGCGGCACCCCGCCGCCTCTCCCCGGGCAAAGGCGAGATGATGACCGCCGCTGATGGACATGTGGGCGCCGATGAGAAGCGGAGACTCTGCGGTCTTTTTTCCCATCAGCAATTCATCCACTGCGCCAGGACCTGGGGGACGGCGGAGGCATGGGCAATCTGCACGTCGACATAATCGGGCATCGGCCCCTCGCCGACGAGGATCGTCCCCATCCCCATCTCCTTGGCGGTCCGGAGATTCTCGCGGCTGTCCTCGACCATCAGGCAGGCGCGGGCGTCGACGCCGAGATGCTCGAGAACCTTGCGGTACGGCTCGGGGAAGGGCTTGGGGAGATAGGAGGCGACGCGGATGTCGTAGATCTCCTCGAAAAGATCCCCCACCCCCAGCGAAGAAAGGACCCGGTCGGCATGGCTGCGCGAGCCGTTGGTGAAGACGGCCCGGCGCAGGGGGACGCAGGAGAGGGCGGCGCGCAGTTCGTCGTCCGGTCCGAGGTTCCCGGCGACGTCGACGTCGTGAACGTACTCAAGATAATCCTCGGCATCGACCCCCCAGTGGCGGATCAGTCCCTGCAGGGTGACGCCGTAGTCGGCCCAGTAGCGACGGCGCAGGCCGTCCACGTCGCCGCCGGGGATCCCCACGACTTCGAGCATGTAGCGGTTGATGCGCACGTCGATGAGGGCAAAGAGCTGGCGCTGCGGCGGGTAGAGGGTGTTGTCGAGGTCGAAAAGGATGGCTTCCATAGTCTTCACTTTACCACGGGGGGGAAGGAGAATCCTCTCCTCTTCTGTCCTTCCTCTTCCCGGGTCATCGGTGCGGCGTTCCCCGGGATGCAGGTCATCGGGGGTCGTAGTCCCCTTCGAACACCTGGACGGCAGGACCGGTCATGTAGATCTCGCCGTTTTCGGCCCATTCCATTTCGAGGTCGCCACCGCCGAGATGGTTGAGGATGCGCCGCTCGGTGTGGCCGCCAAGGACCGCGGCGACGGTGACCGCCGAGGCGCCGGTGCCGCAGGCCAGGGTCTCTCCGGCACCCCGTTCCCAGGTGCGCTGCCTGACCTCGTGACGGGAGAGTATTTCCACGAACTCGACGTTGGTCCGGTTGGGGAAGAGGGGATGGGTCTCGATGGCCGGGCCGTATTTGGCCACGGGGAATTCGGCGACGTTGTCGACGAAAATCACGCAGTGGGGATTCCCCATGGAGGCGCAGGTGATATGAAAGGTGCGGTCGAGAATCTGGAGCTCGACGCCGACCACCTGTTCGTCGGGGTTGCCGGTCATGGGGATCTCCCCCCGGGTCAGGCGCGGCCGCCCCATGTTGACTCGCACTCTCTCCACCCGGTTGAAGTCGTCGGTGAAGAGCTGCAGGGTGAGTATGCCGGCGCCGGTTTCCACGGCGATCTCCCGGGAGGCGACCAGGCCGCGCTCGTAGGCGAACTTGGCGACGCAGCGGATGCCGTTGCCGCACATCTCGGCCTCGCTGCCGTCGGCGTTGAACATCCGCATTTTCACGTCGGCCACCGTCGAGGGGAGGATGAGGATCAGGCCGTCGGAGCCGATGCCGAAGTGGCGATCGGAAATCTCCATCGCCAGTCGCGCGGGATGCTCCACCGTCTCCTTGAAGCCGTTGACGTAGACGTAATCGTTGCCTGCGCCCTGCATCTTGGCGAATTTCATGGAGACGACCCTTCCCTTTTTGCGTAATTTCACCGGTTTCTCCGTCATTATACACGAAGGGGAGACCCGGCGGGGGAGCCCTTTCGGTTGACCGGAAGGCAATTCCTCAAGTATCATGAATCCATTATTAACACAAGTGGAGGATGGCCGATGGCGTTTAATCTCAAGACCAAGATTTGGCAGACCGGCGCCCTGGAATGGTGGGCGATGATCGGGAAAGAAGACGTTTATCTCGGGAGCCGTGAGTTCCCCGTCCCCCCCGAGGACGGCGATGCCTGGACCGTGCGGGCCACAGGCGAGATGTTCAAGATCATCGACGGCGAAATCTGCCATGTCGGCAAGCAGGAGCCGGTCAAGGAGATCTGGTGAGAGACGGGACGCTGGAAATCGTGCAGATTCGGGCCGGGGAGATGGCCAATTTCTCCTACCTGATCTACTGCCCCCTGACTCTCCGCGGCCTCGGCGTCGACCCCTCCTTTGCTCCCGATGCCCTCCTCGATGCGGCGGGGGAGAGAGGGGTTGCGATCGAAGTGCTGGTCAACACCCACGGCCACCCCGACCACATTGCCGGTAACGGAGCGGTCCTTGCCGCCACCGGGGCCCGGCTGGCGGCCCATCCCCTCGACGTCCCCGGGGCCGAGATTCCCCTGGGCGACGGGTCGGTTCTCGCCGTCGGCAAGGGGAGCCTGCAGGTGCTGCACACGCCGGGGCACACCCCCGGCTCCCTGGTTCTTCACCCGCCGGGAGCCCTGATCACCGGCGATACCCTCTTTGTCACCTTTGTCGGCCGCGCCGATCTGAAGGGGAGCGACCCTGCCGCCCTCTTTGCCAGTCTGCGTCGGCTGGCGGCGCTGCCACCCGAGACCCTTGTTTATCCCGGCCACGACTACGGCCCGCAGCCGGTCTCCACCATCGGTTACGAACGCGCTCACAATCCCTTTCTGCAGTGCGGCGACCTGGAGAGCTTCCTCCGTCTGCGCATGGGGTGAGCGGCGGCCGCCCGGCGGCACCAGGAGAGCGGCAAAAGGCCCCGTGACCGATGATTCGGTCCGGGGCCTTTTTGTCCTGGTGCTCCGTTTCCAGAAAAAGGTCAGCCGGGACCCGGGCCCTCCTCCTCTTCTCCCCTTCGGCTCAATCGCACCACCCTGCTGCCGGCCAGTCGATCGTTCCACCCCCGTCCCGCCCGGGTGAGGGGGATCGGCAGATAGCCGGCGCCGGCCGTCACCAGCGCCATCAGGCCGCCGACACTGCGTAAAAAAGCCTGGCTGAAGAGGAGATCTCCCCCCTCTTGCCTCTCGACCCGCAGACCGAAGGTCATCTTCCCCGGGGTCTGACCGGTCAGGTAGTGGAAGAAGGTGAAATAGCCGAAGCAGACGAAAAAGAGGACGAGAAAATAGGGGGTGGAGAGGATCAGGATCTCCTCGAGGGGGGGGAGAACGCGTCGAGTTTCCCCGGGGAGGAGGATGGCGTTGCCGGCGAGGATGAACAGGGCGAAGATCCCGGTCAGCAGGAGGAGATCGACGAGGTTGGAGGCAAGGCGGGACCCGAGGGACGGCCCCTGTCCGGGAAAGGAACCCGACGGGAGAAACGGGGGGGCCGCGGACTCCTCCGCCGGGAGAGGGAGGGCGTTTTCGGCCTCCGGCGGCGAATCGTCCCCGTCGCCGGGTTCGAGGTCGGAATCGGGTTCATCGACCCGGACGGGGTCCGGCAGGGGGGAGGTCCCGGCCTCCTTTGCGGCCGGGCGACCGGCGAAAAGAGGACCGGAGAGTCCGTGCTCCGCCTTGAAATGCGTCAGGTCGACGCCGCATTTCTTGCAGCTCTCCAGGTGGTCGAAGCTATTGTATCCGCATTCGGGGCATTTCATGGGTCATTCCGGGTGCTGCCAGCGCTGCCGAGATCGCCGAAAAGGTATTGCAGGACGCTGGCGACGGCAAACCCGGCGGTTTCGCAGCGCAAAATCCGCGGACCGATCTGCACCGGGTTAAACCCGGCGGCGCGGGCGGCCTCCGCCTCTTGCTGCGAAAATCCCCCTTCGGGGCCGACAAGGATCGCCGCGCTCCGCGGCGCGACGCCGGAAAGGACTCCCGCCATGGCAAGACTCTCCTCCTCCCAGAGCATCAGGCGCAACTCGGCGTCGCAGGCGATGAGTGCTTCGACCAGGGGGATGGGGGCGTCCAGACGCGGCAGGACGGGGCGCCGGCTCTGGCGGGCCGCCTCGCGGATGATCCGTTCCCAGCGGGCCAGGCGCTTTTCCTCCCGCTCTCCGGCCAGCGGGGGGAGGCTGCGGGAGGTCGTGACGGGGGAGAATGCGGTTATCCCCAGCTCCGTCCCCTTCTGCAGCACCAGCTCCATCTTGTCCCCCTTGGGAAGGGCCTGAAGGAGCTGGATGGGGAAGGCCGTTTCCTCTTCCTGGCAACTCTCGAGGATGCGGGCGCTGGCCGAACGCTTGTCCAGGGTTTCAAGGCGACAGCGGCACCGCCGGCCCTGGCCGTCGAGAAGGATGATTTCATCCCCCGGCGCCAGTCGCAGCACCGTGCGGATATGGTGGGCGATGTCGTCGGGGAGGGGGACGATCTCGTTGTCGAGGGAGGACGGAGGAACAAAAAATCGGCGCATGCGCTCAGACTTTTCTGTAGACGAGGCAGGACCACTCTTCCCGGCGGCTGATTTCCGGTCCGCTCAGGGGATAGGGGGCAAAGGCGGCCTGCACCAACGGTTCTTTTTCCTGGAGGATTCCGGAGAGGACGAGGGCGCCTCCGGGGGCCAGACGGGAAACGAGCTGATCGGCGAGGCGGGCGTTCTCTTCGGCGAGGATGTTGGCGACAACGATGTGGAAATCCCCCTCCAGGGACTCGAGGGGGGCGCCGGTTATTTCGACCCGGGCACCGACGCCGTTGAGATCACAGTTGGCCTGGGCGATGCGGCAGGATTCCTCCTCGATGTCGCAGGCCAGAACCCGGCTTGCGCCGAGCTTGGCCGCGGCGATGGCCAGAATCCCCGAGCCGGTTCCGACGTCGAGAACCCGCTGCGGCAAAGAGGGGCCTTCGAAAAGGTCGGAGAGGGCCTCGAGGCAGAGGCGGGTGGTGCCGTGGGTGCCGGTACCGAACGCCATCCCCGGGTCGATCTCGACCACCGCGTCTTCGGGGGTGGCCTCCAGGTCTTCCCAGCTCGGTTTGATCACCAGGCGGCTCCCGATGCGAACGGTGCTGAAGTGCTGCTTCCACCCCTCGGCCCAGTCCTCGTTGGTCACCGGGAACGCTTCGGGGGTGAGCGCCTGCAGGCCCGGCACCATCGGGACCAGATATTCGAGTCGCTGACGCACCTCATACTGCAGGTCGGAAAGGTTCCCGCCGACGGGAAAATAGGCTTTGATCCGGTAGTCTCCGGACATCGCCTCGTTGGGGTCGGGAGGGATGAAGGTGTCGAGCTGCCGTTCCTCGACGGTGATCCCTTCGCAGCCGAGGTCGGCGAGTTCGCTGCTCACCAGGTCAATGCCGGCTGCAGGGACGACAATATGCAATTCTGTCCAGGTCTTTTTCATGGGACCTGTGTAGCAGAAGGGGAAGGCCAAAAGCAATAAAAAATCTTGACAACTCCGCGGTGAATCGGGTCTAATCCTAGACGAGCTTTAATGAGTCGGCTACCCTAAGTGGTAACCCGTTCCGCCATTTGCGCTGCAGGCCCGCCGGTAAAGGGTTTTTCGGCCAGGGCCATCGTGGTCCGGTGTGCTGCCGGGTGCGGGACCGCCGGATTAATTTATCCAGGAAATTGCATGACCGTACCCCGTCTCGTCTATCTTCTGTCCGATGCCACCGGCGAAACGGCGGAAAAAATGGTTTCGGCCGCCCTGACCCAGTTCAGCGAGAGGGAAAGCGTTCGCCTCAAGCGGATCAGCAACGTACGCACCAAAAACGAGGTCTACGAGGCCCTCGACCAGGCCCTGAACGAAGGGGGGCTCGTCGTATATACGGTCGTCAACCGGGAGCTGGCCCAGCTGGTTCATGACGAGTGTGATTCCCTGGGAATCCCCAACATCGACCTGATCACGCCGCTGCTCATGAAGCTTTCCGGCTTTTTCGGCCGTTCTCCCCGGGAAATGCCGGGGCTGCTGCACGGCGTCAATGAGGAATATTTTCGCCGCATCGAGGCGGTCGAGTTCACGGTGCGTCAGGACGACGGCCAGGAAACCCGCCACCTCTGCCGGGCCGACATCGTCCTGGTGGGGGTGTCCCGAACGAGCAAGACCCCCCTCTCCATGTATCTGGCCCACCGGGGCTGGAAGGTGGCCAATGTCCCGCTGGTCAAGGGGATCGACCCGCCGGCCGAGCTCTTCGAGATCGATCCGACCCGGGTGGTGGGGCTGGTCATCGACGCCCAGCGCCTGGTGGAGCTGCGGGCGACCCGCCTCAAGCATCTCGGCCAGGGTTCCCGGGCGGCTTATGCCGATTACGGGCAGGTCGAGGACGAGCTCGCCTACACCCGGGCCCTTTTCCGTCGCCAGGGTTGGGCCGTGATCGACGTCACCGGCAAGGCGGTGGAGGAGACGGCCAACGAGGTCCTGGTCAAACTGAAATTGAAATAGGCGTTCAACTCAAATGGGAACCCTTTCCGTTGTATCGGATATTAACAGCAAATCTGCAGAGAAGGAGATCGATATGCGCATTCTGGTGGTAGAAGACGAGAAGAAAGTCGCCAGCTTCATCAAACGTGGGCTGGAAGAGGAGAATTTCGTCGTCGATGTCGCCTATGACGGCGAGGAGGGGCTGCAGATGGGAGAGGCCACCCCCTACGACCTGATCCTGATGGACCTGATGCTCCCCAAGATGGACGGCCTGACGGCGATCAAGCAGTTGCGGGAGAAGGGGGTTGCCACTCCGGTCCTCTGCCTGACCGCCAAGGATACGGTGGAGGACATCGTCTCGGGACTCGATTCGGGCAGCGACGACTATCTGACCAAACCCTTCGCTTTTGCCGAGCTGCTGGCCCGGGTTCGTGCCCTGCTCCGCCGCGGTTCCCAGGACCGGGGGGCGGAAATCTACTTTGCCGACCTGCGTCTCGATCCCGTCGGCCACAAGGTCTGGCGCGGCAACAAGGAGATCGAGCTCACCGCCAAGGAGTACGCGCTCCTCGAATACCTGATGCGCAATCCCAATCAGATCCTGACCCGGACGATGATTGCCGAGCACGTCTGGGATTACACCTTCGATTCCTTCACCAATATCATCGACGTCTATGTCAATTATCTGCGCAAGAAGGTCGACAAGGACTTCAGCAAAAAACTGATTCATACCGTTCGGGGCGTCGGCTACGTCCTCAAAGAGGAGGAGTAGTTGTTCGTCCGCTCCATTCGCTTCCGCCTCACCCTCTGGTATGCCTTCACGCTGGCCGTCATTCTGGCGGCCAGCGGTTTCTTCTGGCATGTCTACCTGGACCGCAGCCTTCTGGTGCACCTTGACGAAAGGCTGACCCTGATCGCCGAGGATGTCGCCGCCTTTCATCTTTTGCCCGGGGAAGGACCGGGGAAAGGGGAGGGGGATACCTGTGCGGCTATGGAAGCCTTCATCCGTGTCCACAACTGGGGCGAATATGTCCAGATCCTCGACCAGCAGGGGAGCATCGAGTGCACCTCGAACAATCTCGACGGTTTTCAGCTGCCGTTGGGGAAGGGGGCTCTGCAGGCATCGGGACGGGGGGAACCCATTTTCGAGCGGATTCAACTCACCGGCCCCTATTCGGTGCGCCTCCTGACCTACCCGGTGATGCGGGCCACGGGGGCGGGGCACATGGTCCAGGTGGCGGCGAGCATGGCTCCCCTCGAGGAAACCCTCAAGGAATTTCGCATCATCCTCATGACCTTCAGCCCCCTGGCACTGTTGGTGCTCTCCCTCGGCGGCTGGTTCCTCGCCGGGCGCGCCCTCTCCCCGGTCGTGCGCCTGACCCGGGCGGCGCGGCGGATCAATGCCGAAAATCTCAACCAGCGCCTGCCGGTGGAGGGAAGCCGCGACGAAATCGCCCACCTCGCCGAGACCTTCAACGCCATGCTCGCGCGCCTCGAAAGTTCCTTCCGCAAGATCAAGCAGTTCTCCGGCGACGCCTCCCACGAGCTGCGGACCCCTTTGACCATTCTCCGGGGCGAGACCGAGGTCGCCCTGCGCTGGGCCAAGGAACCGGAAGAGTTCCGTAAAATGCTCGAGTCGAACATGGAAGAGATCGACCGCATGGGGCGGATCATCGAAGATCTGCTGCTGCTGGCCAAGAGCGAGGCCGGCGGGCTCCCCATGGAATGCAAGGAGTTCAGCCTCAGCGACATGCTTCAGGACCTCTACATGCAGGGGCGGACCCTCGGCGAGCCGAAGGGGATCGAAGTCCTCCTGGATATGAATGTGGCGGAGGAAATCCGCATCCGTGGCGACGAGCTGCGCATCCGTCAGATGCTCCTTAATTTAATCGTCAACGGCATCAAATATACCCCGGCCGGAGAGGGGCGCCTGGCGATCACCCTCTCCCTCGAAGGGGACAACGTCTCCGTGGCCATTGCCGACAGCGGCATCGGTATCCCCGAAGAGCACCTCCACCACATCTTCGACCGCTTCTACCGCATCGATGAAGCGCGCAACCGGGAAAACGGCGGCACCGGCCTCGGTCTGGCGATCGTCAAATGGATAGTCGAGGCGCACGAGGGGAAAATCCTGGTGCGTTCCACCCCCGGCAAGGGGAGCACCTTCACCGTCCTCCTGCCGACCCGGGGCCCGTCCCGCGACCCGCGGCGATAATCGATACGTTCTTCCCCTCGGAAAGCCCCCGGCGACCCTGACCCTCCCCCGCCCTCCGAAACCGGTGGGGCGGGGTCTGTTCCTTGCCCGGCGATTGCATCCCTCCATTGGCGCTGTTATACTTCCCCTGCTTTGTGATTACCGCCGGTTAGCCCCAGGGGCGCCGGAAAATTAATATGGCAGACGGGAGAATCGGTGGCGAATCAATTTCTGTCCAATCTCAGTCCCGAGTGGCTTGAGTCCCAGTATCGTCTGTGGAAAGAGTCGCCGCAGGCTCTCGGTGCCGATTGGCAGGCCTTTTTCCAGGGGTTCGAGCTCGCCGGCAGCGGCGCCGGAGAAACAGCGTCCCAGGCCCTGAAACAGTCGGCAGTGCAGTCGCTCATCTACCGGTATCGCGACATCGGCCATCTGATGGCCTGCACCAATCCCCTCACCACCTGTCGGGAAGAGCATCCCCTCCTGGCCCTTGCGGCCTTTGATCTGACGACGGCCGATCTCGACCGCACCTATTACACCCGCAGGTTTTACAAGAAAAACGCCACCCTCCGCCAGATCCTCTCGGTGATGCGCCAGACTTACTGCGGCGCCATCGGCGTCGAGTTCATGCACATCCAGGACCCCGGGGAGCGCCAGTGGCTGATCGACCGCATGGAACCGGAAGGGAACCGACCTCCCGTCGCCCGGGAGCAAAAGCTGCGGATCCTGCGCAAATTGCAGGAAGCGGCCCTTTTCGAGGCGTTTTTGCACCGCAAGTTCGTCGGTCAGAAGCGCTTTTCCCTCGAGGGGGGGGAGGTGCTCATTGTCCTCCTCGACTTCGTGGTGCAGAAAGCGGCGGCTCTCGGGACGCGCGACCTCGTTCTCGGGATGTCCCACCGCGGCCGTCTCAACGTTCTGGTCAACATCTGCGGCAAACCGCCGGAGAACCTCTTTGCCGAGTTCAAGGACAATATCGAATACCAGGTGGTCGGCGAGGGGGACGTCAAGTACCATCGGGGGTTCTCCGCCGACCTGAAAACCGCCGAAGGCGCCTCGATTCATGTCACCCTCGCCTCCAACCCCAGCCACCTCGAATCCGTCGATCCCGTGGTGGAGGGGAAGTGCCGGGCCCGCCAGGAGGCCTACGGCGAAGGGGGCGACCAACGGGTGCTGCCGGTCCTGATGCACGGCGATGCCGCCTTTTCCGGCCAGGGAATCGTCGCCGAAGTCCTCAATCTCTCGCAGCTGGAGGGCTTCAGCACCGGCGGGACGTTGCACATCGTTCTCAACAACCAGATCGGTTTCACCACTCTGCCGGAGAACGCCCGCTCGACCCTCTATGCCACCGATGTCGCCAAGATGCTGATGGTCCCGATCTTCCACGTCCATGGCGACGACCCGGAGGCCGTGGTTCATGCCGCCGGCCTCGCCCTCGACTACCGCAAGGCCTTCGGCTGCGACGTGATTCTGGAGATCCTCTGTTACCGCCGCCAGGGGCACAACGAGGGGGACGAGCCCTACTTCACCCAGCCCCTGATGTACGAAAAGATCAAGAATCACCCCCTGGTGCATGAACTCTACGCCGACCGGCTGAGAAGCGAAGGGGTGGCGGGAGAGGAAATCGAGGCCATGGCCGCGGTCATCGAGGAGCGCCTGGAGGAGGCGGCCGGGCTCCCTGCCCGGCAGGAGGAGGAAGGCTTTCACGGAAAGTGGAGCGGGATCGACCGGCAGTACCGGCACCCGGAGGTGGAAACCGCCGTCTCCCGGGACAGTCTCGTCGAACTGGGGCAAGCCATCACCAGCATCCCCGAGGATTTTCATCCCCATCCCAAGATCGACAAGCTCTTGCAACGGCGCCGGGAAGCGATCGAAGCCGGCGAGGAAATCGACTGGGGGACCGGCGAGGCCCTGGCCTTTGCCTCCCTCCTCTCCGAGGGGACGTCCGTGCGCCTCTCCGGGCAGGATTCGCGGCGGGGAACCTTCAGCCATCGCCATTCCACCCTTTTCGACATCGAAAGCGGCAAGACCTGCGTCCCCCTTTCGGCGGCTGCCCGTAACGGAGCCGCCCTCCACATCTATGACAGCATGCTCTCGGAGGCTGCGGTGCTCGGCTTCGAGTACGGCTACTCGCTGGAGACCCCCTTCGGACTGACCCTCTGGGAGGCCCAGTTTGGTGATTTCGCCAACGGCGCTCAGGTGATCATCGACCAGTTCATCGTCAGCAGCCGGACGAAGTGGGACCGCGCCAGCGGCCTGGTCCTCCTCCTCCCCCACGGCTACGAGGGTCAGGGGGCCGAGCATTCGAGCGCCCGCATCGAACGCTATCTGCAGGCCTGCGCCGACGACAACATCCAGGTCGTTTACCCCTCCACCCCCGCCCAGTTTTTTCATCTGTTGCGCCGTCAGGTCAAGCTCCCCTTCCGCCGCCCCCTCGTCGTCTTTACCCCCAAGAGTCTGCTGCGCCTGCCGAAGTGCCGTTCCGACCTGGCGGCCTTTGCCGGCGGTCATTTCGATGAAATTATCGGTTCCGACGCCGAAGCGCAGAAGGTCCGCACTCTCCTGGTCTGTTCGGGGAAAATCTACTACGAGCTGGAGGAAAAACGGGAGAAGGACGGCCGGGACGACCTGGCCATCATCCGCATCGAGCAACTTTATCCCCTGCGCGTCGACCTGCTGGAGGAGGCCGTTTTGCCCTACAAGAAGGCGGAAAACTTTGTCTGGGTGCAGGAGGAGCCGGCCAACATGGGGGCCTGGAGCTTTCTGCGCCGGTCTCTGGCCGAGGTGATGGGAAGGGAACCCCTCTATCTGGGGCGCGAGGCCGCAGCCGCCCCGGCCGTCGGCTCCCACCGGCTCTTCAGGGAAGAGCAGGATCGAATCATCGCCGAGGCCTTCGATCTGTGAGTCGGTCGGGTCGGGGTCAGGACCCTAGGAGCCTGTCGGACTATCCATGAGCCGGCTGCAAAATCGTCTATTTGGTCCATATCCGAGCTTCTTTTCGACCAATAGAGAGGACTATTGGCTCTCAAACAAGCTAGAATCTGTCCTCAAATATCCAATTTTTCGCTTCGGCGCGTATAGTCCGACAGGCTCCTAGGGGAACGTTTTTTTTTAGTGAAGGAGAAGGTTATGGATATCAAGGTTCCGACGGTCGGCGAATCGATTCGCGAAGCGGAAGTCGGCAAATGGCACAAGAAGGACGGGGAGTCCGTGGCCAAGGACGACCTGCTGGTCGAACTGGAGACGGACAAGATTACCCTGGAGCTCAACGCCGAGGTCGACGGGGTGCTGCACATCGGCACCGCGGAGGGAAAGACGGTCGAAATCGGGGCGGTGATCGGCACCATCGAGGAGGCCTCAGGCGGCAAAAAGGAGGGGAAGGGGAAGGCTGAAGAGGCGCCGAAGTCCGAGAAAAAAACGGACGAGAAGAAGGACCGGACAAAGGACGGGAAAAAAGCGGCGGCCAGGGAAGGGACGAAGGACCAGGGGGCGGAAAAAGAGCAGGAAGTCCCCGCCTCCGAGGCGAAATCGCCGCGGCCTGCGGAAAAATCCGTCGCCGCCGAGGAGGAAGGGAAGGAGGAGGGCGGGTCTTCGCCGTCTCCGGAGAAGGAGGAGCGCACCGTCCGCCGGCCGATGAGCCCGATCCGCAGGAAAATCGCCGAGCGCCTCCTTTCCGTCCGGCAGCAGACGGCCATGCTGACCACCTTCAACGAGGCGGACATGAGCCGGGTGATGGCGCTGCGTCACCGGGATGGCCAGTCTTTCGCCAAACGTCACGGCGTCAAACTCGGACTGATGTCCTTTTTCGTCAAGGCCTGCGTCGAGGCCCTCCGCGAATTTCCCGAGGTCAACGCCAGCCTCGACGGCGACGACATCCTTTATCACAACTTTTACGACATCGGCATCGCCATCGGCGCCAAAAAGGGGCTGCTCGTTCCGGTGCTGCGCGACGCCGACCGCCTCCATTTCGCCGAGATCGAAAGGACGATCGCCGATTTCGTCGACCGGGCGGGAAACAACCGCATACAGCTCGCCGACCTCGAAGGGGGGACCTTTACCATCAGCAACGGCGGGGTGTACGGCTCGCTTTTGTCCACGCCGATCCTCAACCCCCCCCAGAGTGCCGTCCTCGGCATGCACGCCATCCAGGAGCGGGCGGTGGTTCGCGACGGCGAGGTGGTGATCCGGCCGATGATGAACCTGGCCCTCTCCTACGACCATCAAATCATCGACGGCCGGCAGGCGGTCGGTTTCCTCAAGCGGATCAAAGAATATATCGAGGATCTTGAGGGGATGCTCCTGGAACAGTAGTTTTTTCGGGGTGAAGGGCAACACTCGGGGCGGGCGGTCTGCAAGGCAGGCGCCCGCCCCGTCGTTTTTTCGCCGGGTCAGAGGTGGGGAATGAGGGAGCGGTCGCTGTGGGCGATGGTGGAAAATTCCATCACCTCCGAGATCCGGATCTCGAGTCGGGACTGGACCTGGGGGAGCCCCCGGGGCTCGAGGGGGGGGACATAGCCGTTGAGGATCGCCGTGTCCGCGGCGGCGACAACCTCGCCGACGAGCTGGTAGCCGGTGCCGCAGGCGGGATCGACGCAGAGGAGGGCGACCCGGGGGTTGGCGGCGACGTTGGCCAGGGTCTTGCGGCAGAACCAGGCCTCGAAGAGAAGGTGCTCGTCGTCGGAAAAACGCAGCCCGTGCCCGGCGGCGAGGTGGGGCTGGCCGCTGCCGTCGGCGGAGGCGACAAAGGCGCAGCCGTTCTCTTCGAGAAATTGCCTGATGCGCTCCGGGATCATGGCGATTCCTCCTGGGGAAGGGTTTCCAGATACCGTTCGGCCTGCAGCGCCGCCATGCAGCCGCTCCCGGCGGCGGTGATCGCCTGGCGGAAGTCGGGGTCCTGGACGTCGCCGGCGGCGAAGACGCCGGGGACGTTGGTCTCCGTCCCCTTGCCGGTCACCAGGTATCCCTCGCTGTCCATGTCGAGCTGTCCGGCAAAGAGGGAGGTGTTGGGGGTGTGGCCGATGGCGATGAAGAGGCCGTCGCAGGCAAGCTCCTCCGTGGCGCCGCTTTCGCGGTCGCGAATCCGCACCCCCTGCACCCCCTGCTCCCGGTCGCCGAGGATGGCCTCGACCAGGGCGTTCCAGCGGAAGGTTATTTTGGGGTTGCGGCGGGCCAGCTCCTGCAGAGGGAGGGTGGCGCGCAGGGTATCCCGGCGGTGAACCACCGTCACCTGCCGGGCAAAGCGGGTGAGAAAGACCGCTTCCTCCATGGCGGTGTCGCCGCCGCCGACCACCACCACCTCCTTGTCCCGATAGAAGAAGGCGTCACAGGTGGCGCAGACCGAAACCCCGCGGCCGTAGAGTTCCCATTCGTTGGCGAGGCCGAGCATCTTCGGCACGGCCCCGGTGGCGACGATGAGGGTCTGGCAGAAGAACTTTTCCTTGTCGACCCAGACCTTGAAGGGGGCCTTCTTGAGCTCCACCCGGGTGACGATTCCCTCGACGAAGCGGGTGCCGAAGCGTCGCGCCTGCTCCTCCATCTCCTTCATCAGCTGCGGTCCGTCGATCCCCTGGGAGAATCCGGGAAAATTGTCGATCACCGTGGTGGTGGTGAGCTGACCCCCCGGCTGACCGCCGTGGATGAGGAGGGGGCAGCAGCGGCTGCGGGCGGCGTAGATGGCGGCGGTGAGTCCGGCCGGACCGGAGCCGAGGATGATCGTTTCGTGGATCTCAGGTTTGGCGGGCATGGCCGGCCTCCGTGAACTGCTCTTCGGCGTGATAGGAGGAGCGCACCAGGGGGCCGGATTCGACATGGGCGAAGCCGAGACAAAGGGCCTGCCGGCGCAGTTCGTCAAATTCCTCGGGAGGGACGTAGCGCTCCACCGGGAGGTGCTTGCGGCTCGGGGCCAGGTACTGGCCGAGGGTGAGGAGGGTGCAGCCGGAATCGCGCAGGTCGGTCAGGACTTCGAGGAGCTCCTCAGGGGTCTCGCCGAGACCGAGCATCACCCCCGATTTGGTGGGAATCTGCGGCGAGAGCTCCCGGGCAGCGCCGAGAAGATCGAGGGAGCGTCGGTAGGAGGCCCCCTTTCGGGCCAGGGGGTAGAGGCGGGGGACGGTCTCGATGTTGTGGCCGAGGATGTCCGGGGCGGCCCGGAGAATGGTCGAGAGCGCCTCGCGGTTCCCCTGCAGGTCGGAGATGAGGAGTTCGAGGGTGCAGCCGGGGGCGGCCTGGCGCAGCTCCCGGGTGAGGGCGGCGAAGTGCTCGGCGCCGCCGTCGGGGAGGTCGTCGCGGGTCACGGCGGTGACCACGGCGTGGCGCAGGCCGAGTTCGGCCACCGCCGCGGCGACCTTGGCCGGTTCGGCGGGATCGGGGGGGAATGGGAGGGCGCTGCCGACGTTGCAGAAGGCGCAGTCCCGGGTGCAGCGGTCGCCGAGGATCATGAAGGTGGCGGTGCCGCGGCTCCAGCACTCCCCCTGGTTGGGACAGGCGGCGCTGCGGCAGACCGAGTGGAGTCCGGCCTCCCGATGGTAGCGGTCGATCCGGGCGTAGCCGGCCCCGGAGGGGATGCGGACCTTAAGCCAGGACGGTTTTTTCAGGATGGGTCGGGTCATAGAGTCCTGCGTGCTCGCTGGCAAAATGGAGTGAAAAAGCGTCGATCAGCACCTCCGTTACGGCCGCCCGGGAAACCGTGCGGCCGACTTCCCCTTCCAGGGAGGTCAGGGCCACCCCCGGCAGGCCGCAGGGGACGATGGTGGCAAAGCCCTCCCGGTCGTCGGCGACGTTGAGGGCAAAACCGTGGTAGCTGATCCAGTGGCGCACGGCGATGCCGATGGAGGCGATCTTGGCGCCGCCGACCCAGACCCCGGTGCGGCCGGCAATCCGTTCCCCGGTGACGCCGAAGGCCGCCAGGGTTTCGATGAGAACCGCTTCGAGGAGGCGCAGGTAGCGGTGCAGGTCGCGCCCCAGGACCGAAAGGTCGAGGATCGGGTAGCCGATGAGCTGACCCGGTCCGTGGTAGGTGACGTCCCCGCCGCGGCCGCTGTGCACCAGCTCGATGCCGCTCCGGGCGTAGTCGGCGGCGGCGAGGCGCAGCCCCCCCTCCCGGCCGCTGCGTCCAAGGGTGACGACGGGGGGGTGCTCGAGAAGGATCAGGACGTCGTCCTCCCCGCGGCGGCGGCGCTGCACCAACTCCTCCTGCAGGGTCAGGGCGGCGCCGTAGGGGAGGCGTCCCGGGCAAAGAGAGAAAAAGCGCCGCTTTGCCCCCGGCGTCAATCCTGCCAAAAGATGCAGGCCACCGGACAGGCGTCGATCGCCTCCTGGATTTTCGCTTCCGAGGCGCCGGCCGGGTCATAGACCTCGGCGAGCCCGGCGTCGTTCATGCGGAAGACCTCGGGGACGGTGTCGGCGCAGAGGTTGCAGCTGATGCAGACGTCCTGATCCACGTAGGGAATTTTCGCCATGATGCCACTCCTTGTCAGATTTTTTCGAAATTGCTCTTGTCGGCTCCGCACAGGGGGCAGACCCAGTCCGCCGGGAGGTCGCTGAAGGGGGTGCCGGCGGGGACGCCGTTGCCGGGGTCGCCCTCGGCGGGATCGTAGATGTAGTCGCAGATGACGCAGCGGTATTTTTCCATGGGACCTCTCTCGGAATGGGACCGGCTCTCCCTCGGGGAGACGCCGGTGCGGTTGTCGACAGGTACAGCCTCTGAAATCCTAGACGATATCGGCTCCGGCGCAAGCCCCCTTTTTATTCCGTGGCCAGCGCCGGACGCAGCGGCGTCCCTTCGGGAACGATCTTGACGAAGAGTATCCGGGCGTGTCCCAGCACGTTGTCGACCCAGTCGGCCTCGGCGGTCTGGAAGGAGTGGAGAAGTTCCCGGTGATAGGTCAGCAGCAGTTCGCCGATGGAGGCGACGTCCTCCTCCTCGAGATCGCGGATTTCGACTTTGGCACCGCTGGCCAGGCGGCGGCGCAGCGCCTCGCGGGTCATCCCCATCTCGCCGTCGAGGTGGCAGTAGACGGTGCCGCCGGTCATCCCCGAGCAGATCCAGGGGCCGGGGTCGCCGAGGACGACCACCCGGCCGGCGGTCATGTACTCGAAGGCAAACCCCTTGAGATTGGCCCGGCCGGCGAGATTGCCCCCTTCGTCGGCCAGGGGACGGCGCATCCGCCCGCCGAGGACGACGTCGGCTCCGGAGAGGCGGATGCAGGCCCGGCTGTCGGCGTCCCCCTGGATAAGGAAGGTCCCCCCCTGGGCGCCGTAGGCCAGCCCCTTGCCGACGGCTCCGCCGACCCGCAGGCCGTAACGGTTTTCCCCTTTGAGGATGACGATCTTTCCGGCGCGGGCGCTCTTTCCGACTCCGTCCTGGGCTCCCCCTTCGACGCGGATATTGATCCGCGGGATGTTGAAGGCGGCCAGACCGTTGCCGGGAATCGAGTCGCGCTTGAAGTGGAGAAGGACTTCCTGCTCGGGGCCGAAACGCCCCTCGCGATAGCCGCGGGTCATGGAGCCGGCGAGGTGGGTGCCGATGGCGCGGTCGCTGGAGGAGGCGCTGTCGTCGTCGTAGCGCACCCGGCTCTCGCCGCCGTCGAAGGCGTCGGTGACCAGCTTGGCGATGAGCGAGGTCAGATAGTTCAGAGGTTTCCGGAGGATGCGCACCTTCTTCTCCGGAGCGGCTTCGCTCTCCCCGGCGGCGGGGGCCAGGAGGTCGGCGAGGTCGAGACGCTCCTCCCCGCGGGTCTGGCTGAGGAGGTCGACGCGCCCCACCAGATCCTGGGTGCGACGGAAACCGAGGCGGGCGGTGATGGTGCGAATTTCCTGGCCGAGGGCGCGGAAAAAGGTGGTCTCGTAGATGATGCCGTTCTCCAGCACCCGGGGGACGAAGCGCTTCAGGCCGCGGCGCCCGGCTTCCTCCTCCGATTCGATCTGGGTGGCGATGCCGACGTGGCAGGTGTCGAGGTGACAGCCGCGGCAGGTGGTGCAGCCGATGACCACCATCGCCAGGGTGCCGAAGCCGACCCGGTTGGCCCCGAGAAGGATCAGCTTGACGACGTCCCGTCCGGTGCGGGCGCCGCCGTCGGCCCAGATTTCCACCTTGTCGCGCAGTCCCGAAGAGACCAGGGCGCGATGGGCCTCCCGGACGCCGATCTCCGCCGGCAAACCGACGAACTTGATGGCGTGCTTGCGGGCCGCCCCGGTGCCGCCGTCGTAGCCGCTGATGTTGATGATGTCGGCGCCGGCCTTGGCGACTCCCATGGCGATGGTGCCGATTCCGGCCACCGCCGGGACCTTGACGGAGATGCGCGCCTGGGGATTGGCGGTCTTGAGCTCCTCGATGATCTGGGCCAGATCCTCGATGGAGTAGAGGTCATGGTTGTTGGACGGAGAGATCAGTGCGACGCCGGGGGTGGCGTTGCGGGCCGCGGCGATCTTGGCCGTGACCTTGAACCCCGGCAGGTGCCCCCCCTCCCCGGGCTTGGCTCCCTGGCCGACCTTGATTTCGAGAAAATCGGCGGAGTTGAGGAGGTCCATGTGGACCCCGAAGCGTCCCGAGGCGATCTGCTGGCCGCGGTTTTTGCGGTACTTGCCGAGCATGTCGGCGATCTCCCCCCCCTCGCCGTTCATGCAGATGATGTTGAGACGCTTGGCCGCCTCGGCATAGATGCGGAAGGGGGTCTCCCCCTGGCTGCCGAAGCTCATGGCCGCAATCAGAATCGGCAGGTCGTGGCCGCCGATCCCGGCATCGACCTCCTCGGGGTCGACGGAGAGGGCTTCGGGGAAGGAAAAGTCGAGGAGATGGCGGATCGCCAGGGGATTTTCCGCCTCGAGGTTGCGGATCATCCTGGAAAGGTCGGTGTAGCTCTCCTCCATCTTGGCCACCGCCCCGACCATCTTCCAGATCCGCGGATAAATGCGAAATTGGGCCGGGACCGGCGTCTTCTTTTTGCTGCGGGCGACCCCGGCGCGGTCGCGATGTTCCGCTTCGAGGCGCGCCAGAGTCAACCCTCCCCGGGGGGAGCCGCAGAAATCGGGGGTTTCGAAGATTTCCGCCAGCTCCGGCGCCAGGCCGATGGAGGCAAAATACTTGCCGTAGCCGCCGATCTCGTGGGTCCCCATGGTGGAAATCACTTTTTCCAGCCCCCGGGAGAGGACCTCCACCAGGTTGGCCAGTCCTCCCTCCTCCTGGGAGGCGAGCTCCCACATCAGGTAGGGGCAGAGGGCGTCGGCCCCCATGCCGTAGGCGAAGATCAGGTCGTGGAGGTTGCGCAGCGCCCCGGAGCGCAGGACCAGAGAGGCGCGGCGGCGCAGGCTCTTGCCGTCCCTGTCGCCGCTCTCCTTGAGGGCCTTGTGCAGGGCCGCCACCACCAGGAAGGGGTCGAGAAAGGTGCGGCCGGGGGTGAAGGCCAGGCTGTCGTCGACAACGAGGAGCTGAATGCCGTTTCTTGCGGCGGCAACCCCCTCGGCGCGGAGGCGCTCGAGAGCGGACGCTACATCCTCTCCCCGCTGCAGGACGCAGGAGAGGGTGCGGTAGCGGGAGCGCCCCTCCCCGGCGAAGGCGCCGAGCACCCCTTCGAGGGTCGCCGTGCCAAAGGCGGCGGCGACCTCTTCGTCCTCCGGCCGGATGCCGAGGCGGCGCCCCCCGGTGAGAATCGGGACGTCGAGCTGCACGGCGCCGCGGCGCCTTCCCCGCAGGGACGGACGCGCCCCGAGAAAGACCCGGGTGGAGAAATGCTCCGTTTCCCTCTCCCGGTCGATGGCCGGGTTGGTGACGACGGCCACCTGCTCCTTGAAATAGTCGGAGAGATTCTGCCGCGAGGCGGCCAGGGCGGCCAGCGGACCATCGTAGCCGAGGGAGGCGATGGGATCCTGACCGCTGCGGGCCATGTCCCTGATATTGCGCAGGTCACTGTTTTTCCACGCCAGGGCCGAGAGGAGATTCTCCTGCAGAAGGTCCCCGCTGCGGGAAAAGGTCGCCGTCTTCTTGAGCGGGCCCGGAGACGGCAGGGGCGCTCTCTGCAGCGATTTGTCCTGGGCCTCGAGGGGGGTGCGGCGGCGGAAGCTCTGGTAGACCTCCCGCTGCAGCTCGTCGTGCTCGAGGACCCTGACCTTGCGCCCCGAACGGAGGCGCAGTCCGACTTTTTCGCCGGGGGCCAGAACCTTGGGGTCGGAGATGATCTCTTCCTGGGGGACGACGCCGACTTCGGAGGAGGCGAAATATTCCTTGTCCGTTTCGCCGAACCACAGGGGGCGCAGGCCCATGGCGTCCACGGAAAAGACGCAGCGGTCGTCGTGGCGGGCGATGATGGCCGCCGGCCCCTGGGCGCTGGCGGTGAGGAAGCGGCGGAAGAAGCTGTACATCTCCTGCAGCTCTTTGGGCATCTTTTCCACTTCGGAGAAGATCGGCGGGAAGACCATCTCCATCGCCTCGAAAAGGGTGAGGCCAAAGCTGTGGATCAGTCCCTCGAGGGTGCGGTTGAGGTCCTGGGAGTCGCTCCCCTCGGGCGGCAGGGCGATCCCCATCATTTTCGCCTCCTCCCGCAGCCGGGCGATGGTGTTGATCTCGCCGTTGTGCCCGAGCAGGCTGAAGGGCTGGGCGCGGAGGACCGTCGGCAGGGTGTTGGTGGAAAAGCGGCTGTGGCCGATGGTCACCGAAGAGAGAAAGTCCCTTCGCTTGAGTTCGGGATAGTAGCGGGGGAGGATCTCCGGAGCGCCGTGGACCTTGTAGGAGGCGACCTTCGTCGACAGGGAGGCGACGTGGATCGGGAAGTCGAGCTCGAAACCGAGGTGCAGGGCATAGAGAAGGGCCGGCGCCCGGTCCGGTTCGGGAAAGCGCAGGGCGACCTGCCAGAAAAGGGGTTCGGCGCGGCGGGCCATGGCCGAGAGGACCTCGTTGCGCACCGGCCCGGGGCGCTCCACCAGAATGGCGGCGCCGGCGTCGGAAAAGCGCTGGCGGATCTTTTCCTGCAGCTGCGGGTCGGCCGTCAACGCCTCCCGGGGGATGAGGATGTGGCCGAGGGCAAATCCCGGATCGTCGGCGATCTCCGCATCCTCCCCCGCCGTCGCCAGGATTTCCCGCCACAGCTGGCGGGGGATGTCAGTGAGGACCCCGCAGCCGTCCCCCTCGCCGCCGATCTCTCCGGCGCGGTGCCCCATCTTGACCAGCGCCTCGATGGTGCGCTGCAGGTTGCCGTGGGTGGGGTTTCCGGCCTTGTTGACGTAGCAGATGATGGCGCAGGCGTCGCGCTCGCTCGGGAGAAGGCCGGACGGGTCGTTGGGGTGTCGGTACATGGGGCTCTCTTTCTTGAAAGGACGCAGGAACACCCCGGAGGGTGCCCGATTAAAATACAAGCCTGCGTAAAGATTAACGGAAAGAGGGGGCGGTGACAAGGGGGAGGAGAGAGAGGAGGGGGCCGGGAGGGATTTTGTTGATCTGATTGAGGGGCGCTCCCTGCGTCGATGCCATCGGGAAAGCTCTCAGGCAGCCTTCGGGGTTCCTGGCGGGTCCTGACTGAACGAGCTTTTGCCAACACCCATGGGCGGGGGTGGACAAGGGTGGACGCCGAAATGATGGATAGGGGTACGCATTTAACCCGGAAAAAGAAGTCAATTTGCCAATGGCGCGCTCGAAGAAAAAAGAGTTGACAGTTTCGGCCGAGTCATATAGTTTAATGTTAAATTAAATGACATCGAAGGGATTGTTCTGACAGATGAAAACTGCAGGTAAAGAAACATACAGAGCCCTGAATACCTACACCAAGCTGATGCGTGCGGCAGAATCCGTCACCAGCAGGGCACATCGGATCCTGGCAGAACCAAAGCTGACCCTCAGCCAGTTTGGCGTGCTGGAGGCTTTATACCACAAAGGGCCTTTATGCCAGCGTGACATCGCCGCCAAGATTCTCAAGAGTGCCGGCAATATCACCCTGGTGATCGACAACCTCGAAAAAAGGGGTCTGGTACGACGGGAGCGCGACAACGAGGACCGTCGGTATCTGACCATTCACCTGACTGCCGCCGGGACATCTCTGATTTCCACAGTCTTTGCCGATGTCGAAACTAAAATCGTTGCGGAAATGGCATCGCTGGACGAGAAGGAGCAGGAGTTACTTGGCCGATTGTGCAAAAAACTGGGAACGAAAGGAGGGTCGTAGAGGAGCAGCTTTTTTTTAGGCCAATAGTTCAATATCAAACCATTATTCAAACCACAGGAGAAACGTCATGAAAAACATCGTCGTATCGATCAGCACCATTATCGCCCTGGCCCTCCCTGCCTTTGCCTTCGCCTCAACCTGGACTATCGACCCCGACCATACCAATATTGGCTTCAAGGTCCGGCACCTGATGATATCCAATGTGAAAGGGAGTTTCGACAAGCATACCGGCACCGTTGAGATCAACGACAAGGATATCACCAAGTCCAGGGTGGAAATCAGCATTGATACCAACTCGATCAACACCAACGTCCCGAAACGGGATGAGCATCTGCGCAGCGCTGATTTCTTCGATGTCGATAAATTTCCAGCAATGACCTTCGTTTCGAAAAAAGTTGCCAGGGCCGGTCAGGACCGCCTGGAAGTTACTGGCGACCTGACACTTCATGGCATGACCAGGGAAGTCGTTCTCGATGTTGACGGGCCGACCAAAGAGAGCAAGGACCCCTGGGGCGTTATCCGCAAGGGCGCGACGGCCACGACCAAGATCAATCGCAAGGACTTCGGCCTGGTCTGGAATGCTGCTCTGGAAACAGGCGGGGTGGCCGTGGGCGATGAAATCACAATCACCCTGGAAATCGAGATGATGAAGAAGTAAGGTCACCTGCTATCTGTCAAGGCCGGGAGGCAGTTTCCCTCTCCTCCCGGTCTTCAGCCTGTTGTCCGGTCGGAAGCCAAACCTCGAAGGAGAGGAACGATGCTGAACAAACTACTTGCGACAAAAGATGATTTTTCCACGACCACCCTGCGCGTGACTCTGGGGGTGGTCATGTTTCCCCACGGTGCCCAGAAGTTGCTGGGATGGTTCGGTGGCCATGGTTTTAGCGGAACCATGCACCATTTTACCGAGACCATGGGCATCCCTTACCTCTTTGCCCTGTTGGCGGTACTGGCAGAATCATTTGGTGCGCTGGGACTGATCGCAGGACTCTTTACCCGGGTTGCTGCCTTCGGCATAGGTGCAACCATCGGCGTGGCCGCCTTGATGGGCCATGTGAAGTACGGTTTTTTCATGAACTGGTTCGGAACGCAGGCCGGTGAGGGGTTCGAGTATCATCTGCTGGTCATCGGTATGGCGCTGGCCCTGGTGATTGCCGGTGGCGGGCGCTGGTCGCTGGACCGCCTTATCGCCCATAAGTCCTGAGGAGCCAGCACCGTGACCAAGATTCAACAGATCAGCACTGCTCTTAAAAGCCACCCGGTTCGCATCATTGAGCCGGGGGAGCGCGCACACGCCGCAGTCGCCTTGGTCCTGAAGGAGCGGTCCGACGGATTGAACATCCTGTTCGTCAAGCGCTCAACCAATGAAAACGACTATTGGTCAGGGCAGATCGGCTTTCCGGGGGGGAGAACCGAGAGCGGTGACGGGAGCCTTAAAGAGACCGCCGAGCGGGAGACACGGGAAGAGATCGGGCTCGATCTTTCCACGGGTCACTATCTGGGTCGTCTCAGCGACATTGCCCCCGGGGGGTTGCAGATCGTTGTCTCCTGCTTTATCTATGCAATAAAACACCATCCTGCATTGCACCTGGCCCAGAACGAAATTGCCGACGCTTTCTGGGTTCCTGTCCGAGAGCTCGTCAACCCGGCCCGTCGTTCACAGGTGGATTTCACATTTCGGAACCGAAAAAGAAGATTCCCCGCAGTGAGAGTTGATGATAAAGGACCGCCTCTCTGGGGGATAACCTATCGACTGCTGCGTGATTTCAACAAAACAATACATCGGACGATCGATCCGGATCGTTACCAATAAAGGAGTCACGACAATGCTACTCATACGAAAAGCAACGGAACGGGGACATGCCGATCACGGTTGGCTGAATACCTACCACACCTTTTCCTTTGCCGGCTATTACGACCAGAAGCAGATGGGCTTCAGAGAGTTGCGGGTCATCAATGAGGATCGGGTCCAACCGAAAGAAGGTTTTCCGACCCACCCCCACCGTGACATGGAGATCGTCACCTATGTCCTGGAAGGTGCGCTGGAACACAAGGACAGCATGGGCAACGGTTCGGTCATCCGCCCCGGCGAGGTGCAGCGCATGAGTGCCGGCACCGGTATCACCCACAGTGAGTTCAACCATTCCGGGTCGGAACCGGTGCATTTCCTCCAGATCTGGATATTGCCGGAAAAGAAAGGGGTAACGCCCGGCTATGAACAGACCTTCTTCCCGGACGAGGAGAAGCGGAAAAACCTGCGGCTGATCGCCTCGCCAGACGGCCGTAACGGGTCCGTGACCATCAAACAGGACGTTAACCTGTATGCAGCCCTGCTTGAGGCCGGCGAAGAGGTGATTCATCATGTGCCGAAACACCGTCATGCCTGGTTGCAGGTGGCTCGCGGCAGTGTTGAGATGAACGGCCACCATTTGGAAGCGGGAGACGGGGCGGCCGTCAGCGACGAAAGTCAGTTGCTTGTTACCGGCCGTGAAAAGGCGGAAGTGCTCCTTTTTGACCTGGCCTGACACATCAGGCCGCCTCACGGAGCGTAAAATGCCGCCTGCTCCGATTGATAACCTCAAAGGACAAGGACGCACGACGATCAACTCTGGAACGGGAGACCGGTCCGGAAAACTGCTAACAGTAAGATAAAAAAGGAGAGGGTATGAAGCTGGAGAATAAAGTCGTAGTGGTGACCGGTGCCAATGGCGGCATCGGCGAGGTTCTGGTCAAGGCGCTGCTGGACAAGGGGGCCGCGAAGGTCTATGCGGCAGCTCGTACAACCGCCGCAGTCGCAGAATTGGTTCAACAGCATGGTGGCAGGGTCGTTGCCGTTCAGCTGGATATTACCGACCCATCCAGCGTCGCAGCGGCAGCGGAGCAGTGCCGGGATCTGGATCTGCTGATCAATAACGCCGGGGTCAATCGCTGTGCGTGGTTTATGGCGCCCACTGCAATGGAAAGCGCTCGGGAAGAGATGGAAGTCAACTACTTCGGCACCCTGGGCATGTGCCGGGCATTTGCACCGCTGTTGGCCTCCCGAGGCGGCGGGGCAATCGTGAACGTCTGCTCGATCATCGGTCTGGTCAACCTGCCGGTAAACGGGACCTACTGTGCTTCCAAGGCTGCCGGCCATTCACTCCTGCAAGGACTGCGCGCCGAACTGGCGGCCCGGAATATTCTGGTGGTCGGTGTATATCCAGGGCCGGTGGATACGAAAATGACCGCCGGTCAAGAGATGCCCAAAACCACGCCGGATCAGGTTGCCGCGGCAATTGTTAGGGGGCTGGAGAACGGCGATGAGGACATTTTTCCCGACCCGATGTCGCAGGGTGTACATCTCGGTTTGGAGAAGAATCCCAAGCAGGTCGAAAAGGAATTTGCAGCGATGATTCCAGGCTGAGAAAAACATGTTTTTTACATGCGGAGTCATCGAAGGGCAACAGTAAAATTTCCGGGATGCAGGGATAATTTAGAGTATTGCTGAACAGGGCATTCTTCGTTGGAAATCCCCATTGCCAATGGTGGAAGTCCAGAAATTGACAGTGGGGAACAGTGTGGCACACTCGTCTCAGAACCACATCAACCCTTGAAAGGAGCCAACCATGAAGACAATCGGATTTTTCCTGACCCTGAATGCCGCCCTCCTGTTGATTGCGGCCCAGGTCATCCCCATATCCGAGGCGGGAGCCGAGAGTAAAGTGATTCAGGGCCTCTCGCGCCAACCCAGCGAGGCCGCCTCCCAGGTCCTCCTCGATCCCGATGACACGGTCCTGCTTCTGCTCGATCATCAGACCGGTCTGTTCCAGACCGTCAAGGACATCCCCGTCGCCGAACTGCGCGCCAACACCGTCGTGCTTGCCAAGGTCGCTGAACACGCCAAGGCACCGATCATCACGACCGCGTCGGAACCCAACGGTCCCAATGGCCCGCTCATGCCCGAACTGGCGACCGCCGCGCCGAGCGCCAAGTATGTGGCGCGCAAGGGAGAGGTCAGCGCCTGGGATAACGCCGACTTTGTCAAGGCCGTGGAAGCCACCGGGCGCAAGACGCTCGTCATGGCCGGCGTCTGGACCAGCGTCTGCGTGACCTTCCCGGCGCTGCAGGCCAAGGCCGACGGCTACAAGGTCTACGCCGTGATCGACGCCTCGGGCGACCCCAGCGAGATGGCCTCGCGAACCACCCTGGCACGCCTCACGCAGGCGGGGATCATCCCCGTGACCACCAATGTGGTGATGGGCGAGTTCCAGCGCACCTGGAACCGGCCGGACGCCGCGCAATGGGGAGCGCTCTACAACGAACTGGTGCCGAACTACCGCGCCGCAAGCGAGAGCTACCAGCGGGCGCAGGAAGCGGCGAAATATTGACCCCTCGATTTCAAATGAGGCCACTTTCGGAGAGTGACGAAGGACCTGACATGCAGACTGACTGCACAGAACCGAGGACGATCGACGAGTACATCTCCGCATTTCCGCAGGATGTTCAACAAATCCTTGAAAAGATAAGAATAACGATCCAGACGGCTGCGCCAGAGGCGAAGGAGACAATCACCTATCGCATTCCGACATTCACCCTGGGGGGCAGTCTTGTACATTTTGCTGCCTTCAAGAAGCACATCGGTTTCTATCCGACACCGACAGGGATTGAGAGATTCAAAAAGGAACTCTCCGCCTTTAAAGGAGCAAAAGGCTCGGTGAAATTCCCCCTGAATGAGCCGATACCCTATGCTCTCATAAGTGAAATTGTTCGGTTCAGAGTCAGGGAGAACCTGGAAAGAGGCAACGCAGGCGGGCAGCAGAAAAAGGATCAGGCGGGGTAGAATCGAGCATACAGTGCCCGCCGAGGTGAAAGGGGCGGCAACGGCGTTACGGCTTTTTCCAAGGGGCAGACCCCATGCGCATGGTGGTGAACATCGATGTGCCGGAACTCGCCCCGGCGATAAAATTTTATTGCGAGGCCCTGGGTCTCAAACTTCACCGCCTCCTCGATGAAGATGTGGCCGAGCTCACGGGCGCCTCTTCGATAATTTATCTTCTCGCCAGCGCCCCCGGGTCGGTTCCGGGCCGTTGCATCGGTGCAGTGCGCCATTACTTTCGGCATTGGACTCCGGTGCATCTCGATTTTGTTGTCGACGACATCGGGGAGTCGGCGAAGCAGGCGATTAGCGCCGGCGCGAGACAGGAAAGCGAGTGCGTGGAATGGAGGGGGTCTCAATGCATAACCTTCTCCGATCCCTTCGGTCATGGTTTTTGCCTCATTCAATTCGCGGGGACAGCCTACAGCGACGGAGCGTCCTGACGGCCTCAGTCTTTCGGGGGGCGTCGCCGCCACCATTCTTGATTCTTGACCCCTTCGGCTTCCCCGCTGGACCGCAGAAAGAAACCGCCTCCGCGCCCTTCTCTTTAATGCAGCCATGGACATGCGCTCTCTTTGCGATATTATCTATCTATTATTTTTAGATCGACGTTCTATAATCCGTCACCCCAAAAGAGGAGAGTGCTAACATGAGCAGATTGAAGAGTATCCTTTTGTCCGCCGGTTGTCTTGCCTTCGTCGCTTTGCTGGCGTCTCCCGGGGACGGCCTCGCCGCGAAAAGCCGCCTGGCCTTCTCGGGCGGTCCCGACGGCGGGACCTTCCAGTATTTCTCCAACGCCATCTCCAGTCGCCTGTCGAAAAACATCCCTGACGTCGAAGTCTCCAACATGGCCTCGGCTGGTTCGGTGGAAAACCTGCGCCGCGTCAATTCCGGCGATGCCGACTTCGGCATCGTCTACGCCGGCGACCTCTTTCTCGGCGCCAACGGCAAGCTGACCAACGACACGAAGAAATACACGAACGTCCATTCCCTGGCCTATCTCTACGGAGCTCCCGCCCACCTCGTCGTTCTCGAGGACAGCGGCATCAAGGCCGTCAAGGAACTGGAAGGGAAGCGGGTGGCCGTCGGCGCCGCCGGTTCGGGCGCCGCCGCCAGCGCCCAGCGTTACTTCACCTCCCTTGGGCTCTGGGACAAGATGAACGTGGAGTACATCGGCTACAGCGAAGCCGCCTCCTCTCTCGGGGACAAGAAGATCGACGCCATGTGGGTCTTTGCCGGCTTCCCCAACTCCTCCATCATTCAGGCCGCGGCCAGCAACAAGATCAAGCTCCTCAGTCTGGTGGAGGCCGCCAAGGCGGCGGGCTTCTTCCAGGAGAACCCCTACTACACCGAAGTGACGATCCCCGCCGGGACCTACAGCGGCGTCGATTATGACGTCCAGTCGGTGCAGGACTCGGCCATCTGGGTGGCCGGCAAGCACGTCAAGGAAGGGGTGGCCTATGCCGCCCTGAAGGACATCTTCTCCGACGAAGGGCTCGCCTATATGGCCAGCGTCACCAAGGCCGCCCGGTCGATGAAGGTCAAGGACGGCAACTACGGCATCGTCACCCCCCTGCACAAGGGCGCCGCCAAGTTCTGGAAGGAAAAGGGGCTGACCCTGACTTCGAGCCAGGAACTCAAATAAGGATCAGATCAACCCACTTGATGCCCGATCGAAGCGGGGCCGTCGGCCCCGCTTCGCATGTCCCCCTGGCCGGCAGGGCGCAATTTTTCTGTTTCCTGGAGTACCCCGATGTCTGAAGATGTGGATGAAATTGCCAGCCTGACGGCCGAGGAGAAGAAAAAACTCAAGGCGCTCATGGAAAAGGACGCCAAGTCCTTTCGAACGCCCACCGGTTTCTGGCACTGGGTCACCGCCCTCCTCGGCGCCTTCATGGTCCTCTTTTACTTCTATGCCGCGGGGGTGACCACGGTCGGCACCCAGTACCATCTGGGGATTTACGTTTTCATCACCTACGTCCTGGTCTTTCTCCTCTACCCCGCCGGCGGACCGGTGATCCGCGCCCTTCTCGGGCTCCTCCTCGGCGCCATCATCTCCTGCGTCGTCGCCATCCTCTTCGTCTTCCCGGACGTGGCGACCTTCCACGAGCGGCTCATGGGGATCGGCGAGGCCTTCGGCGATGAAGGACTCGGTGCGGCGCTCACCGCCTCCGCCTCCCTGTGGCCCCTGGCGCTTGGTACCCTGGCCGTCGCCGTGGCGCTCTTCTTCTGCGACCGCGCCATCCTGGCCCGGGCCAGGCAGGTCCCCTCCCTCAGCGATGTCCTTTTTGCCGTCGCCTCCGGCGGCGCGGTCGTCTACTGGATCACCCAGTTCGAGGTTCTCAACTATCGGGCCGGGGCCGAAACCGAACTCGACGCCCTGCTCAGCGTCGCCGGGGTCCTCCTCTCCCTGGAGGTCTGCCGGCGCGTCCTCGGCTGGTCGATGACTTTCATCGGCGCCACCATGCTCGCCTTCGCCTATTTCGGCCCTCATCTGCCGGAAATCCTCGCCCACCGCGGTTTCGGCATCGAGCGCATCTCCACCGCCCTCTTTCTCACCACCAACGGCGTATTCGGCGTCATGGCCAACGTCCTTGCCACCTACGTCATCCTTTTCATCTTTTTCGGCGCCTTTCTCCACAAATCCGGCGCCGGGCGGTTCTTCATCGACCTTCCCCTGGCCATCGCCGGCAACAGCACCGGCGGGCCGGCCAAGGTCGCCGTCATTGCCTCCGCCCTCTTCGGCTCGGTTTCAGGGAGCGCCATCGCCAATACCGTCTCCACCGGCGCCTTCACAATCCCGCTGATGAAGAAGGCCGGCTTCAAGCCCCACGTCGCCGGAGCCATCGAGCCGGCCGCCTCCATCGGCGGCATGTTCCTGCCGCCGATTATGGGCGCCGGGGGGTTCCTCATGGCCGAACTCACCGGCCTCCCCTACTCGTATATCATGATGATCTCCGTCGGTCCGGCCCTCCTCTACTTCTTCTCCGTCTTCTGCATGATCCACTTCGAGGCGAGCAAGCTCGGCCTCAAAGGGATCGATGAAGACATTCCCCCCTGGCGGACGGTTCTGAAGAACGACTGGTACTTTTCCATCCCTCTGATCCTGATGACGATCCTTATGATCATAGGACGTTCCCCGGGGTTTTCCGCCTTCTGGTCGACCCTTTCCTGCATCGCCATCAGCTGGGTCAAAAAAGAGACCCGCATGGGGCCGAAGGAGATCTGGGAGGCGATCTTGACCGGCGCCCGCAACACCCTGATCATCGGCGCCACCGTCGGCGTCATCGGCATCATCGTCGGCATCATCTCCCTGACCGGCATGGGGCTCAAATTCTCCGACATCATCATCACCATGTCCGGCGACAGCCTCATCCTCGCGTTGATCCTCATCACCCTGGCGTCTCTGGTTCTCGGCATGGGGGTGCCGGTCACGGCCGCCTATCTGATCGTCGCCGTCCTCGCCGTCCCGGCCCTCGGCACCTTCGGCGTGCCGATCGTCTGTGCGCACATGATCGTCTACTGGCTCAGCCAGGATTCCAACATCACTCCACCGGTCTGCGTCGCCGCCTATGCCGGGGCGGCCATCGCCGGCTCCGATCCCTGGAAGACCGGCTGGACGGCCTTCAAGTTCGCCAAGCTCCTCTATGTCATGCCGCTCCTCTTCGCCTTCACGCCGTCGATTCTTTTTCAGGGTAAACTCAACGTCATCGAGGTCCCCGAGCTGGCAAACGGCGCTCCCTTTGCCACCGTCCTGAAAATCAATCCCCAGGAAGGGGGGGAGTATCAGCCCGACGATATCGTCGCCCTTCTGCAGGCCGGTGACCAGACCATGGAGGTCCGGGCCGAAAAAAATGCCCGGGTCCTGCAGATCACGCAAAATCCCGGAGCGATGGTCAGCCCCGGCGATTCTCTTCTGCGCGGCGAGATCACGCCGACCCCCCTGCGCATCACCATGAGTTTCGTCTCGGCCATCCTCGGGACCATCGCCTTTTCCTCGCTGACGATGTTCTATTGGATTCGCCGCACCTCTCTCGTCGAATGGCTGCTCCTGGCGCCGGCCACGGTCCTCCTCTACTGGCCGACCATCGTCACCGACATCGCCGGCATCGTTCTGGTCGGCCTCGTCTGGTTCATGCAGCGCAGCAAGAACAAGCGTGACCAGGCTCTCGTTGCCACTGCGTAAATTCACTGTCGAGGGGATGCGTTCATGAAAACCATCAATAAAATTCTCTATGCCACGGATTTTTCCGAAAGCTCCCTGCCGGCCGGCGATTATGCCCTGACCCTGGCCAAGCTGGCCGGGGCCGAGGTGCACGTGCTGCACGTCATCGGCGAGTTTACCGACCGGCGCAAGAGCAGGATCCAGCCCGAGTCGATGGCCCTGCTGGAGCGGGAGGTGGAGATTCAGGCGTTCAAGGAGATGGAAGGGTTCTGCCGGGAGGTCTTCGACGAAGAGATTCCCTACACCACCGAGGTGGTCATGGGGCATCCCTTCGAGGAGATCATCAAAATAGCCCAGCAGTCGGCCTTCGACCTCATCGTCGTCGGAACCCACGGCCGCACCGGACTCGAACGGGTCTTCGTCGGCAGCACCGCTGAACGTCTGGTGCGGCGGTCGCCCGTCGCCGTCCTGACGGTGCGCTCCGGCGCCTGAAGAATATTCCCGCGGATCTGGAAAAAGAAGGGAAAGGTGAAGGGATATGAGCCAAACCCCAACTTCTGCCGAGGAAGGGGGGCGTCCGATCTTCGGCCCCATCGACCCCGGCGTGACCGTCGGGCATGTCCATCTCAAGGTGTCCGACCTGCAGAGGTCCCTCGACTTCTACTGCGGCGTTCTCGGCTTTGAGCTGACCCAGCGCCTGGGAAGCGGCGCCGCCTTCGTGTCGGCCGGCGGGTACCATCATCACCTCGGCCTCAACACCTGGGAGAGCCGCGGCGGTTCCCCGCCCCCCTCCGGCACGACGGGGCTCTATCACGTCGCTCTCCGCTATCCGACCCGCGCCGCCCTCGCCGATGCCCTGCACCGACTGGAGGCCGCGGGCATTCCCCTCGACGGCGCCGCCGACCACGGTGTCAGCGAGGCCCTTTACCTCCACGATCCCGACGGCAACGGCCTGGAATTGTACTGGGACCGGCCGCGCGAGGAGTGGCCGCGGACGGACGACGGCAGCGTGGCGATGGGGACGGAGCGCCTTGATCTTGAAGAGCTGAAGGCCTGTTACCACAGCCGATAGACCCCTGTGCCCATCCGGGTTTCGATCAGGGCGTAAACGGGACCATCCCGGGTGGGGATGAGACGAATGATTTCCCCTTCCAGGTAGCGTTTGCGTTTCCCGGCGCTGTCGAGAACGTCGATCCAGCCGCGCTGCCCGACGAAATATCCGTCCACTTCCCTGACCGACATTTCTCTGTCTGCTCCTTCCGTCCCGGAGAGCAACGGTTCAAGCTCATCCGCGATTCGGGTTTCCGGTGGTGCCGGACTACAAAAAGAGATTAACACAGGAGCGGTTCTCTGCTCCCCCCGAGAGCGATCACCTGCCGGGCGGGACCTGTAGAGACGAAAAAAGGCGGGCCGAGCGGCCCGCCTTTACTTTCATCCCATGGAAAATCCGACAGACTCCTACAGCATCTCCAGGAGCGCCTTGACGGTCTTTTCGATCCCCTCTGCCGCCTCGCTGATCCGTCCGGCGAGCATGTAGGCGGGGGTGGAGACGAGCTTGTTTTCCTTGTCGATGACGAATTCGCGCACCGGGCAGGAGACGTGCTTGCTCCCCATTTTCTCCAGGGCCCGGGCGGTCTCTTCGTCGGTGCCGATGGTCAGCTTGTGGGCGATTTTGTCGTCGCCGAGAACTTTGGAGATCAGGGCCGGGGCGATGCAGACCGCCGCCAGCGGTTTTTTCGCCGCGACGATTTCGCGGACCAGGCGCGCCACCTCGGGGTCGACGGTGCAGTCGCTCCCCTTGACGGCGAAGTTGCAGAGGTTCTTGGCGGCGCCGAAGCCGCCGGGGAAGATGAGGGCGTCGATCTCGGAGGCCTTGACCGTCCCGATGTCGCGGATCTTCCCCCGGGCGATGCGCGCCGATTCCACCAGGACGTTGCGCTTTTCTCCGCTCACGACATTGCCGGTGAGGTGGTCGACGACGTGCATCTGCTCGATGTCCGGGGCCATGCAGACCGCTTCGACGCCGGCGCGGTCGAGAGCCAGCAGGATGAGGACCGATTCGTGGATTTCGCTGCCGTCATAGACGCCGCAGCCGGAGAGGATGACTCCTACCTTTGCCATGGGTGACCTCCTGTCGGGGATGGGTTTCGGGCCGCCTTCGGCCGGGTTCGATGGGGGATGGGTCGTCAGGAAAGAGTAGAAAGGTGGCGGTGAAAGTCAAGGGGGGAAGGTCAGTTCTCCCGCGAGTAGAGGACGGCGACGGCCCGGGTCGGCGCCTCTCCGGGAGCGATGAAGCCGTGGGGCTCGGTGGAGTCGTAGTAGACCGAGTCACCGGGAGCAAGGGTCATCACCTGGCCGCCGTAGTGGAATTCGAGCTCCCCCTCGAGAAGGAAGAGAAACTCCTCCCCCTCGTGGCTCACCTGCAGCTCGGACTGCCAGCGGCGGGTCTCGAACTCGATGAGAAACGGCTCGAGGTTGCGGTGTTTCTTGCCGTAGGCCAGGGAATAATAGGTGTAGGGGGTTTGGGCCTGACTGCCGCTTCGGCCGCGGCGCAGGCGGCGACTTTCTCCGGCGCGCACCAGGATGCATTTTTCGCTGCTCCCTTCTTCCTGGAAGAAGGTGTGCAGGGCCACCCGGAAGGCCTTGGAGATGCGCAGCAGCGTCCCCAGGGGCGGAATGACCTGTTCGTTTTCGATCTGGGACAACAGGGGTTTGGAGAGGCCGGTGGCCGTGGCGAGATCCTGCAGGGTCATCCGCCGCTCCTGGCGCAGGCGGCGGATCTTGAAGCCGATCTGCAGTTCCTTGACTTCCTCGCGGATGTTTTCCATTGTTTTGTTACCTCCCTGTTTTTACAAGTGTTTCTACTCTGCCGTGGATTTGAAGTCAAGGCCTTTGTCCGCAGCGATTCCCTCCGGGCCGGGGGAGATTAAGCTTCTGATGCCGGGCGGTCCTGTGTTATTCTGGCCATTCCCGGTCTCTTGCCGGGTGGTCGCAGTTCAAGGGGAGGAAAACGAGGGTGGATGCAGATCGGCGGGAAGGTATCAGGGGGGTTCTCTTCGACCTCGACGGAACCCTGCTGCAGGTGGAAATGGGAACGTTCATCCCCGCCTATGTCCGGGGGCTTTCCGCCTGCTTTGCCGATCTTGCCCCCCGCGGCCTCTTTGCCGAGGTGGTGCGGGCGACGACCTTTGCCCTGCTGACCAGCGACGACGGGACAGTGACCAACGAGGAACTCTTCCTGTCGGGGATTGAGCGGCATCTCGGTATCGGCGCCGACCTCTTCAACGAGCGCCTCCTTTCCTACTGCCAGGACGGCCTGCAGAGCCTTTCCTCCCTCGTCCGCCCCCTCCCCCTGGCGCGACCGATCCTTGCGGCCTGCTTCGCCCGCGGCCTCAAGGTGGCCATCGCCACCAATCCGGTCTTTCCCCGGCCCCTCGTCGAGGCGCGCCTGGCCTGGGCCGGAGTCGCCGATTTCCCCTTCGAACTCGTCACCTGCTACGACGACAGCCGGTACTGCAAGCCTCACCCCCGCTATTTCCACGACGTTCTCGCCCGCCTCGGCCTCGCCCCGGAAGAGACGCTGATGGTCGGCAATGACACCGAACACGATCTCGGCGCCGGCCAGGCGGGGATTGCCACCTATCTGGTCGACACCTGGATGGTCGACCGCCTGCAGGGGGCCTGGGCCTGTGATTTCCGCGGCGGCCACTCCGAACTCTTCCGCTTCGTCGAATCCCTGGGAGGGATGCGGAACAATTGACAGAACCCCATTTATTCGCTACTCTGCCAGCGATTGACGGCAGGAGCGATCCAACCTGCTGACCCTATGTTTTCAAGGGAGGAACCATGGCCAGGCTTGTGGATAACCCGGACCTCGCCTTTCGGCTGGCGCGGGCGATCGTCTCCGACATTGCACTCTACAATCAGGAGAAGGTCAAAGAGGGGATCAAGAACGATAATATTTTCGAGATCCTCACCGAAGAGCTCAAGGAGGGGCGCGACCATTTTCACAGTCGGGTTTCCCCCGAACTCGAAAGCCGCGACCATCTCTTCGATCGTGCCATCGTCGACGTCATGATCAAGCAGGCCGGGAAGATCGAAAGCTCTATCTGGTAGATGGAGGATATTTATAGTTTTATCTTTGATATCGGGCGCCCTTCCGAGCGGCTCGACCGTTTTCTCGTCGAAGTCCTCCCCGACCTGACCCGCTCGCAGCTGAAAAAGCTCGTCGACGAGGGGCGGGTCGAGATCGCCGGGACTCCGGTCAAGGCCGGCGCACGCCTCAAGGGGGGGGAAGTTCTGACCGTTGTCGTCCCCCCGGTCGCCTCGGCCTCGGCCCTCCCCCAGCAGATCCCCCTTTCCATTCTCTATGAAGACCGCCATCTGATCGTCGTCGACAAGCCGGCCGGAATGGTCGTTCACCCCGCTCCCGGCCATCAGGAGGGGACGTTGGTGAATGCTCTCCTCTTCCACTGTCAGGACCTTTCCGGAATCGGCGGCGAATTGCGGCCGGGGATCGTCCATCGCCTCGACAGGGAGACCTCGGGGGTCATGGTGGCCACCAAGGACGATGCCACCCACAACCACCTCGCCGCTCAATTCCACGCCCACAGCATTACGCGGCGCTATGTCGCCCTGGTCCACGGCCAGTTGCCCCAGGACACGGGGCTCGTCGACAAGCCGATCGGCCGTCATCCCACCGACCGCAAGAAAATGAGCAGCAAGGGGCGCGCCGGACGGCGGGCGGTGACCCACTGGCGGGTGCTGCGACGCTTCGACCAGGACCGGATGACCCTGGTCGAGCTCAGCCTGGAGACGGGTCGCACCCACCAGATCCGCGTTCATTTCTCGGAAATGAACCATCCCATCGTCGGGGACCCGACCTACGGCAATACCGGACGCTCCGCCGCCCTGGCCGACACCCGGTTGCGCCAGTCGATTCGGGCCCTCGGCCGCCAGGCTCTCCACGCCCGGATTCTCGGGTTCGTCCATCCGGCCAGCGGCGAATATCTCGAGTTCGAGAGTCCGCTCCCTCCCGACATGCAGGAAATCATCGACTATCTGGAAAACAAATACCGGCCGCAGGATTAAGCCGGAATTCGAGGAGTTCACCGATTCATGAAGATCGTACGCCAGGCAAAGATCAACTTCCTTCAGCCGTCCTGGGTCACCGACTCCCCCCTGAAGGCGGGGTTCAGCACCCGCAACGGCGGGGTCAGCCGTCCTCCCTACAACTCGCTCAATCTCGGCTACAATACCGAAGATCCCCGGTACAACGTCGAGGGGAACCGCTCCACCTTCGCCCGGGCCTTCGATCTCCCCCCCCATCTCCTCCTCACCGTGCGTCAGGTCCACGGCACCGACATTCTGGTTATCGATGAGGAGAATCCCGACTTCTCCCACTTTCAGACCGTCGAATGCGATGCCGTGATCACCAACCAGCCGGGGATCATGATCGGGGTCCTGGTCGCCGACTGCTACCCCGTTCTCCTCTTCGACCCGGTGCGCCAGGTTGCGGCCGCCGTTCATGTCGGTTGGCGGGGGGCTGCACTCGGGATCATCGGCAAGGCCGTGGAGGCCATGGTCAACGGTTTCGACTGCCGCCCCGCCGATCTGCTGGCGGCCGTCGGGCCGGGGATCGGCGCCCACAAGTACGAAGTCGACCGGCCGGTCCGCGACGCCTTCCGCGCCGGGAGCGGCTACTGGGACGAGATCTCCCGGGAGGTGGCTCTGGGGCAGTGGCAGCTCGACCTGCAGCAGAGCTGCCGGTTGCAGCTCGAAGGAGCCGGCTTGGCCCCGGCGCGCATCGAAACGGCCCAGGAGTGCACCTGCTGCCATCGCGAACTCTTCTTTTCCTATCGCCGTGACGGTGGCCTGACCGGCCGTCAGCTCGGTTTCATCTCCCTCGGCTAGTCCCATGGCTGTTAAATCCCGTCATCTCACCGCTGGAGAGGGGTGGAGCCTGGAAACGGGGTGCCCGGCCTGCGGACGCTCTGCCTCCGAATGCCGCTGCCCGAAGGATGCGCCGGTCATGACGCCGCAGCGCCAGCAGGTGCGGCTGCGCCTGGAAAAGCGCCGCGGCAAACCGGTCACCGTGGCGGCCGGCCTCGTTCTTCCGGCCGCCGAAATGAAGGAGCTGCTGCGGGAGCTGAAAAACCTCTGCGGGGCCGGGGGTACGCTCAAGGACGGCGAACTGGAGATCCAGGGGGACCAGCGCGAAATAATCCGCCGGTATCTGGAAGGGAAAGGTTGTCGGGTCAAGGGGGGGTAAATTCAGGTTTTCGATGGAAATTTGGCAAAAGGGGGAGGCTGCGGCTTCCCCCTTTTGCCGTTTCAGGGGGGTCTGTTCGCGCCTACCTGCGCCAGAAGGAGGGAAAAATGAGGACCAGGACGGTGAAGAGTTCGAGCCGACCGAGGAGCATGCAGAGGATCAGCACCCCCTTGCCCAAGGCCGGGACGTGGGCGAAGTTGTCGGCGGGACCGACCGTGCCGAGGCCGGGCCCGATGTTGCTGAGGGTGGCGATCACCGCGCCTCCCGAGGAGACCAGATCCATCCCGGTGGCGGCCATCAAAAAGGAGGCGACGACGAAGACTCCCATGTAGAGCGCGAAAAAGCCGAGGATCGCCTGCATCACCTCGCGATCGACGGGGGTCGCTCCGAGCTTGACGAGGCGCACCGCCCGGGGGTGGATGAGGCGGTAGATCTGCACCTGGGCATGCTTGAAGAGGAGGAGGATGCGGGCGACCTTCATCCCGCCGCCGGTGGAGCCGGCGCAGCCGCCGATGAACATGAGAAAGACCAGCAGGTACTGGGCGATGACCGGCCAGGTCTCGTAGTCGGCGGTGCCGAAGCCGGTGGTGGTGAGGATCGAGGTGCTCTGGAAGGCGCTGAAGCGCAGGTTGTCCGCCAGGGAGGTGTAGACGGTGCCGTGGTTGAAGAAGACGAGGAGGGCGGTGGCTCCGAAGGTCACCAGCAGGTAAAAGACGAACTCCTCGTTGCGCCAGTATTCGCGGATTCTTCCCCGCAGGGCGTAGTAATGGAGGGAGAAGTTGACCCCGGCCAGAAACATGAAGGCCGTGATCACATAGTCGATATAGGCGCTGTCGTAGGCGGCGACCGAGGCGTTGCGGGTGGAAAAGCCGCCGGTGGCCAGGGTGGCAAAGGAGTGGCAGAGGGCGTCGAAGAAGGTCATTCCACCGGCCATGAGCAGGACCGTCTCCACGGCCGTCAGCAGGACATAGACCCCCCAGAGGAGCTTGGCGGTGTCCTGGATGCGCGGTTTGAGGCGATCGGCGGTCGGGCCGGGGACCTCGGCCTTGAAGAGCTGCATCCCCCCGACGCCGAGCATCGGCAGAATCGCCAGGGAGAGGACGATGATCCCCATCCCCCCCAGCCAGTGGGTCAGGGCCCGCCAGAGAAGGATGCTCTGCGGCAGCCCTTCGATCCGGGTGAGGATGGTCGAGCCGGTGGTGGTGAAGCCGCTCATGGTCTCGAAGACGGCGTTGAGGTAGGAAGGGATCGCTCCCGAGAAGACGAAGGGGAGGGCGCCGAAAAGGGCGTAGAAGAGCCAGCCGAAGGTGACGACGGCAAACCCCTCGCGCACGGAAAACTCCCGGTCGCTGCGGCAGTTCAGCAGGAGCGCCGCGCCGACCGCCAGGGAGACGGCCGCCGAAAGGAGAAAGGAGAGGGCGGCGCCGTCCCGGTAGTAGAAGGAGAAGGGGATCGGCAGGAGGAGGGCGGCGGCGAGGAAGACGAGGAGCGCCCCGAGGATGCGCAGGGTGAGGATGGCATTCATCTATTCAAAAAACCTCTCCACCCGGCCCAGGGCTCCGGAGAGGGCGAAGACCACCACCCGGTCCCCCTGCTGCAGGGCGCTTTCGCCGGTGGGGATCTCATAACTGTCGCCGCGGACGATGGCGCCGATGATGGCGCCGACGGGAAAGCGCAGCTCCCGCAGGGGGGTGCCGAGAATTCCGCTCTCCTTCTTGATGAGGATCTCCAGGACTTCGGCGTTGCTCCCCTCGATGGTGGCCAGGGAGAGGATCTCGCCGCGGCGCACATGCAGCAGGATGGCGCCGGCGGCGGCCAGCCGGGGGGAGATGCAGGCGTCGATGCCGAGCGTCGGCGCCAGGTTGAGAAGTTCGGGTTTGTTGACCAGGATCAGGGAGCGCCGGGCGCCGTGCTGTTTGGCGAGGAGGCCGCAGAGGATGTTGGTTTCGTCGCTGCCGGTGACGGCAATGAAGACGTCTGCTCCCTCGACCCCTTCGTCGACCAGGGTGCTGATGTCCGTCCCCTCGGCATGGATCACCATCGACCGATTGAGCTTGGCCGAGAGCTTTTCGCAGCGCGCCTCGTCCCGTTCCACCAGGCGTACGTCGAAACGCTGTCGCTCCAGCTCGGCGGCGATGCGCAAGCCGATGCGTCCGCCGCCGAGAATGAAGACCCGTGGCCGTTTGCGCTTTTCCTCCTCCTCGAGTTTGAGGAGGTACTGGATCGCCGGGAGATCTTTCTGGTGGGCGCAGATGAAGATGCTGTCGCCGGCCTGGATGACGTCGTCCCCCCGGGGGATGATGGTCTTGCCGCCGCGGCCGATGGCGGTGACCACGAAGCGGTACATGCCGCGGATCTCGCCGAGCTCCCGCAGGGTCAGGTCGCACAGGGGGCTCCCTTCAGCGATGCGGTAGCCGAGGAACTGGATCTGCCCCTCGACGAACTCGGCGACGTCGAAGGTGCCGCTGCGGCCGGCGATCTTGACCATCTCCTCGGCGACGGCGTCGTCGGGGTTGATCAGCAGGTCGATGCCGAGCTTTTCCTTGGAGAGGCGGGCGCCCCCCCCGGAGTACTCGATACTTTTCACCCGCGCCACCCGGGTCTTGACCCCGTATTCCCGGGCCAGAAGGCAGGCGAGGATATTGACCTCGTCGAGATCGGTGACGGCGATGAAGATGTCCGTCCCCTGGATCCCCGCCTGCTCCATCGTCTCGGCGCTGGCGCCGTTGCCGCAGATCCCCAGGACGTTGAGACGGTCCTGGGCGCGGCGCAGCTGCTCCTGGTTGCGGTCGACGAGGGTGACTTCGTGCCCCTCGAGGGAGAGCCGCTCGCAGAGAAAATAGCCGACTTGACCTGCGCCGATGATCAGGACCTTCATGGGTTTTTTTATCCTTGGGGGAGACGTCTTCAGCCGCCCGGAATCCCGGACCTCCGGCGACCTGATAAATGTCACATTTCATGAAAATGTGCAAGGGGGGAGGGGGAGCGGCGGAGGATTGCCGGTGCGATCCTCTTTCAGAACGGGTTTTGCTCCGATTCCAGTTCCACCCACACAGGACAGTGGTCCGAAGGGCGCTCCAGAGCGCGGATCTCGTAATCGATGCCGGCGCTGCGGCAGTTCTCCAGCAGGGGCCGGCTGAGGAGGATGTGGTCGATGCGCAGGCCGCGCCTGGGGTCGGCCTCGAAACCGCGGCTGCGGTAGTCGAACCAGCTGAAGCGGTCGTCGATGTCGGGGTGCAGGGCGCGAAAACCGTCCATGAGACCCCAGTCGAGGAGCTCCTGGAACCAGGCGCGTTCCTCGGGGAGGAAGGAGGTCTTGCCGGTGCGCAGCCAGCGCCGGGCGTTGTCGGCGCCGATGCCGATGTCGGCATCGAGGGGAGCGACGTTGAAGTCCCCCAGTACCGCCAACGGGGCGGCGGGGTCGCAGTGATTTTCGAGATAGCGGCGCAGGTCGGCGTAGAAGGCTTTTTTTGCCGGGAATTTCAGCGGGTGGTCGCGACTCTCCCCCTGGGGGAAGTAGCCGTTGATGACCCGCAAGGTCTCCCCGCCGGAGAGGGTGTAGGAGGCGGCGATGAAGCGCTTCTGCGCCTCGTCGCCATCGTCGGGAAAACCGATCCGGACCGCGGAGGGTTTCTCCCGGGAGAGGAGCGCCACGCCGTAGTGGGTCTTCTGGCCGCTGTAGACGGCATGGTAGCCGAGGGCCTCGATGGCCCCGACGGGGAAGTCGCCGTCCTGCACCTTGGTTTCCTGCAGGCCGATGATCTCGGGGGCGTGACTCTTTATCAGCGCCTCGAGCTGGTGGAGGCGCGAGCGCAGACCGTTGACGTTGAAGGAGACGATTTTCACGGGGCACCCGGACTAAAGAGGATTGAAAGGCCGAACACAAATCGGCATCATTTCGCGAAAGGAGGAGTTAGGGACAGGTTGGTCGGACATTCAGTTTGGTGAGGCGTCACGCCAGCAACCTTTTATTCGCAGTAAGAACAGTCAGGCCGCAATCCTTGAAATCACCGTCGTGGGTCACAAGTTTCCAGCCGTTGGCCTTGCACAATTCAACCATAACTTGATCGTTGAAATCCGAGTTGCCTCGACCAAATTCAGCAAGGAGGCCGTCAAGATCACAAGTCGAAAAGCCGCTGTCCGTTGGTTGGCAATGTTTCATGATACGCCGAACTGTAGCCTCGATCTCCCGAGCAACCGGCTTGAATTCGGCTGATTTACGGTAGTCCTTGTACTCTATGACCGCTCCGGTTCTCTTGGTTAAATTGAATGCCAGCCGCGTATAGCGGTTGATGAACTCGGAAAGGACCAGGGCATCGATGAAAATCCGACTCTTTGCTGAGAGGATTTTTGCCAGAGCCCTTGAGTAGACTCTCGCTTTCCAGTCTCCCGGCGCTTGCGGTGCATAGAGGTAAAGCCAGACGTTTGTGTCGATAAAGAGCTTGTCGTTGGAGTTGAAGGTGCAAGCATCGATGCTGAGAGAGTCAGTCGGCATCTTTTTCCTCCAGTGCCTCGGCATGCGCTTTTTTAAAACGGGACGGATCGCGGAAGAACTCCTTGGCCGTGACGACCACCTGTTTTAAAAGACCCATATCGTCCTGTGCCATTTCGGTTACGGAGAGACCCCCGCGAATGACCTCCTCGGAAAATTCACCATACAGTTGGCCAATCGCCGCATTGAGGAATGCCGAGGTCAGGCTCTCTACGTTCATGAAGGAAAGTTTGACCTTCTTTCCTTCCCTCAGGGCAGCAGCAATCCGGTCGTGAACAATTTGACCGTCATCGGACGATACGCAAATGCTGCTCCCTGCCACTTCAAATACCATAATGTTGACTTGTTCGCTTCTCATGGCAACCTCTCAAAAAATATCATCCGGGCTGATTTCGGAGGAAAGGCAATAGGATTTGGTATCGGCGGTATTGATTTCAATATTAACCACAGTACCTGGAAATGGCTCAGGAAAAACCTTTGTCAAAACTTTTCCCCGACATAATTCCCAATACCCCTTGTCTGAGACAACCTGGATCCGCCCTTGATTCAGTTCAATGAATTCGCGAAGGAGTTTGAGCCCCAGCCCGCCAGGTATTGGGCCGGATTTGGTGGTGTTTTTCCCTTCCAGTGCCCAGTTGATCGCCTGCTCGGCAGGCAGGTCGAGGCCGAGCCGTTCGTGGAGATTTTGCTGTATTCCGATACCCAGGTCTGCGACTGAAAAATCCATCCGGTGCTTTTTGGGAAAATACTGGCCGCAAGAAAAAATTCCCAGTTTGGTTTGAGAATGAATCACTGCGTTGCTGAAAATTTCATAAATGCTTTCGCGAAATTTTTTAACCAACCCCGGTGACATCTCCGGAATTCCCTTGTCAACCAGTTGTTTTTCGACATATTCGGCAAAGTAGCGATCATCCTTCGGTTCGAACCGCTTGTATTCAACCGTCGAACCGTAGGTGTCCAAACGCCGGGGCCTGCCATAGTTACACAAGAAGCCGTTTTTGGATAGAATCGCTTCGACGCTGGTGGGGGCATTGGTCAGGGTGACCGTATTGTTGTCGTATCCCATCTTGTAAAGAATGGCGCCAAATGGAGCGCACATATTGGCATCGAACCACGAAACGTGGCTCATGTCGACTTCGATGTCATCGAACCAACATGCTCTTGTTTCGGTCGCAAGTTGAATGAGCCGAGAGAACCCATCTGCATCACAGCGGATTTCCGGGAGGAAGATTTTCATCAAATTTCCCGCGCGTTATTGTACAGTTTTTGGTCTGCCATTTAGGGTCTAATACTCCGCCAGCGCATCCAGCCGGAAGATCGCATCAGGCTCGTTCTTGCCGGTTCGGTCATTGTAACGCAATGTCATCCAGCGCCCGGAATTTTCCTTCATGACCATCAGCGGCTTGCTGTAGAGCTTGTGGCTGGCTGCGGCCTTGTCTGGGGTGTTCATACTGTTGATCAAATGCTCACCTTTGACCTCGATCAGTAGAATACCGTCTCCCCTGGTACGCCCTTTAATCTTTACCAGAAAGTCTGGATAGTAATGGGTTCCGTCGGGCATGACCAACCCGGCCGACCAGGGCTTGCGGGGTTCGTTGCGATGCCACCAGACGATTTGACCGGACATTTCAACGTCAAGGAGTTGCGCAAAAGCCAGTTCGTCCTTGTTCAGGTCCGGAGGGAAGGCTTGATAGGCCGCCAGCCGCTCTACTGCGCAGCCGGTCGGCCACGACATCACTTCCGGCAGGGGCGCGGTGTCAACAAGTTCGGCGTTTTCGGCACAACAGATGCGCACTGCCTCGCGTAGCAGTTTCGGGTGAGAAACGAGAATGAGGTGCATCGCTTGCCGTAGTTTCTCGGGCGATTCGAGAACCTCGAGAAAACCGCGCTCCCTGCATTCCTTGCGCAGTCGATTCAAAAGAGCGGCCTGCAACTCGCGGGGGTCGAGGTAGTCAGGTTCGAAGAGAAGAAGCTGGGCACGGCGGGCAATCTCGGCATCGGAGAGCCTGGCCTGATATTCGCCGTAGTGCACGTCGTGGGTGAAGATTTCCTCTTCCTTGCGCTGGATGCTCACTGCCTGGCGAAATCCGGCGGTAAAGACCGAGTCGTCGATGCGGATGCGTGCCTCGACCGCTCTCAGCAAACCGGATGTATCGAGATTGAGTTGCTCCCGTTTGAATACCCGCTCCATTCCGGGACGCAAAGGATAAACCTTCATCCCCGGCGCGTTTTTGCCCACGACACCTTGAGTCGCAGCCCTCGTGTACGGATGATCGTCATCGGTCTCAAGGAAAAATCCGACCAGGTCGATCTGCCCGGCAAAGGGGCGAACAGTATCGGTGCCACCAGCGGTCTCAGTCGGCAGAGGCGGCGGACTCCATCCTTTGGGCAAAAACGAGGACTGCCCGTTTTCGACGACTTGAACCGTCGGGTTGTCGCCCATCCTGACCAGCATGGTAAAGGGGCTGATTTTGGCCAGTTCGCTGCGCACCGCGTTGATGCGATCGGCGGCGCCGGAGAGCCCTGCCTGCTTCTCCGCATCGGCGAGAAAGACATACCCGTATTTGAGCAACTCGCTGGTCGCACGGCTTTGCAGCCGCCAGTCGACGCGCAGGATGCGGCCGACGATCTGGGTTCCGAAGTCCTTGTCCTGCGCCCCTCGCATCGACACCAGGGTAAAGGCGCGCGGCGCGTCGAAACCGAGGGCGACCGCCATCTTGAAGATCAGCGCTTCCTTGGATTCGTCCCGCGCCACCGCCAGCAGGTCGTCGTCCGGCTCCTTCGAGGTATAAACGGCAATGGCATCCTCCGCCATGCCGAGGGCCATCAGATCCATCTTCGCTTTTTCCACGCTCTTATCGGTCGAGGCGACCTGGACGAGCATGAGCGGCACCAGGTCGATGCCTTCCGTGACCAGTTGCGCCTTGATCGCGTTATGTACTCGCACCCCGTCAGCCAAGGCCGCCTGGCCGAAATCGACCAGCTCGCGGTGCTGCTCCCCGGCCAGATAGGCGACAGACTTGATCCCCGGCTTGATCAGGCCGGCACTCACCGCATCGAGTCGGCTGACAGTGATCCTGTGCATGACCGCAATCCCGGCCGATTTGCGAAAGCTCTCCGCATCCTGATCGTCCGGGGTGGCGGTGATCATCAGGGTGAAATCGGGTTGCAGTACCTCGCGGTAATAGCGCACCGATTCGGTCCCGGAAGAAAAGGTATGATGCGCCTCATCGACGATCACCCCGATTTTGAATCCGTCCTTGCGCCACTGCTCCAATACGAGATCGAGGGAGACTGATTCGTCGCCGTCTTTTCGAATGCGCTTTGAGTCCTTGCGTCCGGCAACCGCCGCCCAGGTCGAGACAAAAACGTCGCCGCTTCGGGTGCCGTGGGCGCGGCGCTCGCGGGCGATGTCGCGCACCCGCAGACCGTTGAACTCGGCTTTGATGGCAATCCGCGCCTGCTCTACCAACCCGGCAAAGGGGGTGAACCAAAGCCAGACGATCTTGATGTCGGGGTCGCGTGAAAGCTCCTGGGCCACCAGTCCGGCGATCAGGGTTTTGCCGGCGCCGGTCGGGGCCTGAATCAGCACGCAGCCGTTGTGGGCGATGGCGGCGCGGCGGCTGTCCGGGTCGGTGGCGGCGTCGATCTGGGCATTGGCATAACGGAAGATGTCGAGGACGTTGTTCTTGGCTTCGGTCTGATAGCCCTTCGGTTGCGCGATCATGCGGCACCTCCGAAACGGCTGACGAGATAGTGGGGGATCTGTTCGATCGTCACCCCTTCGACGTTGATGCGGTTGCGCAGCAGGCCGGGCTGCCAGGTGTAGACGGTCAGGTGCGGTACGGTGGCTGCAAGTTCGATAATGCGGGTCACGGCGTTGTCGCTGATCTGGGTAGCGTAGACCAGACCACCGTCCGACGTTAGCGATTGCTGCAACGGGTTCGTGTCCGTGAAGGGGGCGAAGTTCTGGCGATAAATCAGTTGCAGGGCGATCCAGACCTGCGAATGGTCAATCTCGGTCAGCACCGCTTCCTGCTCGATGCGCCGCACCCGCAGATAGGCGAAGTCGCCGCCGGTCCCTTCCTTGTCGCCGTAGCCTTCGATCACCCGGCGGATGCGCTCGGCGCAGACATCGCGGCAGATGTTCTTTTCCGGCTCGGCACTGGTCGCCTCGGTTGCCGAAACCATGACGAAGCGCCGGTTGCCGCCGTCCTCGCGGTTCAGCTCCAGCACCGCCTGGGCGGTGGTGCCGGAGCCGGCGAAGAAGTCCATGACCAGATCGTTTTCCCCGGCAGCCTGTCGCACCAGTTCTTTGATGAGAGATGGTGGCTTGGCATAGTTGAAGGTTTTGGTGCCGAAAATCGCTGCCACCGCCTTAGCCCCTTCCTGATTGGTGCCGGAGACAAAGCTGTTGTCGGCTTCATATTTCTTCTGCTCCGAAGTGGGAACGACCCAACTGCTCACCGGTTGATTGAGATTGCGTAGATCTGCCTTGTAGCGCTTGAAGGCGGGCCGGTTGAATCCGACCTTCTTGCCGACCCAAAATTCCAGATCCGGAAGATCGAGGCGTAGCACAGGATTCTTCCCTGTCTTCGGCACATCGCCGCTTTCAATGGCGCTTTTCAACTCGGCAAGGCTATACCAGACTTCAACTCGCTGTTCTTGTGGGAAAAGAATCTGTCCAGTCGCAATGAACTCTTCCATCGTCTTTGCTTGGAGACGTTGGCCGGGCTTCAGGCGTTCTTCGGTGGCATAGACCCAAATTCGGTCGGGGTTGGGGGGATAAAAAATATCGGTCTTGGGGTCGCGCAGGGGGTAATAGAGATTTGGTCGTTCTTGATAGGAAAATCCGAGGGTCAGGTTGTCTGGTCGCCAATCCCCTTTAGGATCTTTGTCCGGATTGGAGTACATCCCATAACTTTTCCCATAACCCAAAAATTCAAATCCTGGTCCGCCATAAACCAGGACGTGTTCATGGTCTACGCTTAGGAAACAACTTTGATCTACGTTGGACCCCTGCCGGGTGCGCCAGACAAAGGAGCCGAGCCGCATTCCCGGCAACGTCTGATCAAGAAGCAATTCCAGCTTGGCACGATTGTCGTCGTTGATGGAAACGAGGAGGACGCCGTCCTCGGCCAGGAGATCGCGGGCGAGGAGCAGCCGGCGGTGCATGAATTCGAGCCACTTGCTGTGTTTGTAGAGATCGTCCTTGTCGACGAAGCGGTCGTTGTAGATGAAATCCTTGTTGCCGGTGTTGTAGGGGGGGTCGATGTAAATGCACTTCACCCGCCCGGCGTGCGTCATGCGCAGGTAGCGCAGGGCGTCGAAGTTGTCCCCTTCGATGAGCAGATTGCTCCACGGCCCGTCGCCGCAGGAGATTTCAGGGAGCAGGTCGAGGGCGATGAAATCCTGATTCAGCGAGCGGTCGTGGTCGATCTCGTCCCGCTCCCAGACCAGCCCGAACTTCGGCTTGCGGTCGCGTTCCTCGATGATGCGGACCAGTTCTTCTTTTGAGTAGCGCTCGTATTTGGAGGTCATTGCGACAACTCTCATGTCGGAGAATTTATAGGGCGGGGCATTTTTGAAGTGGTTGGAACAAGTCCGTTGCTCCCTGCATGAAACCGCCCCAAGATATACCACCATGTCATTTTTGTAAACGCATTCAACAACGGGGAACGCCACCGCAACCCTGCGTCGCAGGGCGGTCGTGTTTCTGAATCCCGGGCTGTTTTATGGGGATGTTGAGTTGCAGGGGAGGGGGGGCGTTTAATTACCAGGAATCATGGGGCTTGCTGCGTCATGAAGGCTTGTCCGGCGGTCGACCCTGGAGTACAATGGCGCCCTATCCGGAGGTAATAGCATGGATTTTTGTGTCGAGGTATCCGAAGATGAGATGCGCCGCGAGCGGGAGAAAGCCCGGGAGCTGCGCAAGAGCCAGTGGTGGAAGAATCGCATCGCGTCGGGGATCTGTCATTACTGCGGCGGGAATTTCCCCCCCAAGGAACTCACCCTGGACCATATCCTGCCGATTGTCCGCGGCGGGAAGAGCAGCCGGGGGAACTGCGTTGCGTCCTGCAAGGCCTGCAACAGCCGCAAGCAGCACCTGCTGCCGGTGGAGTGGGAAGAGTTTCTCACCGGCCAGGATAAAAAAGACTAGGAGTGCCTCCGACTAGAGCTCCTCGAAAGGCTCATCCTCGCCGTCGACCTCCTCGTCCTCATCCTTGAAGCTGTCGTCGAGAAAATTTTCCAGAAAGCGCCGGTTGTCGCGGATCCGCTTCTCGACTTCGCGCTGCAACTCCTCCAGCTCGGGAAAGCGCTGCGGCTGGGGCTTTTCCTCCTCCTCTTCAATCCGATGATCCTCAGACACGCTTCCCCTCCATGATTCTGCGGTAGAGCTCCAGATAGCGCTCGGCCGATCCCCGCCAGGAGAAATCCTGGGACATCCCCCGTTTGACGAGTTTGAGCCAGTTGCGCCGATCGCCGTAGAGCGCGAGGGCGGCGTCGAGAGCGCCGAGGAGGGCGTCTGCTGTCGCCTCGGTAAAGGTGAAGCCGTTGGCCTGGCGGGGGTTTTCGGCGGGATCGATGACGGTGTCGGCCAGCCCTCCGGTCTTGCGGACCACGGGGACGGAGCCGTAGCGCAGGGCGATGAGCTGGCCGAGGCCGCAGGGTTCGTAATGGCTCGGCATCAGGAAGAGGTCGCTGCCGGCGTAGATGCGCCGGGAGAGGGTGTCGTCGAAGGCGAGGTTGATGGAGACCCGTCCGGGATAGCGGTCCTTGAGGCGGGCGAAGCGCTCGGTGTGGATCTGCTCGCCGCTGCCGATGAGAACGAACTGCAGGGGGCGTTCGAGGAGTCGTTCCCAGGCGTCCTCCACCAGGTCGAGCCCCTTCTGGGTGTCGAGGCGGGTGACCATGGCGACCAGCGGGATCGACGGATCGGTCTCCAGGCCGAGCTGCGCCTGCAGGGCCTTCTTGTTGGCGCCCTTCCCCCGCAGGTCGTTCTCGTCGTAGGCGCGGGCGAGGGCGGGGTCGAGAGCCGGATTCCACAGGCGGGTGTCGAGGCCGTTGAGGATGCCGTGCAGTGCCTTGCTGCGCCTGGCGAGGATGCCGTCGAACCCGTGCCCCATCTGCGGCGTCTGGATCTCCCGGCAGTAGGTGGGAGAGACGGTATTGAGAAGATCGGAGTAGATCACTCCCCCCTTGAGGAAGGAGATCTTGCCGAAGTATTCGAGCCCTTCGGGGGTACCGAGTTGCGGCGCCAAACCGAGGAGGGGGAGTACCTCCGGCGGGAAGAGCCCCTGGTAGCCGAGATTGTGAATGGTCATCAGGGTGCCGATGGTGCGGTAGAAGGGGTCGTCCCTGAGCTCGGTCTTGAGAAGGACCGGGATCAGCCCGGTCTGCCAGTCGTTGAGATGGAGTACGTCGGGGCGGAAATCGAGGCGCCGCAGGAGCGCCAGGACGGCACGGCAGAAGAAGCCGAAGCGCTCGCCGTTGTCGGGATAGTCCCCCTCCGCCGTACCATAGAGGCCTTCACGGTGAAAAAATTCGCGGTTTTCGATGAAGTAGACGGGGACGCCCTCGAGGGAGTGCTGGCGCAGCATCCCCTTGTGCATCCGGCCGCCGATCTCCACCTCGACGCTCTTGCGCCCCTTGCGCAGCGAGTGCTTTTCTTCCACCGTCTGGTAGCAGGGGAGGATGATGCGCACGTCATGGCCGAGCTGGCGCAGGGCCGTGGGGAGCGAACCGGCGACGTCGGCGAGGCCGCCGGTCTTGGCGTAGGGTGCGACTTCGGAGGCGACCAGGAGGATCTTCATGGCAGGGGTCTTTCTCACTCTTCGGGCTTTGCGAGGTGAAACCGGGTCCGGGGAGTCTCCCCGGTCCCCCCGGGAGGCGCAAAGAAGATCCCGGAACGGGTCGAATCGGTAGTCGGCCGCTTCCGCTTTTTGGCAGACGGCCGAAGAGAGGGCGTGCAGACGCCTTAACTTGTCCATGAGCCCGGTCCCCGTGAGGGGAGGGGCAGCGCCGGAAAGGGCGGAGACGACAAACAGGGCGTCGCTGAGCTCTTCGAGACGCTCGCGGCTGAACCAGTGGGTCCCCTCGAAGGGGTGGACCTCGAGAAAACCCTGCACATCCTCGTCATTGAGGAGGCGGGCGAAGTCGGCCGGGCCTCCTTCGGCCTCCCAGGCCTTCTGGTGGCGAGTCAAAATTTTGACCAGAAGGGCGTCGAGCGGCGCCGTTTCCGACGGCAGCAGGCGCTGCAGTTCTTCGCCGAGGAGGTATTCCTCCAGCCAGGCTGCCGAGAGCTCCGGAGTGCCGTTTTCGGCGAGTTCGCCGATCCGGTGCAGAGCCAGGTAGGGGAGGAAAACCGCCGTGAGGCGCGGGGGGAGTTCCCCCTGCCGTCCTTCGCCCAGGGAGCATTTAAGCAATTTCAGGGCCAACTGATCCTCTCCTCCTTCGCCGTCGAGAGCCAGGAGGGTACAGAGGTCGGCCAGTTCCCGGAGGAGGGCCTGCGCCAGGGCGTCGGGATTCCCCTCCGTCCCTGTGAACCGGGAGAGGGTGTGCAGGAAAACCGCGAGTTGACCGGCGAAGCGGTTAAATCCCCGGGTCCGTTCGGCAGCGCTTCGTCCGGGGGAAAGGAGGGCGGCAAGCTCTTCCCGGCGGCGCACGGCCAGGGTCCTGTCGAGCTCGGCGAGGAGGGGGGCAAGGCGCAGACGGCGCAGCTCCTGGTCCAGGTTCGGCACCGGCCTGCCGTCAAGATTCCGGCAGAGCTCTCCCCAGACTCCGGTGCTGTCGGCAAACTCCCGGATGTCGAGGAAGACATGGTACTGGTAGGGGCCGAGGAAGAGGTAGAGACCCTCCTCGAAGAGTTGGCGGCTGCTGTGCAGGTATTCGAGACCGCTGCGGTGATCGCGAAAGCGGCAGTACCGGTCCGGCTCGCTCCGCAGACCGAGTTCGCCGGCGAGGGGGACCGGGTTCTGGGAGACGCCCCGGCGCAGCCAGCCGCCGGTTTCGCCGTGCCGGTTGTGATAGACCACCAGCGAGCGTTCGTCGCCGCAGCGGTTGCTGTAGGCGAAGACGTCCTCGTTGACGGCGCCGCCGCTTTCGAAATCGTAGAGGACGAAGTGGCGCGCGTCGCTGAAGAGATGGCGGCGGTGGAGGAGGGGGGCGATCTGTCTTTCGTGGTGACGGATGAACGCCTCGTCGGGGACTTCGTCCCAGTAGGCGCGCCGGTACTCCATGCCGTATTTCTCCTGCAGCCCCTCCACCTGCCCGTGGCCGAACATGGGGGTGCCGGGGAGGGTCGCCAGAAGGACGGCGACGCCGAAGTACTTGTCGCCGCGGCCGAACTGCTCCACCGCCGTCTCCTCGTCGGGGTTGTTCATGAAATTGACGAAGCGCTTGAGAATCTCCCGGTTGAAGCCGAGGATTTCCTTGACGACCCCGCGGTACTTGCCGTTCTCCTCGCTCTTGAGCATGTGCATGAAGGCGCTGTTGTAGACCCGGTGCATGCCGAGGGTGCGGACGAAGAATCCCTCCATGAGCCAGAAGGCCTCGGCGAGGAGGAGGGTGTCGGGGGCTTCTGCGGCGACCCTGTCCACCACTTCCCGCCAGAATTCCGTGGGGAAGACCTCTTCAAAGGCCTCACGGCTCATCCAGTGCTCGGCCCGGCTCGGCACCCCGGCGCCCCCTCCCGGCTGGGGGAACCAGAGGCGCTGGAAGTGCTTTTTGGCCAGGGTCATTGCCGCGTCGAAGCGGATGATGCGGAAGGTGCGGGCGACGTGGAGGATGGTGCGGATCACCGCTTCGCGCACCTCCGGGATGAGGAAATTGAGCTGGGCGGTGTCGTTCCACGGCATGTGGGTGCCGTCGTTGCCGTGGTAGAGATAGCGCACCCGGCCGCTGGCCCGGTCGCGGTGGCAGAAGACCACCGCCGCGTCGCTGTGGGTCCAGTAGCCGTCCTCGATCTGCAGAACGATCGCCGGGTCGCCGGAGAGGTCGGGGCCGGTGAAGCGGTAGGCAGGAAAAGGGGGGGTGTCGACCTGCACGAACCAGTCGGGGTGTTCGCGGGTCCAGCGGGAATAGATCCCCGTGTGGTTGGGGACGACGTCGCAGGCCAGGCGGATCCCCCGGGCCTCACAGCGCCGGCGCAGATCGCCCAGGGCCGCCTCGCCGCCGAGATCGGCGGCGGTGACGTAGTCGTAGAGGGAATAGGCCGAGGAGACCGCCTCGGGGTTCCCCATCCGCCGCTTGATCTCCTGCGAGGCCGGAGAGCGTTCCCAGATGCCGATGAGCCACAGGGCATTGAACCCCCAGCGGACCAGCAGGTCGAGTTCTTCGTCGGGAATCCGGTCGAGGGTGGTAATCTCCCGTCGGTACTTGCGGCTGAGCTGGTCGAGCCAGACGTAGATCGTCTTGGCGACCAGGACGGCGTTCGTCATCCAGTCGGCATCGGCGGAGAAGGCCTCCCGCTCGTCCCCGCGGAAATGGGGGGCCCGGGCCGGCCCCGGACCGAATCCCCGGACCGCTTCCTCTTCCCCCTGCAGGTCGGAGGCGGTGAGGATGGCGCGGAGAAAATCGGCGGGGAGAAAGGAGCCCCAGGTCCGGCGGACGTAGTCGAGCTGTGCCGAAAGGGAATGGGGGGCCTTTTTTGCCGGAGCCGAGAGCAGATCGAGGAGGGACCCGCCGAAAACTCCCGGGACGTTCTCGCCGGCAAGCTCCCGGTCGAGCTCCTGCAGCACCTCCCGGTAGGCAGAGCGCTCCCGCAGCGGAGCGTCGTCGAAGAGGGGGGAAAGGGGAGCGGCGGCCGGGTTGTCCATCTGGGTGGCCAAAAGGAAGAGTTCGATGACCGTTTGCAGCCGCCCCGCGGCGTCCTGAAGAAAATCGTCCGGGCCGAGGATGGGGGAGGGGGGGTAGAGGGCGACGAAGGAATGGAGCGCCGTCGTCAGCGGCGGCAGAAAAACCCTCCGCTCTCTGACGGCGATCTCCCCCCGGTCGACCCGGCAATGGCGTGCCGCCAGGTAGTGCCCGACGACAAGACGGCAGGCCTCTCCGAGGAGCGACAGGAGATAGAGCTCTCCGGCACTGGCCTTAGGTCCCCCTTCCTTGTCCTGGAGGGCGGAGGAGAGGAGGCGCAGGGCGTAGATGGTCGGGTGGCGAGTTTCGAGGAGGTCGTCCAGGGTGAAGAGCCGCCGTGCCTCCCGGGAGATCTGCAGCCCCAGGGGGAAGTAGGGTCTGGGGTTCGGGTTTGCTTCGGTCATTTTTTTCCATGGCGCCGCCGGCCGGGCCTCGGGGAAAAGGGTGCCGGGGGCGGCGCGGGGTCAGAGGGTGAAGGACGGGTCGGCTTCGCGCAGGTAGCGTGCCGCCTCTTCCGGGAGAATGGGATTCATGTAAAATCCGGTCCCCCATTCGAAGCCGGCGATCTTGGTCAGGCGCGGAACAATCTCCATATGCCAGTGGTAATCGTAGGGGAGCGATCCCCAGTAGGCCGGTTTCCCCAGCCGCTGGTGCATGGGAGGAGCGTTGTGAAGAACGAAATTGTAGGGCGGGTCATGCAGGACCTGACTCAGCCGCTGCAGGGAGTCCTTGAGGGCTTCGGCCAGGAAAAGAAGCTCGGCGTCGGTCATCAGGGCAAAATCGTGGCCGTGTCTCACCGGAACGATGCGCATCTCAAAGGGGAAGCAGGAGGCAAAGGGTGCGTAGACGAGAAAATGGCCGTCGTCGCGAATGACGTGCCGCCCGTCGGCGCGTTCCTGAAGGAGCAGGTCGCAGACGAGACAGCGCTCCTTGCGCTCGTAGTATTCCCGGCAGACCATCAGCTCGGTGGCGGCCACCGGCGGCGTGATCGGCAGGGCGATGACCTGGGAGTGGGAATGGGGGATCCCCGACCCCGCCTCGACCCCGTGGTTCTTGAAGATCAGGATGTAGCGGAAACGGACGTCCCGGCGCAGGTCGAGTAGCCGGGCCCGGTAGGCCCTCAGGATATCGACGATTTCTGCGCTTTCGAATTCCCCCATGCTGCGCTCGTGGTCGGGGTTTTCGACGATGACCTCATGGGCGCCGATGCCGTTCATGGCATCGTAGAGCCCCACGCTCCGCTTGTCGAGCATCCCTTCGATGCCGAGAGCGGGAAACTTGTTGGGGATGACCCGCACCCGCCATCCCGGGCCGTTGTCGCTTCCGGCGTTGCGGATGACGAAAAGCTCCCCCGGCGTCTTGGCCTCCTGTCCGGGGCAGAAGGGACAGAGGGAGAGGTCCACCTGCTGCCGGGCGACGAAGAAGTCGCGGGGGCGGCGCCCCCCTCCGTTGGTGATGATGACCCAGCTCCGCTTCAGCGGGTCCCAGCGCAGCTCCGACACGGCGGATCCTTTCCCCGAAGGCTATCCCTGCTGGTTGAGCTCCAGCTTCCAGGCTTCGACCTTGCGGCGGTAACTCTCGAGAAGCGCCTCGGCCCGCTTCGGGTCGCCGGCCTCGACGACGACGTGAGCCACGGGGCTGTGCTGGTCGGGGAGGACCAGGACCCAGTCCTCTCCCAGGTGGACCTTGACGCCGTCGATGAAGGAGGCCTCCTGGTCGACGGAATCCTCGCTCATTTTGCGCATGATCCCCCCCTTGAGTTCCCAGGAGCAGGGGATCTGCAGGTGGCGATAGGCGCGGGTCGGAACGGCCCGGCGGATGCGTCCCAGGGTCTGGCCGGTGCGGGCGAGGAGTTCGAGGGTCTTGGCGACGGCAAAGAGAGCGTCGAAGTTCGGCTGGAAGGCGGGGAAGACGAAGCGCCCGTCCATGGAGGCGGCGAACTGGACATGCCGCTCCTTGGCGGCTTCCACCAGGGAGCGGCCGTCGCTCTTGGTGCGCTTCACCGTCAGGCCCGCCTCCCGGGCCAGGGTCTCCACCACCATCGGCGTCGGCACCGGCACCGCCAGGATGCCGCCCCGTTCCGCCCGGCAGACGAGAGCGGCCAGGGAGGTGAGGGCCTCGATGTCGGTGAGGACCGCTCCCGATTCGTCGATGAGTTGCAACTTCTCCCCCGAGGCTCCGAGCCAGAAGCCGGCCGTGGCGCCGAGGGTGACGACGATCCTTGAGAGCTGGTCGAGGCCGCGCTCCACCTGGTCGGCGGAGGTACCGGTCCGGCTCTCGCTGACGTGGGAGTTGAGCTCGATCACCTCACAGCCGAGCTCGGTCAGCAGGGCCGGCAGCAGGTCGCCGGCGGGGGAGTGGTTGAGGTCGATGACGACCTTGGGGGCGGCCTGGCGCAGGGCGGCGGCGTCGAGGGACCGCAGGAACCCCTCCTTGTAGTAGTCGTATATCCGCGGGATTTCCCAGATCCCTCCCGGCTCGGAGTAGTGGACGCGGCGGAAATTCTCCTTGTAGTAGATCCGCTCGATCCCCTTGGCCGTCGCCGAGGAGACTTCCACCCCGTCGCCGTCGAAGAAGATGATCTCGGTGGCGGCGGGGTCTTCCGGGGACTGCCGGAAGTGGATGCCGCCGACTTCGCCGAAGGTGGTGAGCTTGTAGCGCAGCACCGGCAGGGAGACCATCTTGGTGTCGCGGACATTGACCCCCGCCGAGAGGAGGCCGCCGACGAAGGCCCGTTTGAGCATCCGCGAGGAGCGGATGGCGTCGCGGCCGCAGAGGACGAAGGAGTCCTTGGGGAGGGTCGAGCCGTAGGCCGCCCCGAGCTTGGCGGTGAATTCGGGGGTCAGTTCGACGTTGGTCAGCCCCCGGACCTGGGCCCCTTCGAAAAGGCTCTTGCGCCACTTCTCCCCCCAGATCAGGTTGGTGGTGACGATCGCCCCCCCCTCGATCACCTTGCGCGGCCAGACCTTGACGTCCTTTTTGATGTAGGCCTCGTCGCCGATGGTCGTTTCATCGCCGATGACCGCCCCTTCCTCGATCACCACGCCGCGGCCGACGCGGACGTTGTGGCAGAGGACCGCCCCCCTGATCCGACACCCCTTCTTCAGGTAGACGTTGTCCCAGAGGACGGCGTCTTCGAGCTCGGCGCCGTCCTCGATGATGCAGTTGCGTCCCACCACGCAGTTCTTCAGCCGCGCCCCCCCCAGCACGTGGGTATTGTCGCCGAGGACGACCATCCCTTCGAGGAGGGAGTGGTCGGCGGCGGCGACAAAGGCCTCTTCGCCGAGGTGGAGACGGCTCCCCTCTCCGCTCCCCGCCCGTTCGTCGATCTGCACGGTGATCTTGCCGAGGGTGATGTCGCGGCAGGACTCGAGATAGGCGTCGGTGTTGCCGATGTCGGCCCAGTAGCCGGAGAGGCTGCAGCCGTAGAGTGGCGCCCCTTCGGCGAGCATCTGTGGAAAGATGTCCTTGGACCAGTCGCGGTTCTCCCCTTCGGGGATCAAATTCAGGACCTCCGGTTCGAGAACGTAGATCCCGGTATTGATGGTGTCGGAGAAGACCTCGCCCCAGCCGGGTTTTTCGAGAAACTTGTTGATCCGCCCCTGCTTGTCGGTGATCACCACCCCGAACTGCAGCGGGTCCTTGACGCTGGTGAGGGTGATGGTCGCCAGCGCCTGGTTCTCCTGGTGACAGGCCAGGACGCGGGTGAGATCGAAGTCGGTGAGGAGGTCGCCGCTGATGATGACGAACCGCTCGTCGAGATATTTGGCCGCCGCCTTGACGGCTCCGGCGGTTCCGAAGTCCTCCAGGGGGGTGACGTAGGTGATGCGCACCCCGTATTCGCTGCCGTCGCCGAAGAAGTTCTTGATGACCTCCGGCTGGTGGTAGAGGAGGAAGATCAGTTCGCTGATGCCGTGAGCCTTGAGGAGGTCGACGATGTGCAGCATGATCGGCCGGTTGACCAGGGGGATCATCGGCTTGGGGAGGTTGATGGTCAGGGGTTGGATGCGGGTGCCGAAGCCTCCGGCCATGATGACTGCCTTCATGCGTGGATCCTCCTCGTGATTAAAACGGGCGCAGGGGTTCAGGAATTTGAGCACCGGTCAGGGACATCTTGGCCGGCTTTTTTTTGCTTCAGGGCTGCTGCTTGGCCAGCACCCGGCGGATTTCGCTTTTCAGCTCGGAGAGGTCGGAACTCTTCACGACGTAGCCGTCGGCGAGCCAGGAGGAGAAGTCGTCCTTGTAGCAGCTGAAGGCGGTGCAGAGGATGACCGGCAGATCCGATTTTTTCCGGACGATGTTCTGCAGGATCTGCAGGCCGCTCTCCCCCTTCATCTGGATGTCGAGGACGATCAGGTCGAAATCCTTCCGTTCGAGGATCTCGGCGGCTTCCCGGCCGGTGCCGGCGGTCTCCACCTCGTAACCTTCATCCTCGAGTTCGGCGGCGTAGAGGTGGCGGATGTCCCGCTCGTCATCGACGACCAGCAGTCGTGTCATGGCATGTCTCCTTGGGGGGTGGTGGCTTCACCCGGCTCGGGGCGGGTGGCTTCGGGTACCGGCAGGTGCAGTGTGACGGTGGTGCCGCTTTCTCTGGCGCTGTCGATCTCCAGGCGTGCGCCGTGCCCCTCGAGGATGCGTGCGCAGAGGGTGAGGCCGAGTCCGCTCCCCTGCTCCTTGGTGGAGAAAAACGGGGTCGTGGCGGCGTCGATCGTTTCCGGGGCCATGCCGCTTCCGGTGTCGCTGATGACGATGAGGAGCTCCCCCTCCCCGGGGACGGTGCGCACTTCCAGATTTCCTCCCCGGGGCATCGCTTCCAGGGCGTTGATGACGATGCTGCGGATGCAGTAGGTCATCTTCTTGTAGTCGATGCGCACCAGGGGGAGCTGCCGGTCGAGAAGGAGCTGGCACTGCACGCCTCCCGCCTCCAGATCTTCCCGCAACCCGGTATAGACCCCGGCGATCAGCTGGTTGATGTCCCAGGAATCGAGGGTCGGATGGAGCGATTCCGAATAGTTGAGCGCCTCCTGGAGGACTTCCTCGAGCCGCCGGGCCTCGCGGACGATCGACTCGATGTACTGGCGGTTGGGATTGTCCCCGGGGGTGCTCTTGATCAGGGTGCGGGCGAAGCCGCCAATGATCGTCAGCGGGTTGCGGATGGAGTGGGCGATGTTGGCGGTGATTTTGCCGACCAGGGCCATCTTCTCCATGCGCAGGATCAGCTCCTGCTGTTGGCGCAGGCGGCGATTGGCTCCGGTGAGTTTGGTCAGCTCCTCCTGGAGCCGTTCATAGAGAAAGGCCCGCTCGATGGCGTAGGACATGGGGAGGACGAAGGTCTCCAGGGAGTGGAGATCTTCGGTGGTGATCGGGCTGCGGTTGATGATGTTGTCCGCCAGCAAAAGGCCGATGCGCCGATTCTTGCTCACCAGGGGGACGAGGATCACCTCGCCGACCCCCAGGGCGGCCAGTTGCGCAGGATCGATGCCGGGTTCGGCAAAAAGATCGGTAATATGCCGGGACTGCTGGTCATTGAGAGTCCGCACAAAGAGGTGATCCGTGCGGTTCAGGGGGGTGGTCAGGACCTCCAGAAGGTCGCGGAACTTCTCCCGCTCGTCGGCCATCTTGTGCTCGAAGAAGAGCTGGGCCATCTCCCGCAGGGTGTAGTCGTGCTCCTCTATCTCCTTCCAGATCCGTCCGGCGTCGGCATTTTCCCGGGGGCCGAGGGCGAAATATCCCTTGAGAAACTGTCGTTCCTTGTCGACCAGAAGGAGGATCGCCCGGTTGAGGCCGAACCCCTTGCCGGCGGTGACGGCGGTCAGGGCCATGGCGATGACCTCGTCGATATCGACGGAGGTCTGCAGCACCAGACTGACTTCGTGGAGAAATTTGATCTCGCGGTTGCGCCACACCATCTGGCTTTCGAGGGATCGGTTCTGGGCGCGCAGCGCCAGGAGCTCCTCGATGGCATAGGGGAAGAGCGAGGAGAGGTCGTTGTCTCCCCCTCTTTGGGACTGCAGGTCTTCGAGGAAGCGCGGGCATTCGAGGCAGCGCTGGAGAAAGCGCTGCTTGCGGTTGAAGAGGAGTCCCTCGTCCCCCGGCCGCAGGGCCTCGCAGTCGGCGGCGGTGATATGGTCCTTGTGCCAGCAGCAGCCCGGTTCCATGACGGTCCCCTGATTCATCGGCGGCACGGCCGGTCGGCCGCGGAAATGTCCAGTGAAAACAAAGCATAAGCATAGCAGAAAGGCCGGCTCAGGCAAGGAGGGAATGCGCCTTCTTGTCTGGGCGCAGGAGCTGTGACATAGTGCGGTCATGGATGAGAAGCGCTACCGGTTGATTTCCCGCGAGTTCAAGGACCGTTTCGGCGGACGGGTGCACAAGATTTCCGTTGACGCCGGATTCACCTGCCCCAACCGGGGGGGAACCCGGAGTCGGCCGGGGTGCCTCTTCTGCGACCCTTCCGGCTCGGGGTCGGTGGGGATCGCCCGCGGCGTTTCTGTCGCCGCTCAGCTCGAGCACGGCAAGGAAGTGATGATCCGCAAGTACAAGGCCCGGCAGTTCCTCGCCTATTTTCAGCCCTTCTCCAACACCCACGCCCCCCCCGAGAGGCTGCAGGCCCTGTATGACGAGGCCCTGGGCGTCTCCGGCGTGGTCGGCCTGGCGGTGGGAACCCGCCCCGACTGCCTGCCGCCGGCCGTTGTCGACCTGCTCGCCGAGTACCACCGCCGCACCTATCTGTGGCTGGAGCTCGGGCTGCAGAGCGTTCACGACGCCACCCTCGGTTTCCTGCGGCGCGGCCACGACTACCGGACCTTCCTCGAGGCCCATGCGGCGCTCAGGGAGCGGGGGGTGCGGGTCTGCGTCCACGTCATCATCGGCCTGCCCGGCGAGGGGAAAGAGGAGATCCTCGCCACGGCGGAGGAAATGGGGCGGCTGCAGGTCGACGGCATCAAGATCCACCTCCTGCACATCCTGGCGGGGACGGCGCTGGGGGATCTCTACCTCGGGGGGGGCGTGAAGGTGCTGGAACAGGGGGAATACGTGGCCCTGGCCGCCGATTTCATCGAACGGCTCCATCCGAAAACCCTGATCCACCGCCTCACCGGCGACGGACCGCGGGATTATCTTCTCGCCCCCCTGTGGTCCCTCAACAAGTGGGAGGTTCTCAACGCCATCGACGACGAGCTGGCCCGGCGCGGCACCCGGCAGGGGAGTCTCTGGAGGGGGGATGGATCGGGCGCTCCCTGAGGAGAAGGGGGAGGCGCGGGGATGTTTTTTCGGGGTCGGGTCGGTTCAGCGGAAGGGGAGGGGGGCGTCAGGGACAGGTTTCCCTACGCGCCGGAGAAGGCGATGTTGCCCGGAATGTTCCGGGAGGCGCGCCGGCCCGGAGGGGCCTGGCACTGGAGTAGGTCAGGCGCCGCCCCAGGAGATGAGGAGGAGGGAGGCCCAGACGATTCCGGCGAAAAATACCACAAATTTAATCATGGCGCGGAAGATACCTAAAACCGCAGCAGAAATCAAGCGGTTATATGGACTGGAAGCGCATATTTTTCCCCCCGCTTGTGCCGCAACTCGGCCCCGTGCTATGGTTGCCGGCGACGGATAGGGATTTTTCCCTCCTCCGCCCCGGCAGCGCCCCGCCTCCGATTTTTTTCTGATTTAAAATTCAGGTCGATATGGATCTCAGTACCCTCAACAAGGAACAGCTCACCGCGGTGCGCCACGGCGAAGGGCCCCTGCTCCTTTTGGCCGGCGCCGGCTCGGGGAAGACCCGGGTCATCACCTGCCGCATCGCCTACCTTCGGCTGCAGCGGGGGGTTCCCGCCGAGCAGATTCTCGCCGTGACCTTCACCAACAAGGCGGCCCGGGAAATGAAGGAGCGGGTCGAGGAACTGGTGGGGCGCAAGAACGTGAAGGGGATGATTATCTCCACCTTCCATTCCCTCTGCGTGCGGATTCTCAAGGAAGACATCGAACGCCTCGGCTACAAGAAGAATTTTTCCATCTACGGCACCGCCGACCAGGGGCGCCTGGTGCGGGACCTGATCCAGGCGCACAGCCTCGACGGGCGCAGGTTCGACGCCGACCGGGTCCTCTTTCTGATCTCCGACGCCAAGAACCGCCTCATCTCCCCCGAGCAGTTCCTGGTTCGCCACCACGACGACTACGAATACCTGGCCGCGGAGATCTATCCCCGCTACCAGAAGGCCCTCAAGGCCTACAACGCCATCGATTTCGACGACATCATCATGCTCACCGTCCGCCTCTTCCGGGAGCACCCCGAGGTGTTGGCCAAGTATCAGCAGCGCTACCGCTATCTCATGGTCGACGAGTACCAGGATACCAACGCCGCCCAGTACCTGCTGCTGCGCTCCCTGGCCCTGGTGCACGGCAACCTGTGCGTGGTCGGGGACGACGACCAGTCGATCTACGGCTGGCGCGGCGCCGATCTCGGCAATATCCTCGGCTTCGAAAAGGATTTCCCCGGGACGACGGTCATCAAGCTCGAGCAGAACTACCGCTCCACCGGCAACATCCTCGCCGCCGCCAACGCGGTGATCAAAAACAATGGCCAGCGCAAGGAAAAGGCGCTGTGGACCTCCGGGGAGAGCGGTCCCCTCGTCGATTACCTGTGCTGCGAAGACGCCGAGGACGAGGCCCGGGAGGTGGTGGAACGGATTCACGGCGCCCGTTTCCGCCACGATCTCGCCTACCGGGACTTTGCCATCCTCTACCGGACCAACGCCCAGTCCCGGGCCTTCGAGGAACAGCTGCGCTACGAGAACATCCCCTACGTCCTCATCGGCGGCCAGCAGTTCTTCGACCGCAAGGAAGTCAAGGACACCGTCGCCTACTTCAAGGTGCTGGTCAACCCCCGGGACGAGGTCAATCTCCTGCGGATCCTCAACTTCCCCAAAAGGGGGATTGGCGAGACGACCGCCGACAGGCTGATCCGCGTCTCGACGGAGGAGCAGCGCCCTCTCTGGGACGTCCTGCGCGACCCGCCGGGGAGCGAGGAGCTGGGGGAGAAGGCCCATCGCGCCCTCGCCGATTTCGTCGCCCTGATGGAGGGGTTCCGGGCGCGTTTTTCTTCCACCGCCGATCTTGCCGCCCTGGGGCGCGAATTCCTCGAAACCCTGCACATCGAGGAGGAGCTCTACCGCACCGCCGACGATCCGAAAAAGGCGCGCCGCCGGGTGGAGAACGTCGGCGAGGTGATCAATGCCCTGGCCTCCTACCAGGAGCGGGACGAGCAGCCGACCCTGGCCGGTTTTCTCTCCAAGGTCTCCCTCCTCGATCGGGACGAGCCGCCGCGGGGGGGGAAGGACGCCAAGCTGGCCCAGGACGCGGTGATCCTCATGAGCCTCCACTCCAGCAAGGGACTCGAATACCCCTATATCTTCCTGGTGGGGATGGAGGAGGGATTCCTCCCCCACCAGAAGTCGGTGGGGGAGCATGTGGATGTCGACGAGGAGAGGCGGCTGTGCTATGTCGGCATCACCCGGGCCCGGCAGGTCCTCACGCTTCTGGGGGCGGCGCGGCGCAAGAAGTACGGCAAGATGCTCCCCCGGGAGCCGAGCCGTTTTCTCGCCGAGATCCCCGCCGAACTTCTCTGCACCCAGCAGAGCAAGGGGCGCCCGGAGGCCTCCCCGGAAGAGGAGGAGGCGATGGCCAGCAATTTTTTCTCCAGCATGAAGTCCCTCCTCGGGGACTAAAGGGGGGCCGGGGCGTCGAACCCGGCGCCCTCGGTCTTTTCCGCAAATTCCTCTCCCCCCATTCCGGCCCGCTTCCAAACACTCCCCCTCCCGTCCCCATCCCCCCTTTTCCCCTGAAAATCCGAAAGCGAGCCGATTTCCGTCGCCGGGAAAAGGGGGGAAATCATAACGGCGTTATAACATTTATAGTAAAAAATACCTTGACCGGCAGGCGGTTGCTGGTAGCATGGCGGCAGGGGATGGGGAGTGTTCTGGCGTCTGTCAACCAAGGAGAGCGGCATGGAAGATCTGTGGAGAATCGGCGACATGGGTTACCGTCTCAACAACCCGGCGGACCGCGCCGAGTACGACAAACTGCGCAAGCGCTTCCGCGAGGAAGAGGAGGCGCTCAATGTAAAAAATCTCCTCTACGGCGACAGCCGCCTGGAGCGTGAACTGCCGAAAAAGGAGCCGGTTTAATTCAGGGAGGGAGGGTCGGGATCCGGGGCGGAGAGGGTCAGGCAATTGCCCTTGCCTGGCGACGGTAGATTGTGATAGATATCGTTCCTGTTTCCTTATATTTCCTGATATCGGAGGCCCCCCGGACTATGGAGATTCAACTTTTGCCCCTCGCGGAAAAAAAGCCTCGCATCGAGGATGAGTCGCAACTGGCATTCGGCAAGCAGTTCACCGACCGGATGTTCGTCATGGAGTACGATGCGGGGAAGGGTTGGCATTCGCCGCGGATCCAGCCCTACGGTCCCTTCGCCATCGACCCGGCGGCGATGGTCTTCCATTACTCCCAGGAGATTTTCGAGGGGCTCAAGGCCTTCCGGCGGCCCGATGGCGCCATCGCTCTCTTCCGTCCCCGGGACAACATCCGCCGTTTCAACCGCAGCGCCACCCGGATGTGCATGCCCGAAGTCGACGAGGATTTCTTTCTCCAGGCGCTGAAGCAACTGGTGAAACTTGAGAGAGACTGGGTCCCCCGCAGCGAAGGGACGAGTCTCTACATCCGGCCGACGATGATCGGCGTCGAGGCGGCTCTTGGCGTCAGGCCGTCGAGCAAGTACCTGTGCTACATCATTCTCTCCCCCGTCGGCGCCTATTACAAGGGGGGCTTAAGCCCCGTCAAGATCTGGATTTCCGACGAATACGTGCGGGTCTCCCCCGGCGGCACCGGCGAAGCCAAGACCGGCGGCAACTACGCCGCCAGCCTGCGCGCCGCCATGGAGGCCACGGAGAAGGGGTTCGATCAGGTTCTCTGGCTCGACGCCGTGCACCGCAAGTATGTGGAAGAGGTCGGCAGCATGAACATCTGCTTCCTCTACGACGGCAAGCTGGTGACTTCCCCCCTCAAGGGGACGATCCTCGACGGCATCACCCGGCGCTCGATCCTCACCCTGGTGCGCGAACTGGGGGTCGAGGTGGAGGAGCGGGCCCTCTCCGTCGACGAGATTCTCGACGGCGCCGAAAGCGGGCGCCTGACCGAGGCCTTCGGCACCGGCACCGCCGTGGTCGTCTCCCCGGTGGGGACGGTCACCTACCGCGATCGCACCGTGGCCATGGGCGGCGGCCAGGCCGGAGAGCTGACCCTGAAACTCTACGAGACCCTCACCGGCATTCAGTGCGGGAAGATCCCCGACCCCCACGGCTGGGTGGAAATTCTCTGAGCTCATTTCTTACGCAAACAAAAAAGCCCCCGTTTATTACGGGGGCTTTTTTTGTTCGATCGAAGAGCGGGTGGGACCCGAGGGGAGAAGGGGCCCGGACTCACCCCGGAGGGGAGTCCGGCAATGGCCGGTTCACCCTGAGGAGCTCGATCTCGTAGATGACCACCTGTTCGGCCAGGGGGCCCCGTTCCCCGAAGGCGAGGTCGGCGGGAATGAAGAGTTGCCAGCGCCCCCCCCTCCCTCATCAGCGGCAGCGCCTCCTGCCAGCCCGGGATGACGTTGGTCAGGGGGAAGGTCGCCGGTTCCTTGCGGCGATAACTGCTGTCGAACTCCGACCCGTCGATCCTGGTGCCGCGGTAGTGCACGGTGACCGCATCCGAGAGGGTCGGGCGCGGCCCGAGTCCCTCCTGAAGAATCCGGTACTGGAGTCCGCTCGGCAGGGTGACGACCCCCTCTTTTTTGCCATTGGCGTCGAGAAAATCCCGCCCCTCTCCCCGGTATCTTTCCAGCTGCGCAAGTCTCTGTCCTTTTTGTTCGGCGTCGATTCTCTGTTTCAGGGTCTTCAGGGTGGTCTCCATCACCTCAGGGGTGATCCGGGGGCCTGACATCCGGAGGGCATCCTCGATTCCCTGCACCAGCGCCGGGGAATCGAGGACGACCCCCTGTCGCTTGAAGTCGCCGCCGATCTGGTAGCCGACACTGTAGTTGATCTGGGCGGTCTCGGTCTTCAGGTCGACCGGTTCGGAGGCCCAGCAGCATCCTCCGGTGAGAGCCAGAACCAGAATCGTTGGTAATCCCTTGTTCATCCCTGTTCCTTTCCTCGGCCAGAAGCGGTGGGGGGCATTGCGTTACATGGGGGTCTGTTCCGTAGGGGCCGGCATGAGACGATGATAGCAAAAAAAATCGCCCGTGCCACCGTTCGAGATCTGCGCCGGCAAGAGCGGCAGCCCCGGCCGGGCTGCCGCTCTTGATCTTCAGGGAGAGGAGGGGTTAGCCCCGGTTGAAACGCCTGCGATAGCCGACGATCCCGGCCAGGCCGAGGCCGAGAAGGAGGAACGTGCCCGGCTCCGGAACCGGCGCCACAGTGACGCTGCCGGCGACATTCACCGGATCGAGGCCGGCATTGCCGAGGTCGAGCTCCCCCGTCAGGGTGAGGGGAGAGGTCCCCAGACCGATTCCGGTGAAGTTCAGCGACGCCAGGGTGAAGCTGCCGGAGAGCGGCTCCGTGAGGACATCCCAGGGAAGAAAAGTGCCGCTGAATGAGATGACGGTCGGATCGACCGTCGGTTCAAAGGTGAAGCCCCCCAGGTAATCGAAGAGAGGATTGAAGGGGTCGGAAGGATCGAGCAGGGAGGTGCTGAAGCTGTCGAAGCCGACGAGGGCCGGATCGAACGTGAGAGCCAGATCGAATCCGAAGAGGGCCTCGGTGCCGGTCAGGACGAGATTGATGTCGACCGGGGCGGTGGTTCCCAGGAAAATCGTCTGGTCCGCCGGGTTGAGACCGACGCTGTAGGCCTGGGCCTGGCCGGGGAGAACCAGAAGGGCGCACAGGCTGAGGATGCTCAGAAACGTCTTCATGCCAAATCTCCTTTCAATGCGGGTTGTCAGCGGGTCAGTCCCAGCTTGCCGACCAGGATCCGGGCGTCGAGCAGGTCGACCTTCTGGTCGAGATTCAGGTCGAAGGCGAGCTTCACCGGTTGCGGGCTGCGGATTTGGGCCAGCAGAAGCGCCAGATCGGCCCGGTCCACGGTGTTGTCGCCGTTGAGGTCCGGGAAGGCGGGATCGTAGCGCACCAGGTAGGGGCGCATCATCTCGTTGTCCTCGTGTTCCAGGATGTGACAGTGCCAGACGTAGAGACCGGCGCGGTCGAAGTGGGCGCGGATGCGGGTGATCTGTCCCGGGTAGTTGAGCGCCGTATCCTTGTACCCTTCCTCGTTGGCTTCGGGCGGCGTGATCGTCCCCGGGATCGGGGCGAAGGTCACCGGATCGAACGCCTGGCGATTGATGACCTGGAAGCGCACCAGGTGCAGGTGGATCGGGTGGGCGTCCATGGTGAGGTTGAAGATCTCCCACTCCTCCGTATCGCCGATAACGGGATTTTCGGTGATCACGTTCATCCACAGCTTCGGAATGCTGACGGGCGCCCCGCTGACCGGATCGGTCCCGAGGACCCCGAGGAGAGCGGCCCTGGGGGCCATGGGGACCCCGCCGGCCGCCGTGCAGTTGGCGAGGAAATTGGGGTCGTTCGGCGTGTTGAAGAGGGTTGTGATGCTGCCGTCGGGGAGCTGCTGCACGCAGAGCTGGCCCGATACCTCTTCGTTGAGGGTGAGCTGCCGCGTGGCGACCGCCGGTCCCACCGCCGGTTCAGCCGGCAGGACCAGGTTCTGCGGTGGGGTGGCGGCGGCATCCGTCGGCTGGGTCAGGGCCGAGTTGACCACGAACTGCATCACCTGCCCGGTGGTCCCCGGGTCGGCCGGCACGTCAGGAAAACCGCCGAAGGGGGCATCGGGTGCGGTGTTGAGGATCCGCACCACGGTGCCGTCGGGGAGACCGGAAAAATCGACGAGGACGTCGGCGCGTTCCGCAGGCCCCATCAGCAACGCCTGCATCGCACCGGGAGCCGGGGCGGGGAGAACCGGGAGGGTCCCGTCGCCGGGGAGCGGCAGGGAGATGCCGGTCTGGAGGAGGACGACCGCCGGGAGGAACCCCTGGTCGCCGCCGATCTGGAAGAAGGGCCTTTCGGCGACCTGAACGTCGCCGGCCATCTGGAAGAGGGAGAGGTTGAGGGTCCGCGAGTTGCACCCGTTAAGAAGGCGCAGGCGGTAAAGAGCGGGCGCCACTTCGAGCTGCGGCCAGGTATTGCCGTTGACCACCATGGTATTGGCGAAGAACTCGGGGTTCCAGATCGGGGCGATGTCCGAGTTTGGGATGAAGGGGATATCGAGCGTCCCCGCACCGGGAATCTGCGGCGGCAGAAGCGGGACGTTGAGCCCCTCGAAGAAGGCGCGGTTGTCGGGGTAGAAGAGGGCGCCGTCGGCGTTGAAGGAGCGGTCCTGGATGACGACGGGGATTTCCCGTATCGCCGCTCGGACACCGGCGTTGAAATTCGGGTCGCCGCCGGCCAGGGTCGGCGCCGGACCGGGAAGGACCCCGTCGTTGGCCGTCGCCGTGGCGACGTTGTCGATGGCCGCATCGCCGTTGGCGCCGCCGCGGATCAGCCAGAACCCGGCCGGTCCGGCATAGACGTTGACCCGGGTGATCCCCAGGGAGTGGTCGTGATACCAGATCGTTGCCGCCGGCTGGTCGTTTTCGTAGGCAAAAAAGGCGGAACCGGGGACGGTGTTGTTGATGTCGTACTGGTCGAAGAGGGTGCCTGTCCTGGCGTAACCGGCCGGGATGTTGCCTGCTGCCGGCAGCCACCAGGCCTCGGGATAGCCGTCGCTCTCGGCGTTGACGTGGGCTCCGTGGACATGGGTGACCATCGGCACCGGCCCCGTGTAGTTGGCTGGGTTCAGGGTCCGGCAGTCGGTGCGGTTGCTGCCGTCCAGGCACCCGGTGGCCGGCGGGTTGGCCCAGTGCAGCGTCTGGTCGATGGGGAAGAGGTGGGGGAGGTAGTTGCCGCCGGCGTCGACCAGGTCATTGATCCAGCGCACCCTGGTCGGAACCCCCGAGGTGTTCTCCACCGTGAAGGCCGGATAGTTGAAGGTCGAGTTCGGCGCCGGGGCCAGGGCCGGGACGGCGTCCTCGGCCAGCCCGTAACTCCACACCGTTGTCGCGCCGAAACCCGCAGGGAGAATCTGCTGCTGGAACTGGCGGACGGCGATATTGTAGTCGGCCGCCGGCTGGGGAGCGGTGTTCAGGGGGCTGGCCGCAGGGCTTTTCGGCATCTGCGGGGGGATGACCAGCGGCGTGACGAATTTGGGGATCGTCGTCGGGTCGAGGGTTCCTCCGGGGAGGGGCTGGGCGGGGAGGAGTGTCGGCAGAAAGAGGGTGAGGGCGACTCCCAAAGCCGGGAGCGACAGGGACCAAGTGACTCGGTGCTTCATGAGTTTATTACCTCCTTTTTTGGTTTATTCAGGCTGTTGACCGTTTCTCTGGCCTTAAGCGATTCGAGCGCCTGCTCACCTCCTTTCCCCGGGTATGATTGTCGAGGGCCGCCGGACGGAGTAAAGTTAGAAAAATTCAACGATTTTGCCGTGAATCAATCAGGTAGCAAAAAAAGTTCCCAGCTTCAACCTGTTGAAAATAAAGGAATATTTTTCAGAGTCCGGGGAGGTGTAAGGAATTCCAACAGGGATTGCCGCCGGGATCCGGGGGGAGGCGTCGAGGAGAGGGGCCGGGGGTGAGGGACGCCTCTCTCCGAGGCAGAGCTGGCGTTTTTTTGGGCATACCTGGCCGCAAGGCGGTGGAAGCCGGATGCAAACTGTTGTATTTACTGCTCCTTGTCCATGGCACGGCGCTTGCTCAGGAGAAGAGAATCGAAATATTTTGCCAAGCCGGGTGACGATGCCGTCCCCACTGGAGGTACGATGATGTACGGATCCTTCCTTCGCCTTTCGGGCCCCGCCGCGCTTGCCTTCCTCCTCCTTCCGGCCCTGGCCCGGGCCGCCGGAAGCGCCGATCCCGGAGATACCGCCTGGATGCTCGTCTCCTCGGCCCTGGTTTTGCTCATGCTTCCGGGGCTCGCCCTCTTTTACGGCGGAATGGTCCGCGCCAAGAACGTCCTCTCCACCACCATGCATATCTTCGCCGCCCTGGCCATCCTCGGCGTCCAGTGGATCGTGGTCGGCTATTCCCTGGCCTTCGGCGGCGCCGGCCCCTGGATCGGCGGATTCGACCAGATGTTTCTCGCCGGGATCACCCCCGAGAGCCTGACCGGAACCATTCCCACCTACGTCTTTGTCATGTTTCAGGGGATGTTCGCCATCATCACCCCGGCGCTGATCGCCGGGGCGGTGGCGGAACGGATGAAGTTTTCCACCTACTGCGTCTTCATCCTGCTCTGGGGGACTCTCGTCTATGACCCCATCGCCCACTGGGTCTGGGGGGAGGGGGGATGGCTCCTGGAAGCCGGCGCCCTCGACTTTGCCGGCGGCACCGTCGTTCATTTCTCCTCGGGGATCACCGCCCTGGTGCTGGCCATCGTCCTCGGCCGGCGCAAGGGGTATCCCCAGGAGCGGATGCCGCCGCACAACCTGCCGATGACCCTTCTCGGCGCCGGTCTCCTCTGGTTCGGCTGGTTCGGATTCAATGCCGGCAGCGCCCTCTCCGCCGGACCCTCCGCCGCCCTGGCCTTCACCACCACCCAGGCCGCCGCGGCCGCCGGAGCTCTCTCCTGGCTGGCCGCCGAGTGGATCCATTCCGGCCGGCCAAGCGCCCTGGGAGCCGCCTCCGGGGTCGTGGCCGGGCTGGTGGTGATCACTCCGGCCGCCGGTTTCGTCACTCCCGCCTGGGCCCTCCTCATGGGGCTGACGGCAGGCCCGATCTGCTTCGCCGGTGTGCTCCTCAAGCACCGGCTCGGATACGACGATTCCCTCGACGCCTTCGGGGTTCACGGGGTCGGCGGCGCCTGGGGGGCTCTGGCCACGGGCCTTTTCGCCACCGTCGGCGCCTCCGGCCTCATTGCCGGCAATCTCCACCAGCTCTGGCTGCAGTTGCTCGGGCTGCTGGCTGCCGGCGTCTACGCGGTGGTCGTCTCCCTGGGGATCATCTACCTCCTTAAAGTCACCCTGGGATTGCGCGTCGAGCCGGACGAGGAGCGGATGGGGCTCGATCAGGCGGCTCATTCGGAGAGCGGCTACAACTTCTGATTTTTTCCTCGGATACCCAGCACGGCACCTCCTAGGGGGTGCCGTTTTTTCGTGTACTCAGGCTACTCGGTCAGAGTAGAGAGCCCTTCAAGGAGGCGGGAAAAATTTCCCTTATGGCCCCTCTTCGGGGCTTCGAACTGGACCCCTATCCGACAAAAACATAAAATATTACAATTACTTATGGGTGTATACGGAATTTGCAACCGTCAATGGGGACTGTTGGCACGCAATGTGCTAAAAATTTCATGCTCCCCGGGCTCTCCGGCACCCGGCCGGGGCAGGGTCAAGGAACTTCTCTCTGGAGGTAAACGGATATGTGTCGTATTGGCGCGATCAAGAGCCTGAACTATGTCCATCCGAGTCAGGCGCTGCTGCTCATGCAGTCGCAGCAGAAGGGGCACGACAATTCCGGTTTCGCCATGGTCATGCACGATCTCGGCGGGATCTTCGAGGGGTACAAACACCTGCCGACCCTGTCGCTGGCCTGCACCGACGAGGGGCTCAAGGTCGCCGAAGACATGCTCCACGCCGCCGGATTCCAGAGGGTGCTGCAGTGGGTCCCCGAGGTCAACGACAAGCCCGGACTCGATATCAACGCCATGCCGAACTACGTCTTCGAGACCTTCGATTATCCGAAGCACATCAAGAAGTCGTCGCAGAAGGAGAAGGAGGAGCTCCTCCTCGACATGCGCCTGAACCTGCGGGCGGCCCTCGAGGACGACGAGATGGGTTTTGTCTACTCCTTCTGGCCCGACGTCGTGACCCTCAAGGAGATCGGCGACCCGCGGGACATCGGCACCTATTTCAATCTCTGGGAGGCGGACAGCAAATTCACCGCCCGGGTGATTACCGCCCAGTGCCGGCAGAACACCAACTACGACATCGTCCGCTATGCGGCTCACCCCTTCTTTCTCCAGGGGTTTACGGCGCTGGCCAACGGCGAGAACACCTTCTATCAGAAGAACAAGGAGTTCCAGCGCAAGCTCCACCGCGGCTATATCGGCTTCGAATCGGACTCCCAGTGCTTTCTCTACACCCTGCACTATGTCCATCGTCAGCTCGGCTGGCCCCTCTCCTACTACAAGCACGTCATCACCCCGCTCCCCTTCGAGGAGATCGGACACCGCGACGACGCCCAGGAGCTGCAGGCGATCCGCCAGTCCCTCTCCCATCTGGAGATCAACGGACCCAACACCATCATCGGCGTCCTCCCCGACAACACCCTCTTCACCTGCTGCGATGCCAAGAAGCTGCGGCCGATCGTCGTCGGACGCTCCAGCGACACGGTGGTCTTCTCCTCGGAGGTCTGCGGCATCAACGAAATCCTCCCCGACCGCGACTGGGAAACGGATATCTATCCCAACGAGCGCGAGATCGTGGTGATCGATAACAACCTGGAGGTTCAGCGATGGAAACAATGAAAATTCACGACATCACGCCGAACGATCTCCCCTGGAAAATCCGTTACGACGCCAGCCGCTGCACCCTCTGCGGCTCCTGCGTCGCCGCCTGTTCCTTCCGCGCCATCGCCCCCAAGGTCGAGCGCCGGCGGATGGTCTTCTCGGAAGGGGATTTCCCCGAGCCCAAGACCCGCTTTTCCGCGATTCCGGTGATTCGCCAGGTCCATTCGATCAAGAACTACTGCCGCGGTTGCGGGATCTGTGAGAAGGTCTGCCCCAACGACGCCATCGGGCCGCTGCGCAACGTCGACAACCGGCACTCCATCGTCACCCGCTGTCTGGCCGGCGACTCCGTCAAGCGCGGCGGCCGCAAAAACCTCGAGAGCACTTCGCGCACCCTCGACCGACTGCGGGTGGGACGCATCTCGCAGATGACCGACCCCTCCCTCGACGCCCAGCGTCACACCTTCGACCTGCTGGCCCCCTTCGGCCGCATCCTGCCGCCGGGCAAGCTCCCCTTTGCCGTCGGCGCCGACGGCAAGCTGCAGACCACCGGGCAGTCGCCGCCGGTGCGCTGGATCTACCCGGTGATCATCGGCGACATGTCCATCGGCGCCCTCTCCTGGCGGATGTGGGAAGGGGTGGCCATGGCCACCGCCTACCTCAACGAGGAGTGCGGGCTGCCGGTGCGCATGTGCTCCGGCGAAGGGGGGGTGCCGGTACGCCTCCTGAAGTCCAAATATCTCAAGTACATGATCCTGCAGATCGCCTCCGGTCACTTCGGCTGGAACCGCATCCTCAAGGCGATGCCGCACATGACCGAGGACCCCGCCGGGGTGCTGATCAAGATCGGCCAGGGGGCCAAGCCGGGCGACGGCGGGCTCCTCATGGCCCAGAAGGTCGCCGAGCACATCCAGGCGATCCGCGGCGTCCCCAAGGCCGACCTCCTCTCCCCCCCCAACCACCAGGGGCTCTATTCCATCGAGGAGAGCGTGCAGAAGATGTTCCTCTCCATGAACGCCGCCTTCAAGTTCCGGGTGCCGGTGGCCATCAAGGTCGCCGCCAGCGCGACTTCGGTGTCCGTCTTCAACAACCTGGTGCGCGACCCCTACAACATCGTCGGCGGCTTCTTCCTCGACGGCATTGACGGCGGCACCGGCGCCGCCCACGAGGTCTCCCTCGATCATACCGGCCACCCCATCGTCTCCAAGCTGCGCGACTGCTACCTCGCCGCCGTGACCCAGGGGCGCCAGGGGCAGATCCCCCTGTGGGCCGCAGGAGGCCTCGGCAAGACCGGAGACCTGGCCGCCGACGCCTTCAAGATGATGTGCCTGGGCGCCAACGGCGTCTTTACCGGCAAGCTGATCCTGCAGATGGCCGGCTGCGTCGGCAACGACATGGGGCGTTGCAACGCCTGCAACACCGGCCTCTGCCCTGCGGGGATCACCACCCAGGAGCCGGCCCTGGCCCATCGCCTCGATCCGGAGAAGGTAGCGCAGAACATCGTCAACTACTATCTGGCCATGGACCAGGAGCTCAAGAAGCTCATGGCCCCCATCGGCAACTCCTCCCTCCCTGTCGGGCGGTCCGACGCCCTGGTCTCCACCGACCGGGCCGTGGCCGAGCGACTGCAGATCCAGTACGTGTGTTAAGGAGGATCCACCATGGCAGCGGAAATCATCGGATTTGAAAATAACCAGCGCATCTCCACCCAGCAGCTCCTGCAGCAGATCTATGCGGCGCTCGAGGCGGGGGAGACGGAGTTCAACGTCCTTTCCTCCGGGCACCACGATATCGGTGGCCCCCTGTGGACCGAGGACGGCGCTCCCCTGAAGTTCCGGGTCAAGAATCCCGGACAGCGGGTCGGTTCCTTCGGCCTCGACGGCACCGAGATCGTCGTCGAGGGGTCGGCGCCCGCCGACGCCGGCTGGCTCAATGCCGGCGCCACCCTGACCATCCTCGGCGACGGCGGCGATACCACCGCCCACTGCGCCGCCAGCGGCAAGATCTATGTCGCCGGCCGGGTCGGGACCCGTTCCGGCTCCCTGATGAAGCACGACCCGGCCTACGATGCCCCCGAGTTCTGGGTCCTGAAGAACACCGGCTCCTTCTCCTTCGAATTCGTCGGCGGCGGCTTTGCCGTCATCTGCGGCGTCGATTGCCAGGAGGACGATTCGGTTCTCGGCGACCGCTCCTGCGCCGGGATGGTCGGCGGCACCATCTACGTCCGCGGACCGGTCTCAGGCCTCTCCGAGGATGTCTGGCTCCTCGATCTCGACGAGGCCGACCGCACCTTCCTTTCTGGCGGGCTCCCGGTCTTCCTCGGCAAGATCGATCGATCCGCTCTCCTCGGCGAGCTCACCGACTTTGCCCGGTGGAAGAAGATCGTCGCCAAGACCTACGAGGAGCGCAAGGTTCATCACCGCATCACCATGCGCGAATTCCGCCTCGGCAAGTGGGTGGAAGGGGGGATCTTCGGCGATCTCGTCCAGGACGACTACAACCACGTCGCCGGCCTGGTCAACAGCGGCGCCGACCGCCTCAAGCTCCCCCACTGGCAGGACCGCAAATACGGCGCCCCCTGCCAGACCTCCTGCCCCTCCTCCATCCCGACCCAGGACCGCATCAATCTGCTGCGTCAGGGGAAGGTCAAGGAGGCGCTGGAGCTGGTCCTTCGCTACTCCCCCTTCCCGGCCAGCGTCTGCGGCGAGGTCTGCCCCAACCTGTGCATGGATGCCTGCACCCGCCAGTTTCTCGATCATCCGGTGGCGATGAAGGAGCTCGGGCGTCTCTCCCTGGAGGCGGCCTCTCCCGAGCCGAAGCCGTCGACGGGGAAGACGGTGGCGGTCATCGGCGGCGGCCCCGGCGGTCTGTCCGCCGCCTGGCAGCTGCGGCTTTCCGGGCATGCCGTGACCCTGTACGAAGCGGACGAGGAGGTCGGCGGCAAGCTGCGCCAGGTCATTCCCGGTTCGCGCCTGCCGGAGAGTTCCCTCCAGGGCGAGATCGCCCGGGTCAAGGCGCTCGGCGTCTCCATCAGGACCGGCACCGCCGTCGACGCTCCCCTCTTCGCCACAATCCGCAAGGAGCACGACGCGGTGGTCATCGCCAGCGGCGCCCACAATTCGGTGATCATCCCCTTCCCCGGTCATGAGCGCCTGGTCAAGGGACTCGACTTCCTCAAGGAGGTCAACGCCGGCAAAAAGCCGGCGGTCGGCGAGCGGGTCGTGGTTCTCGGCGCCGGCAACGCCGGAATGGACGTCTGCCTCGGCGCCTACGCCATGGGAGCCAAGAAGGTCACCTCCATCGACATCCAGCGCCCCGCCGCCTACAAGCACGAAATCGACGGCGTCAAGGCCCTCGGCGGCGAGGTCCGCTGGCCGGTCTTCACGGAAAAAATCGATGAAAGGGGGGTCTGGACCAAGGACGGCGAGCTCATCGAGGCCGACATGGTGATCATTGCCATCGGCGAGCGCCCCGATCTCTCCTACGTCCCCCGGGAATGGCTCACCGACCGCGGGATGGTCGACGTGGACGGCTGCTGGCAATCGGTGAAGGCTCCCGGCATCTTCGCCATCGGAGATACCATCAAACCTGGACTGCTCACCCACGCCATCGGCCAGGGTGCCGAGGCCGCCCTGCTGATCGATGACTATCTTGCCGGCAAGGAGCTCGTCCCGATCAAAAAGCCCGAAGTCATCCCCCAGAGCTGCCTTTCCAAGGAGCTGTTTCGTCCCCAGAACCGCGGGCGCCTCTGCGTGACCGACGCCAAGGCCGAGACGAGCCGCTGCCTTTCCTGCGGCACCTGTCGGGACTGCTCCATGTGTCTCGAGGCCTGTCCCGAAGGGGCCATCCGCCGCATCGAGAAGGCTGACGGCGCCTTCGAATATCTCTCCGACGATCATCTCTGCATCGGCTGCGGGATCTGCGCCGGGATCTGCCCCTGCGGGATCTGGGCGATGGAACAGGTCGTCTGAGAAGGTCTCCCGGGACATCGCGCGACAAAAAAATCCCCGCCGTAAAGCGGGGATTTTTTTGTCGCCTCTCCCCGGAAAGGGACAAGAGCGGGGGAGAACAGGGCGGAGCAAAAATGAAAAGGCCCCGCCTTGTGAAAGGCGGGGCCTGATCCTGAACTCCGAAGGAAACCCTTGGGGGTCCTGCGGTGATTACTTCTTGTGGCAGTCGCCGCACTTGGTGGGGCCGGCGCCCTTGGTCTTGTGGCAGTCCTTGCACAGGGCGTGGGCCGAATCCTTGTCGAGTTCGATCTTGCCGGGGGTCCCTTCGCCGTGGCAGGTCTTGCACTCCATCGACTCGCTGTGGACCTTGTGATTGAAGGTGACGTCGCCGTTTTTCGCTTTGAGAACGACGGTGTCGGCGGCCAGGGCAGGGGTGGCGGCGAAAGCGACCAGCATCAGGACAACAAGCAGTTTTTTCATTTGTTTTTTGCCTCCTCGAAAGTTGAGAGTTAAAAAGCTCGCACAATATATAAAATGTAATGAGATATTGTCAAGGTAAAAAGGCGGAGAGGTACGGTCGGGAAGGAACGGGGCAGGGGGGCGGTTGGGAGGAGATTCAGCGCCCCCGGAAGGGGGTCGGGCCGCCGGTGGCGGCTGACCGATACCGGTTGGTGACTGCGATCCCCTGGTTGTGCTTGTCTAAATCTTCGGCCAGCCGGTCGATGTCCGCCGCCTTCAGGATCCCCTGTTCGACAAAATACTGGCCGAATTTCTTGTGCAGCGTCTGCTGGTAGCGGAGGAGGGCCTGGAGTTGAATGCCGGTGAGAAAGCCGAGCTGCAGGGCGCGGGTGCCGAAACGGTTGCCGGAGCCCCGGTGCTGGAGAGTCGCCTGGATCTTCTGGTCGTCGAGCCACCCCCAGCGCTTGGCGAGGGCGCCGAGGTTGGGACGTTGCCGACGCTGCCAGAGGAGAGCGGCGATGAGATCGGGATAGGCGATAAGTCCCCGGTAATAGAGGAAGAGCCCGAACTCGAGGTGCTGCCTGGGAAGATGGGGCGGACCTCCCGTTCCCCTGCGGTACGGCCCGGAATCCTTGGCCGTTCTTTCCTCGCCGCCGGCGGGGCGTGTCGGCGGGGGGCCGGGGCGGTTGCGCTGGTCGAGATAGGAGGCCAGGAGTTTGTAGGCGCCATGGATTTCCTGGAAAAGTTCCGACTGCCGGCGACGGACGCCGGGGGGGGAGTCGGCGAAGAGGTCGGGATGATTTTTTTTCGCCTTTTCCCGGTAGGCCGACTTGGCTCCTGCAGGCTGCAGGTAGGCGAGGAACTGGCTGCTCAGGTCGATCTTCGTCCCGAAGAGGATTCGGCAGGCGTCGAGGAGCGCGGATTCGGAAATGTTTGATTTTGGCTGCATGGGAGAGGACTGCCCGGGAAGTTGGGAAGGAACGCCTGCCAGTGGTCATTTCTGAGGCCAGGGAAAAATTCCGGGGAGGCGAGGGAGCCTATAAAAAAGACGCCCCCCCGCCGCGACCCTTGTGACGGTATTCTACAGATCTTCCGGGGTAAACGCCACCACTTCGTCAATGGTTTGGACGTCGCACAGGAGCATGACCAGACGGTCGACGCCGAGGGCGATTCCGGCGGCGGCCGGGAGGGTCTCGAGTTCGGCGAGAAATTTTTCCGGCAGGGGGACGGACGGCTTGCCGGCGGCGCGCCGCCGCTCCTCCTCTTCCTCGAAGCGCCGCCGCTGCTCGACCGGGTCGGTGAGTTCGGAGAAGGCGTTGGCCAGTTCGATGCCGGCGACATAGAGTTCGAAACGTTCGGCGACCTGGGGGTTTCCCGGTTTGAGGCGGGCCAGGGCGGCGCAGGCAGAGGGGTATTCGGTGAGAAAGGTCGGGCGCATCCGGCCGAGGCAGGGTTCGATCTGCAGGGCGATGATCTCATCGAAACGTCCGCTGGCCAGGGCCTGCTGGGGCGTCAGATCCGCATGGCGGGCAAAGGCTTCGGCGACGGTGAGGCGCTCCCAGGGGGGAGAAAGGTCGACGCTCCTCCCCCCGAGGGTCAGCCGGAGACCGGGGACCAGGGCGCCCAGGAGGTCTTCGCACTCCTCCATCAGGGACCGGTAGTCGCACCCGGCCCGGTACCATTCGAGCATGGTGTATTCGGGGAGGTGCCGGCGCCCCCGTTCCCCCTGCCGCCAGCAGCGGCAGATCTGGAAGATCCGCTCGTACCCTGCCGCCAGCAGGCGCTTCATGCCCAGTTCCGGCGAGGTGTGGAGAAACCAGGGCAGGGAAGGGACGGGATCGATGTGCTCTTCGGGGGCGTTGCCGGGGAGGCGGTGGGGCGTTTCCACTTCGAGGTAGTTCCGGGCGATGAAAAAGGCCCGGATCGACTGTATGATCCGGGCCCGCTCTTCGAGTTTGGGCCGTTTGCGGGCCAGGGCCCAGTTCGGCTCCATGGTGAAATTATTCCTTGACGCGGGTGACGTAATCGCCGGTGCGGGTGTCGATCTGGATGAGGTCGCCGGCTTCGACGAAGGGGGGGACTGCCAGGGTGTAGCCGCTTTCGGTGGTGACCGGCTTATTGTTCCCGGCGGCGGTATCCCCTTTGACCCAGGGATCGGCCTCGGTGACGCGCAGGTTGACGAAGTTGGGGAGGGTGATGCCAATGCCGCGACCGTTGAAGAGGAGGATCTTCACATCCATGTTGTCGCGCAGAAAGTACTTCTCGTCGCCGAGGGTTTTCTCGTCGAGGGTGACCTGTTCGTAGTTTTTGTTGTCCATGAAGACGTACCCCGACTCGTCCTGGTAGAGGTACTGCATGTCGCGATCCTCGAGGGCCGCCGGTTCAAAACTCTCCCCGGAGCGGTAGGTGCGGTCGAAGAGAGAGCCGGTGATCATATTGCGCAGTTTGCATTTGTAGAGGGCCTGCCCCTTCCCCGGCTTGGTGAAGTCGAAAGCGACGATGTAGTGGGGTTCGCCGTCGATCATCAGTTTAAGGCCCTTCTTCAGGTCGGCACAGCTGTACATGGGTGAGTCTCCTTCGGGTGCGTCATCTATGGTCGATGGAAAAAATGGCGGAGTGGGGACAAGGGGGAATTAAATCACAATTCTTCGCAGCTTGTCACTGAAAATTTCCGGGCGCAGCGATTGTCTTTCCCCGCCCGATTGTGCTACATTCCCAAAAAAATTGGCCATCTTCGTTGTCAAAGGAGCAAACCATGATCACCACCGCCGACTTCAAGCGCGGACTTGTCATCCAGCTCGAGAGCGCGCCCTGTCTCATTCTCGATTATACGACCCAGTCCCCCTCCGCCCGCGGCGGATCGACCCTGGTCAAGACCAAGTATCGCAACCTTCTCACCGGGCAGGTCCTGGAAAAAGCCTTCAAGGCCGGTGACAAGGTCGACGAGGCCGATTTCGAGCGGCGCAAGGGGCAGTTCCTCTATCCCTCCGGCGATGGAGGGGTCTTCATGGATCTGGAAAATTACGAACAGTACGAACTCGATGCCGAGCTCTTCGAGCCGGTACAGGGTTTTCTTCTCGAGGGGGCCGAGGTGCAGCTCGGCGTTTTCCAGGGGAGGGTGGTAAGCGTCGACGCCGCCAACATCGTCGAACTCGTCGTCACCGAGACCGCTCCGGCCATCAGGAACGCCACCGCTACCGCCCAGACCAAGGAGGCGGTTCTGGAGACGGGGCTGTGCATCCAGGTCCCCGGTTATCTCGAGTCCGGTGAACGGATCAAGGTCGACACCCGGGACGGCCGCTTCGTCTCCCGCGCCTGAGGGAGCCAGGGGAAGAACCGAGGCACAAAAAATAATGGATTGTCATCGCCGCCCCGGAAGGGGCGGCGATTTTTTTTGCCCGATTGAAAAAAAAGGGACGGTCCCGGCTTGACAGGAGGGGGGTGGGCGGCTACGTATTGATACAGCCTAATTAAACAATTATCAGAGCCAAACCCGCCGCGAGGGGGGGACGGAAAGCAACGGGTCTTCCAGGGAAGACGGCCGAGCTGCGGAAGGTGAACTCCCGGGCTCGGCCGTTGGTTTCTACTGCGCAGGAAAGGAGGTGAGGGGCCGGTTTCAGAACTGGAGGTTATGCAGGAGAATCGCCAGAATTCACACCATCTTTCAGGAGGTCTTCATGTTCAGTCGATTCAAAAAAACCGTATTCCTGGCCCTGCTGGGCGGGATCTTGATCGCCGTCCCTGCCGTCGCCGCCCTGACGCCGAGTCAGCAGCTGGGGGAGCTCCTCTATTTTGACGCCTATCTTTCCCTCAATGCCAATCAGGCCTGCGCCAGCTGCCATCTGCCGCCGGGCTTCGCCGATCCCCGGAATGCCGCCAATCCCGCGGCCCTCCCCGTCTCCGAGGGTTCGGTCGCCGGACTCTTCGGCGGACGCAACGCACCGACGGCCGCCTATGCCGCCTTCGGTCCCCTTTTTCAGTGGAACGGCGGCCTCGGGTTGTTTGCCGGCGGGCAATTCTGGGACGGCCGGGCCGGGACCCTCACCGCTCAGGCCATGGGACCCTTTTTGAATCCCGTCGAGATGGCGATGCCGAACAAGCAAGCGGTTCTGCTGGCCCTCCGTTCCAATTCTGCGGCCGCAGTACCGGCCAACCCGAACTGGACCGCCTACCTGGCGGGGTTTGCCGCCGTCTATGGCGTTGACCTGTCGAACCTCGATCTTCTCACCCCCCTGGAAATCGACAGGGTCTACGAGCTGCTGGCCACGGCCATCGGCGATTTTGAAAAATCGTATCTGGTGAACGCCTTCACCTCCAAGTACGATGCCTGGCTGGCCGGTCTCTATACGATGACTCCGACGGAAGAGAAAGGGATGAAACTCTTCAACGGCAAGGGGAAGTGCAATCTCTGTCATCTCAGCGTCGCAACTCTTGCCCCCGACGGCCTCACCCTGATGCCCCCCCTCTTCACCGATTTCACCTATGACAACCTGGGGATTCCCAAGAGCACCAACCCCCTTCTCGCCGGCAATCCCATCGATTACGGCCTCGGCGCCCGTCCCGAGATCGCCGCCTACGACCCAGTGGCCGGCCCGGACGGCGCCCTGGTTTCGGCGAGTCAGGCCGGAAAATTCAAGGTTTCGACCCTGCGGAACATCGCCCTGACCGCCCCCTACGGGCACAACGGCTATTTTGCGACCCTCAAGGAGATCGTAAACTTCTACAACACGGCGGGGATCCCCGGGATGTGGCCGGCGCCGGAAGTCCCCATGAACGTGAATCGGGTGGAACTCGGCGACCTGCATCTGAGCGGGGCCCAGGAGGATGACCTGGTGGCCTTTCTTCTCACCCTGAGCGACGGTTTCCTCCCCCAACCCGTGACTTCGCCTTTCCCCTTCCCTCCCTTCCCCTGACACCGGCCTGTCCCTTCAGGCCCTGAACGAGACGGCCCTTCCCCCCCGGAAGGGCCGTTCTTTTTTTCCCCCCCCCTCGGTTCACGGTCCCCGCCGCCTATTTGCAAGACTGCGAAAGGGGCTGCTTACCTCCTCGCAGGGATGCAAAACTCTGTTTGTCGTATACGTCCTGCCCCCGCCAATCCCGGCCGAATCCTGGTCCGGAGCCGTTTCCCTCTTTAAAACCCCGGTCTGCGGACGGGCCTCGATGGCCAGAAGGGGGGGCGGATGGATTTGCATAAATGCAAATCCATATCTTTTTCCCTGAGGCGGTTTCCCGTCCAGCCTGTTGGGTAATATACCGAAAGTAAAGGGGAAAACAGGTGGCAAAAGAAATTTTAAAACATTGGTATGCCCATTGCTCTAGGGAATAGGCAAGTCGGTCAGATATTTGCGGCGCGATTCCCTGCTCTCGAAATGGAAATCATCCATGGTCTGCCCATTTTACGGAAAAAGCGAAGATTACTGTGACGTCGGCTCCGGATACATCTCGGCCCACGACGCCAAGACGATCTCGACCTACTGCAGCTGCCGTTATAACACCTGCACCAAATATCATGAGTTGACGGACCGCTGCCCCGAGCTCCTGCAGGCGGCGGTGGCGCTCCCCCGAACGCCCCCCCGCCACCGCGAAGCCGCGCCCCCCTCGGCCCGGGCCCGCAAGCCGATAGCGATCCCCTTCCGGAACAAATGGCCACTGCCGTTTCAGATGCGAAACATAAGCGCGAATTACGATCCGAACTACCAAATCCCAAAGGAGGAGAACATGAGCAAGGAAACGATGAAAAACAAGGGATGGACCGTCGTCCTGGCCGGGACCGGTATCAATCTGGCCCTCGGTATTCTCTATGCCTGGAGTATTTTCAAGTCGGCCATCTCCGATTCGATCAAGGCCGGCGGCCCCGGCGCCTTCACCTGGGATCCGGCCTCGATCAACGACCCCTATGCGGTCTGCTGCCTCTTTTTCGCCGTGGCGATGATCGTCGCCGGCAAGCTGCAGGATAAATTCGGACCGAAAATTACCTGCATCATCGGCGGACTCCTGGTCGGCAGCGGATTCATGTGGATCTCCCAGACCACCAGTTACTGGGCCTGGGTCGTCGGCTTCGGCGTTCTCGCCGGCGGCGGCATGGGCTTCGGCTACTCGGCGGCGACCCCGCCGTCTCTGAAGTGGTTTACTCCGGCCAAGACCGGCCTGATCGCCGGGATCGTCGTCTCCGGATTCGGTCTCGCCTCGGTCTACATCGCCCCCCTGGCAACCTACCTCCTCGGCGCCTACGGCCTGCAAAAGGCCATGATGGTCTTCGGCATCGCCTTTGCCCTGGTCGTCTGCAGCCTGGCGCTGCTGATTTCCAATCCTCCCGCCGGCTATGTTGCTGGCGACGCCGCCAGCCTTGCCAAGAAGACTCCGGCCAAGGCCGTCGTCGACGTCTCCCCCTCGAAGCTCTTCACCGACGCCAAGTTCTACACCCTGTGGCTTTGCTATTTCATCGGCGCCGGCGCCGGCCTGATGGTCATCGGCTCCGCCAAGGGGCTGGCCAAGGCGAGCATGGGAGAGATGGCCTTTCTGGTGGTGGCGATCATGGCCGTCGGCAACGCCGCAGGCCGCCTGGTGGCCGGCGTCGTTTCCGACAAGCTCGGTCGCGCCAACACCCTGACCTTCATGCTCGTCTTCCAGGCTGTGCTGATGTTCGTCGCCATCCCCGGTCTCTCCGGCAAGGGGAACCCCTTCCTGGTGGGACTGCTGGTGACTTTTATGGTCTTCAACTACGGCACCAATCTCGCCCTCTTCCCCTCCTTTGCCAAGGACTACTGGGGGATGAAGAACTTCGGCATGAACTACGGGATCCTCTTTTCGGCCTGGGGGCTCGGCGGTCTCCTCCTCGTTCGGGTCGCCGAGATGCTCAAGGTCAAGACCGGCGCAGACACCGCCTCCTTTGCCGTCGCCGGCGTCATGCTGCTGGTCGGCGCCATGATGTCCCTGACGCTGCGCACCCGGAAGGCGGCCGTGGCCGTTGAGGAAACGGTCACCGTCGGTGCCTACGACGAGGAAGATCTCGCCCTGCAGGAAATCAATCGCTAGACGAAAACCTCTTGTTTTGAGCCTTCTGAAATGGAATGCGGCCCCGTCTTTGACGGGGCCGCTTTTTTTTATGGAGGGGGGCCTGGCAAAAAATTGGACTGGTGTTCCGGGAGCCGATGGCCGAGGCCGGGCCTGTTCAGGCTGAAGCAAGGCGAACCCGGGCCCTGTCCAGGTGGGGGGAGGTGGGGAATTCTTCGATGATCCGCCGATAACAGGCGGCAGCAGAGTCCGTTAAGCCCTGCTCCTCAAGAATTCTTGCGCTTTGGAAGAGGGCACGCTGACGGACTTCGGACGTCGTTTCCGGATCTTGGAGGACCCCCTCGATGCACCGGTAGGCCAGTTCCAGGTCCCCCTCCTGGTAGAATATCCCGGCGAGACGGTACTGGGCCGCGGTTTCGACCCCCTGCAGGTATTTTTGATAATACTCCCGAAACACGCTGGCCGCCTCCTTCGGGTTGACCCGGAGGAGTTCGGGGATGGCCCTGCGATAGAGGTCCCGCCCCTCCTCCGAGGTCTGGTGCTTGCTCCGGATGCGGGCGAGCAGGAGGAGTGCCTCCGTGTTGCGGGGGTTCTGGCGTAAGGTCAGGCGCAGGGACTCCTCGCCGGCGGCGAGGGAGACCTTGCCGCCGGCCAGGGCCTGGGCGCCGATCTCCATGTGGCGCTCCTCCACCGCTTCGTCGCCGAGGCGGAAGAGGGAGGCCAGTGCGATGCCGCAGAGCATGCCGCCGATGTGCGCCCAGTGACCGATGTTCGAGGCGTTGCTCCCGGTGAGCTGGCCGAGGCCGCCGCTGAGGTCGGAGAGGAAGAAAAGGCCGATGATCACCAGGGAGTTGAGGCGCACCTTGAGGCTGATGGGGAGGATCAGGGAGAAGATGCCGAGAATCGGCAGGGGGAAGACCATGCTCTTGAAATAGCAGCGCACCGCAAAAACCCCCATGATCCCGGAGATGGCCCCCGAGGCGCCGAGGCCGTGAGCCGTTTCGCCGAGAAAGGTGCGGGCCACCACCACCGACAGTAACCCGGCCATGAGCCCGGAAAGGAGGTAGAAGGCCCCTAAGCGGCGGAATCCGATGCGGCGCTCGACGACGGTCCCCACGGCCCAGAGAAAAAGCATGTTCCCCCAGAGGTGACCGTTGCCGGCGTGGAGAAAGAGTGCGGTCACCGCGCTCACCGGAACGTTCCAGAGGTTGGGGGCGTGGGGGAGAAAGACGAGGTTGTCGGAGAGAAATTCGATGTCGGCGTGGATTTCGTAACCGTAAAAGACCAGGACGTTGAGCAAAATCAGGGTGTAGGTCAGCCAGCTGACCCCTTCCTTCTTGCGCTCCCCTTCGGCGTACATTATCGGCATCAGGGTGATGTGCTGGGCGAGGACCGCCGTGGGGCTCTGTCCTGTGCTGGCGGCCTCCGCGCGCACATAGAAGAGAAAGCCGAGAGGGAAGAAGAGGAAGAGGATGAGGAAAAAGATGCCGCTGAGAAAGGACTTGAGGAGGAGGATGGCGGCGATGACCCCGAAGGCTTTGAGAACGAAGGCCCGCTCCCGATGCCGGCAAAGATAATCGGCGATCCGCTCAAGGAGAGGGGCGTCAGCCGGCAGCGTCGAGGCCTCGACTCCCCGGTCTGGTTGACTCCCCTTCTCGGCGGCCATGGCCGCTTTGCGGGCCTGAACCTGGAGATAACGCTCGAAGACTATGCCGCAGTGGCGGCATTCGGTCCCCGGCGGCTGCTCCCTGTGGCAGTGGGGACAATGCAGCGTTGCCGCAGGCGCCTTGGCGACGGCCGCCGCCTGCGGAGTCGGCGCGGGAAGGGGTTCGAGGGTGCAGAGAGCCCCGGTGCGCTCGAGGGCAGCCAGGTATTTGCCGGCCGTGACAGCGTCGAGATCAGACTTGAGTACCCCGCCGCCGGAGAAAAGGCGCTCGACCCTCCCCTCGTCAAAGCGGCAGAGATTTTTCAGATTGTCCCGGACCTCGTCCCGGTCAAAGCCGAAGGCGATCTGACCGCGAAAAACGATGCGGTAACGTGGCTCCTGCATTTCTTTTCCCCCTCCCGGCTCCCCGGCCCAAAAAAATTAATACTTTATAACAGCACCCTGGGGGACGAGGCAAGGGATTTTGCTGAAGGGGGAGGGGGTCGGGAGGAGGGCGAAAAAAAGGCCGCCCCTGAAGATCAGTGGCGGCCGGTGTCGGGTTGAAGGTGCGGAAGGGTCAGGGGACCGCCCCGGCGAAGAACTGCTCGTGGGCCAGGGTGTGCTGCAGCGCCTCGAGGAAGGAGACGCCGATGGGCGTCATGACCCAGATCGCCATGCCGGCGAGGATCCCCAGGGCGAAAATCCAGTTGACGATGGCCGCCAGCCAGGGCCAATCGGCTTCGGAGGTCCGGCTTTTTTGTTTCTCCTTGCGTTCCCGTTCGGGGAGACTGCGGGCGGCCTTGCGCATGAAACGGCCGGAGGAGAGAAAGAGGACGGCGGAGACGACAAACTGGGGCATGACCTCGGTGGAGAGGACCCCGGTGGCGAGCATGACGGCGTAAAAGACCATGGCGCACAGGCCGAGGATGGTCATCTGCTGGCTGAGTTTGCTGTTCAAACGCTCCTCCCTGGTCCGTTTCTGCCTAAAATAAAACCCTTTTTGAATTCAATGTCAAGAGTTAAAGCGGACGGTCGGCGGGGCGGGTCGCCCCCTTCCAGGTCCCCAGGGGGGCGACGGTGCGTCCGGCCCTCTCGTTGAGGCGCTGGGCCACACCGGCATAGAGAGCCAGGGATCCGCAGATCATCCCGGCGTACCCGGCGAAGAGGGTGAAGACCGGGTTTCCGGACGAGGCGGCCATGGCCAAGAGGAGGAAGAAGGCCATCAGGGACCCGAAGACCCCCTGCAGGACGCGGTTGAGGCGGAAGGTGGCAAGAAAGAGGATGGCGGCAAAGAGTCCCCACATGGTCAGATAGGCGACCATGTTGGCGGCCTTGGGTTCTCCCCCCCAGCCGAGGGCGGGAAAGATCGTCAGGGCCAGAAGCGAGAGCCAGAAGAGGCCGAGGGAGGTGAAGGCGATGGCGCCGAAACTTTTCTGCCGTTTGTGCTCGCTGATGCCGACGATGACTTGAAAGAGTCCGGCGTAGAAGATGGCGAAGGCGAGGACCTGATTGTCGATGGCGACCAGGCCGCTTTTCCCCAGGCCGAGGAGGATCGTCGTCAGTCCGAGCGTCAGGAGTCCCAGGGGGGCGGGGGGAGCGGCATTTTCCCCGGGGGCGGAGGAGATGACAGGGGGTGCATTGTCGGCGGTCATGACGTCCTCCCGGGTCTGATGGAAAATGGAGTGGATGAGGCAGGGCCGTCCCTCAACGACCCGGCCTCATCCGCGAACAGGAGTACCTGGCCAATTGTATACGCAATCGCCGTACCAACTTTTCGACGGATCCCGCCATGCGGGTGTATTGGCGGCTTTTGCGGCTTTCGGAGGGGAGAATCGGCGGGGAGAGTGGGGAGGTTTTTCGCAGTGATGCAAAAGGCCGGGGGGGAATGGGGCGCCGCCCGGGACGGTCGGTGTCGGGCGGCGCGGAGTCTAGCCATTAAAATATTTAACAAAAACGGCGTCTTGTAAAGAGGAGATGTTTCAGAACACCTTTTTGCAGATCTGCAAAAAGGATCCGGGTTATTTGCAGGAATGCGATGACAATTACAGCACATCCCCCTTTTTGAGTCCGTATTTCTTGAGCTTGCGATAGACGGTGGCCATGTTCATCCCGGCCACCCGGGCGACCTCGTCGATATTGCCGCCCCGCTTCTGCAGCAGGTCCCGCAGGTACTCGATCTCGAAGCGGGCCAGGGCGCTGGTATAGTCGTCGTCACCGGCTCCGGTCTCGAAGCCGTCGACCTCGATGAACTGGGCCAGGGTGCCGAGGGCAATGGTCTCTCCCCCCTCGAGGGTCATGCAAGCCTCGATGACGTTCTTGAGCTGGCGGATGTTGCCGGGCCAGGCAAAGGCGGCGGCGGCGCGGGCGGCCTCGGGAGAGAGCCCCTTGATGCGGGTTCCGAACTCCTGGTTTTGCAGGGCGATGAAATGGGCGGCGATGAGCGGGATATCCTCCCGGCGTTCCCGCAGGGGGGGGAGGTGAAGGTTGACGACATTGAAGCGGTAATAGAGGTCTTCGCGGAAGGTTCCCCGCTCGACCTCGGCCAGGAGTTCCGAGTTGGTCGCCGAGATGATCCGCACGTCGACCCGTGTCGGTTTATTGTCGCCGATGCGGAGAAATTCCCGCTCCTGGAGGAAACGCAGCAGGGTCTTCTGCACGTTCATCGGCAGGTTGCCGACCTCGTCGAGAAAGAGGGTTCCGCCGTCGGCGGCCTCGATGAGCCCCATGCGGTCCTCGGCGGCACCGGTGAAGGCCCCCTTCTTGTAGCCGAAGAGTTCGCTCTCGAGGATCGACTCGGGAAGGGCGCCGCAGTTGATGGCGACGAAGCGCTTGTCGCGGCGCGGCGAATTGTAATGGATCGCCTGGGCGATGAGCTCCTTGCCGGTCCCCGATTCGCCGGTGATCAGCACCGAGGTGTCGCGGATCGCCACCTTTTCCACCTTGTCGAGAAGGGCCTTGAGGGCGGGCGAGGCGCCAATGATGTTGCCGAAGTTGAATTTGCCGGCCAGTTCCTGGCGCAGTTCGCGATTTTCGGCCAGGAGCTGGTTGTGGTTGAGCGCGTTCTTGACCCGGTAGAGGAGCTCATCGGGTTCGAAGGGCTTGGTCAGCATGTCGTAGGCCCCCTTGCGCAGGGCCTGGATCGACATCTCGACGGTGGCGTAGGCGGTGATCATGATGACCGGGATCCCCGGCTCGGCCTCCTTGAGGCGCTGCAGCACCTCGAGGCCGTCGATCCCAGGCATCTTGATGTCGCTGATGACCAGGTCCCAGGTGCCGGGGCGGAAGGTGCTGACGGCGTCCAGAGGGTCGGTGAAGGAGCGCACGGCGTAGCCGTTGTCCATGAGGACCGCCTCCATCATCCGGCACAGCCCCTCCTCGTTGTCGATGATCATGATTTTTTTCGGTGCCATATCTTTTTCCGTCGCTTTCAGTATTCTTCCCGTTTCAGCGGCAGCACGATGGTGACCATCGTCCCCTGACCGACGGTGCTGTCGATGGAGATCCGTCCCTGATGGAGGTCGATGATCTGCTTGGTGATCGCCAGGCCGAGTCCCGTTCCCCGGGCCTTGGTGGTGAAAAAGGGTTCGAAGATCTTTTCCAGGTTCTCCGCCGGGATGCCGGCGCCGTTGTCGGCGATGGTGATGCGCAGCCGGCCGTCGTCGTTCAGGGCGGTGGCCACCTCGATTTCCCCCCCTTCCGGCATTGCCGCGCCGGCGTTGAGGATCAGATTGATCGCCACCTGGCGGAGCTGGTCGGCATCGACCATGACTTCCGGCAGGTCAGGGGAGAAGTTTCGCACCATGGTGACGAAATAGAGATCGGTGTGGTTGGCGGCGAAGTCGACGATCTGGCCGAGGAGCTCGTTGATGTCCGTCGCCTCGAGGACCGGATTGGGGGTGCGGGCGTAGCTGAGGAGGTCCTGGACGATCTTCTTGCACCGTTTGCTCTCGCGCTTGATCTCATGGATGAAGGCGTAGTTGGGATCTTCCGGCGGGATCTTTTTTTCCAGATAGCCGGCGTAGCCGAGGATCACCCCGAGGGGGTTGTTGATTTCGTGGGCCACCCCCGAAGAGAGGACCCCGAGAGAGGCCATCTTCCCCTGCTGGGCGAGGGTCGATTCCATCTCCCGGTTGCGTTTGATGATTTCCGTCATGCGGTTGAAGGTCGCCGCCAGTTCGCCGAGTTCGTCGTTCCCCTCGATGACCATCTGCCGGTCGAGGCGTCCCTGCTTGACCTGGCGGATCACGGCGATCATCCGCTGAATCGGGTCGGTAAAGATCTTGGCGGCCAGGGAGACGAGGATCACCGAAACGGCACAGGCGAGGATCGTCAGGGCGAGCATGCTCAGGAAGGTCTGCCCCTTGATGAGGTTCGCCTCGTGGTAGAACTCATCCTCGTAGGAGCCGACGGCGACGATCCAGTCCCAGGGGGCGAAATAGGTGTACCTTACAATCTTCATCCGCGGTGCCGGGTCGCCGGGGTTCTGCCAGGGGTAACGGATCCAGCCGTCTTTCTCCCGGCACATCTGCCGGAGGAAGGAATTTCCTTCGGCGTCCCTGGCGTCGATGAGGTTGCGCCCTTCGGCATCGGGGTGGATGGTGAAGGTTCCCCTTGAGTCCATGGTGTAGATGTAGCCGGTCTGGCCGACCTTTTTTTCCTGGATCCGCGCCTTGAGGTCGGCAAAGGCGTTGCGTTCGAAGGCGTTGTCCTCGTAGGTCTCCTCGAGGTAGCCGCTGGCGGCGATGATCCAGTCCCACTCCTTGAAGTAACGGTAGGCGGCGATCTTCTTGCGCGGCGAAGAGTCGCCGAGGGCGGCGTTGCGCCAGGGATAGATGATGTAGAGGACCTCGCCGGGGCGGGATTTCAGGGCCGAGGAGACGATTTCGCGGATGAAATGGCGGCCGTTTTCGTCCTGGGCATCGAGAATGTTCTCCCCTTCCTGGGCGACGTGGATTTCCAGATCTCCCTTGCTGGTCATGGCGAAAATGTAGCCGGTGTCGCCGACGTTGACCCTCTTGAGCGCTTTTTTTGCCTCGGCCTTGGCGGCGGCCATGGAGAGCCGCCCTTTTTTCTGCTGGTTGTATTCGACCTCCACCAGGTCGGTGGCCATTCCGACCATGGAGGTCAGCCCCTTGATGAAGCTCTTCTGCTTGTCTTCCTTGTAAACCTGAAATTGCTGATAGTGGGAGTTGAGGAGGTCGGTGGTGAAGGTCGCCATGTGCTCCAGGTCGGCCTTGCTCGTCTGGGTGATCCCCCGGTAGGCCTGCTGGGTGGAAATGAAGCCGATGACGCTGCCGACGACGATGATCGGCACCACCACCAGGGGGAGGACCAGAACCAGCATCTTGGAGCGGAGACTGAAATTTTTGAACAAACGGCGGTAGCGGCTCATGGCATCCCTGGTCCGCAGGCAGTCTCGGGACCTCGTCTAAATCTGAAATTATCGTGTATACGCTACGGGGATGTCAAGCCCGGGGTGGGGTTTCTGGGAGCGGCACCGACCTTGAAAACCCGACGGTGTCCCTTCAGAGGATCCGCTCGCCGTCGCCTGCGACTTCGGGGAGTGTGAAGGTGCGTCTGTAGTGGCGGATTTCGAGAATGGTAATCTTGATGATGCTGGCCACGGGAACGCCGATGATCATGCCGAGGACGCCGTAGAGTTTGCCCCCCATGATGATCGCCAGGATCACCCACAGGGGATGAAGGTTGGAGACCCGGGAAATCAGGACCGGGATGAGGATGAAGCCGTCGACGATCACCTGGGCGATGAGGAAGTAGACCGTGACGATCCACCAGAATTCCCCCCCAAGGCCGAGGTCGACCAGAGCGATGAGAATCCCCGGGATCATGCCGATCAGGGGGCCGATATAGGGGATCAGGTTGGTGACCCCGGCAAAGACTCCGAGGAGCGGGGCATAGCGGATATCGGTGAAGGAGAGTCCGATGGCCACCACCAGCCCGACGATAAAGGCCTCGAGAATGCGGCCGCGAATGAAGTGAGCCAGTTGGCGGCTGATGCCGTAGGAGAGGTCGTGGGCCATCTCGAAGTGGCGATTGGGGGCCAGGGCGATGATGGCGCGCATGATCCGCTGGCCGTCGCGGAGGAAAAAGAAGGAGAAAAGCGGGACGATGAACAGAAGGCTGGCCAGGCGCAGGGCCGACCGGGGGGTCTGGACCAGGATCTGGGATACGAGCTGTTCAGCAAGGGCCCGGGCCCGGGCCGGCAGGTCGTAGCTGTCGATAAAGGGGAGGTGCTGGCGCAGGTCGTTCTGGGCGCTCCTGAGAAAGGTGATCAGGCCAGAGGTGTAGCGGGGGATGTCCGTCTTGAGGGAGCCCCACATCTGTTGCCAGTGGGGAGCGAGCCACAGGGCGCTGAGGGCCATGGCGATGGCCACCAGAAAAAAGACAACGAAGATACTCGTCGTCCGGCTTCTCCCCCCCCGTTCGATGACCTTGACCAGCGGCTCGAGGAGAAAGGTGGCGATCAGGGACAGGATGAGGGGGAGAAGGAGGCCGGCGGTGGCGTCGCGGAATAGGGCAATGATCGTCGAGGCCGAAGAAAAAAGGGCCAGGCCGGTGGCGATGGCAGCGGTCAGGACCAGATAGAAGAGGAGAAGTCCGGCGCGGGTGGGGAATTTGCTGGGGGTCATCGGCGGCTTATTCTCCGGCCGGCCCGGTGGTCGCGGCCGTTTTCAGCCGGCGGATTTCGAGGCCGGCGGCCTGCAGCCGTTCGCTGACGACCCGGGTCAGCCCCATGAGAATCTTGCTGGCGATGGTGGGATATTTCTGGGTCGTCGCCAGCAGGTCGGCGCGGAAGAGGCCGAGGAGTTCGCTGTGGTCGAGGGAGCGCGCCGAAGCGGTGCGGGGAGCCGGGGCGGCGAGGGTGGTTTCACCGAAAAAGTCGCCGGGACAGAGGAGGGCGAGCTCCTCCTCGGTCCCGTCACCATGGCGAAGGAAGATCTGGATATGTCCGGTGCGTACCAGATACATGCCGCTCCCCGGGTCCCCCTCCTCGAAGACCGTCTCCCGGGGATCGTAATGACGCGGGTGGACAAGCTCCTCGAGGGAGGCCAGTTCCCGGGTGCCGAGATCGGCAAAGATCGGTACCTTCCCGAGAAAATAGGAGAGGGACTCCTCATCTGTTTTCTTGCGGAAAATATTGCTCCAGAGCGGATTCATGGCGTCCTTAGGGCGGGGGAAGGAACCGGGTTTGTGCCGTCAGCGCGGCTCCCCTTGCACCGGAGAGGCGGTCTGCGGGAGGTTGACGCGGTGGCCGACGAAGGTCACGGTGGTGCGTTCCTCCCCCTCGGGGCGGCGACTCTTCCTTTCCTGCCGGGCAGGGAGGAGAAAGCCGCTCACCTCGGCGAAGGTGATTTTGAGGCGATCGTCGATTCGGCCGTCGGGGGAGGTGATGAGAACCTCATTGAGGAGATAGCCGTTACGGCAGGGGAGATGCCGCAGTTCGGCGCTCAGCCGCTGCCCCGAGGCGGTGCCGACATCGAGGCGGCGCAGCACCTTCTGGATGGGATCGAAATCCATGGCCAGGGAGACGATTTCCTTCTGCGGCAGGGAGAGGGCGCGATGGTAAAAGGCGCCGCCGAGGGCGACCGGGTCGCGGAAGGTGGCGCTGATGGTCAGGCTACGTGCCGCACCGAGCTGGGATTCGCTCACCCTGACCTCGGCTGCTTTCAGCAGTCGGCGTCGTTCTGCGGCGCCGCGCACCGGGAGAAAGAGGCCCGGCATGTCCAGGGCGAATTTGCGGGAAAAATGCCGGATCATCTCTTCCATGGTGGGGAAGGGCTGAGGGTGCGCCGCCGAGATAGTCGTCTCTCCCGTGTCGCGGGACCAGAAAAGGATCAGGGTCGGCGGCGTCGGCCGCGGCAGGTCCGGGGGGATGCCGGCGGTCATGGTCCGAAAGATTTCGGCGATGCGATCGGTCTCGATGACCGCCTGATAGCGGTCGAGCCCTGGCTGAACCTCGGCATAGGCTGCGGCAACCGCCTCGATGGGCGCGGGGTCGAATTCCGCTCCGGCGACCGGGGCGCTCCAGAGCAGGGCAAGGAGAACGGGGACGAAAATTTTCATGACGACCTCCTGTCGGCAGGGAGCAGGGTGCAACCGTGGACGGGGCCAGGGCAAACACAATGCATTATAGCGAATGTCGCTCGGACAACAAGGGGATTTATCGAGCCTTCGCCCTTTGTTGACAGGATCTTGCCCCCTTGCTATGCTCGAGGCCACCTTGCTGCGCTCGGTGTCATCGGCAACACTCTTTCACCGGCCAGGGGATGCCCTGGCTTTCTTATTTTCCTGCCGAGAAAGGGCGCTTCTGTGGCCGCCGAGGAGATCGACCCGAAAAAATTCCCCACCGCCGCCGGCGTCTACCTGATGAAGGGGGAGGACGGCACCGTCCTCTACGTCGGCAAGGCGAAGAACCTGCGCAACCGGCTGCGCAGCTACTTTTCTTCCGCTGCCGGCGACGGCCGGGCGCAGATTCGCTTTCTCCTCCCCCGGGTCCGGACAGTCGAGACCATCGTCACCGACACGGAAAAAGAAGCGCTGATCCTCGAAAACACCCTGATCAAAAAATACCGGCCGCGCTACAACATCCACCTGCGGGACGACAAGACCTACGTTTCGGTGCGCATCGATCCCGGGGAAGAATTTCCCGCCCTGCAGGTGGTGCGCAAGGTCCGCGCCGACGGAGCGCTCTACTTCGGCCCCTTTTCCTCCGGCGGTGCGGTGCGGGAAACCCTCAAGGAAATCTACCGCATCTTTCCCCTGCGCCACTATCCCCTGACGACCTGCCGCCGCCGCGGCCGCCCCTGCCTTTTTTACCAGATCGGCCAATGCAGCGCTCCCTGCCACGGGCGCATCAGCGCCGCCGAATACGCCGGGCTGGTCCAGGGGGTTGTCGATCTCCTTTCGGGTCGGGAAGAGGCGGTGGTGGCGCTGCTGCGGGAGAGGATGAAGGCCGTCGCCGCGGCGACACGCTTCGAGGAGGCGGCCCGCCTGCGCGACCAGATCCGCTCCATCGAGCAGACGGTGGAACGGCAGAAGGTGGTGGCTCCCGGCGGCGGCGACGAGGACGTCATCGGTCTCCATCGGGAGGGGGGGGAAGTCGAGGTGGCGATCCTCTTTATCCGCCAGGGGAAGCTGATCGGCCGCAGAAATTTCTCCCTGGAATGGCGCCTCGACGAGGACGAGCTTCTCTCCTCCTTCCTGCAGCAGTACTACAGCCGCGAAGTTTTGGTTCCCGACCGGGTGCTCGTCCCCTTCGCCCCGGCGGATGCGGAAACCCTCGGCGACTGGCTCGGCGAACGTCGCGGCCGAAAAGTCTCGGTGCTCGCCCCGCAGCGGGGGGCGCGGGCCGAACTGGTCCTCATGGCGGCGCGCAATGCCGCCGAAACCTTTCGCGAGCGGGGGAGCCGCCGGGAGGCCCGGGACGGGATTCTCGAAGAGATCCGCACCCGCCTGCACCTCTCCCGGGAGCCGCGGCGCATGGAGTGTTTCGACATCTCCAACGTCCAGGGGGACTTCAGCGTCGGCAGCATGGTGGTGACCATCGACGGCGAACCCGCCCGGGACCAGTACCGCCATTTCCGCATTCGCACCGTCACCGGGGCCGACGACTACGCCTCCCTGTACGAGGTCCTCAAGCGTCGCCTGACGCGGGGGATTTCCGAGGACGTCCTTCCCGACTTCATTCTTATCGACGGAGGGAAGGGGCAACTCTCCGTTCTGGCGGCGGTCCTCGAGGAGCTGGGCCTGTCCGGGCGCATCGATGCCGCCGGGATCGCCAAGAGCCGTGTGGTTTCCAACGTGCGCGGCAAGGGGGTGGAGCGCAGCGAAGAGCGCTTCTTTCTCCCCGGGCGCAAGAACCCCCTGATGCTCCGTCAGGGGGGGGCCGCCCTCTTCATGCTCGAGCGCCTGCGGGATGAGGCGCACCGCTTCGCTATCACCTACCACCGCAAGCTGCGCGGCAAGGAGGCTCTGGCGTCGGCCCTGGAAGAGGTCGAAGGCATCGGCCCCTCCCGGCGCAAGGCCCTCCTTCGCCATTTCGGCAGTCTGAAGAGAATCCGGGACGCGTCGCTGGAGGAGCTGTCGGCCGCTCCCGGGCTCCCCGCGGCGGCGGCGCGCAACCTCCACGCCTTTCTTCATCCCGAGGGTGACGCCTGATGCCTGCGGCAGGGGAGAACCTTCCGGTCTTCGTCTACGGCACCCTGCGCCGCGGGGAGAAAAACTATCCCCGCTATCTGCGGGGGCGGACGCTACGGGAGGTTCCGGCTTCCGTGGCGGGAACCCTGTATCTGGCTGCGGAAGGGGGGTATCCCTATCTTCTGGCGGAGGGGGACGGGGGGAGGGTGGTCGGGGAACTGATGTATCTCGATCCGGCCTGCTACGGGGAAGTCCTGCGGAGCCTCGATCTGCTTGAGGAATACGACAGCGCCGCGGAGGGCGAAAGCGTTTATCTGCGCCGCCGGGGGACGGTGAGGGTGGAAGGGGAGGGGCCAGTGTCGGCCTGGATCTATTACTGGAACGGCCCCGGGGATGCGGGGCGGCACATCGTCGGGGGCGACTTTTCCAACCGCTGAGGTTCCTGGGAGCCTGTCGGGCTATCCCAAATTAACCTAAAATAACGGTAGGCTACCTCTCGAAGTCGCCAGAAGGACCATGCGGGACCAGGAAGAAAACCCGCCTTCCCAACCTCACCCGCAGCGGAGCGGGCAGGCAAAAGTACCAAATACGCCATCCCCCGCAAGAATATCCGCAGAACGAGACGAAAGGGAGAGAAACCACAACATCGTTTGCACACTTGCATCGGAGAAGACGCGCCGTTACCGCCGCAAGTACCGTAGAAAGACCGTGCGGTCTGGTCGGGGGCCGATTTTGTTTTGGGGGCGAGGGCAAAAAAATGCTAATCTACCCGCGCTATTAATGCCCTTCGGCAGTATAGATCAGGAGCGCGAGACATGTCCCTTCCCGTTGCATGGGTTTGCCCATGAAAGAAGCTACCGCGCGGATCAAGATCAACAGGCTGCTCGAAGGGTCGGGTTGGCGATTCTTTCCAGAGGGGACCGCACCCGCCAACATTCGTCTTGAGCCTGGTGTCACTCTCAAGACGGCCGACCTCGACACTCTTGGCGACAATTTCGAAAAAGCCGGCAAGGGCTACATCGACTTTTTGCTTCTCGATACCAAGGGCTTTCCGCTGATTGTCCTCGAAGCCAAGGCCGAGGAGAAAAACCCGCTGGTCGGCAAGGAGCAGGCGCGCAAGTACGCCCGCTCCCTGAACTGCCGCTTTGTCATCCTCTCCAATGGCAACCTGCACTACTTCTGGGACCTGGAGCGCGGCAACCCCTATCTCATTACCTCGTTTCCGACTCCCGATTCGGTCACCGGCTATCAGAAGGTCACGCCCAACCCGCAGCGCCTCATCGAGGATCTGGTCGACGACGACTACATCGCGCTGACCCAGCGCCCCAATTACCATGCGGAAGCGGCCTGGCGCAACGAAGCCGAACGCTCCGGTTTTGTCCAGGTCAATAAGCTGCGCTTTTTGCGCCCCTATCAGCTCAAAGCCATTCACGCCCTGCAACGGGCGGTCAAAGACGGCAAAGACCGTTTCCTCTTCGAAATGGCCACCGGCACCGGCAAGACCCTCACCGCCGCCGCCGTCATCAAACTCTTCCTCCGCTCCGGCAATGCCCGGCGCGTCCTCTTTCTGGTTGATCGTCTCGAACTGGAGGATCAGGCCAAGAAGGCCTTCGCCGCCCTTCTCTGTGCCGATTTTCAGACGGTCATCTACAAGGAGAACCGCGACGACTGGCGGAGGGCGGAGATCGTCGTCACCACCGTGCAGTCGCTTCTCTTCAACAACAAGTACCAGCGGCTCTTCTCACCGACCGATTTCGATCTGGTCATCTCCGACGAGGCCCACCGCTCCATCGGCGGCAATGCCCGCGCCGTCTTCGACTACTTCATCGGCTACAAGCTCGGCCTCACCGCCACGCCGCGCGATTACCTCAAGCGCTTCGACAAGACCAGTCCCACCACCCGCGACCCGCGCGAGGCCGAACGCCGGCTGCTCCTCGACACCTACCGCACCTTCGGCTGCGAGAGCGGACTGCCGACCTTCCGCTATTCTTTGCTCGATGGGGTAAAGGAAGGCTTTCTGATCAGCCCGACGGTGGTGGATGCCAGGACCGAGGTCACGACGGATCTCCTTTCCGAGGAAGGGTTTGTGGTCGAGTTTAAGGACGACACCGGGGAGGACCAGCAGGAAGTCTACAAACAGCGCGAGTTCGAGAAACGCTTCTTCTCCGAGGCGACCAATATGGTCTTCTGTAAGGCTTTTCTGGAGAACGTTCTGCGCGACCCGGTCAGCGGCGAGGTCGGCAAGGCGATCGTCTTCGCCGTCAGCCAACACCACGCGGCCAAGCTGACGCAGATCCTCAACCTGATAGCCGATCGTATGTTCCCCGGCAAGTACCAGTCCGACTTCGCCGTGCAGGTGACCTCGCAGATTTCCGACGCCCAGCAGTTCACCATCAACTTCGCCAATAACAACCTGCTCGGTTCCGGTAACGTCCTGCCATCCTACAAGACCAGCAAGGCGCGCGTCTGCGTCACCGTCGGCATGATGACCACCGGCTATGATTGCCCGGACATCCTGAACATCGGGATGTTCCGCCCGATTTTCTCACCGACCGACTTCATCCAGATCAAGGGGCGCGGCACCCGCAAGCACAACTTCCTCGAACAGCTGTTCGACGCTGGCATCAAGGAGACGGTGAAGGAACCACATAAAAAGGCCTTCAAGCTCTTTGACTTCTTTGCCAACTGCGAATACTTCGAGACCGAGTTCGACTACGACGAGGTCCTCAAACTCCCCAAGCCCAAGGATAAGGGCGAAGATGGAGGGGACCCGCCGCCGTACGCTGAGACCTACGAGCACCTTGGTTCTGACATCCTGGCCGGCATCAAGGAAGAGATGATCGGCCTGGACGGGATGCGGATCGACCGGATGTTCTTCGAGAAGTTCGAAGAGGTCGTGCTGGAGAACGACTTCATCGCCCAGGCGATTGAGTCGGGCCATTGGGACCGGGTCATCGACTACGTCAACCGCGAGGTTTTCGACAAGCCCGAGGAGTACTACACTCTCGACAAGCTGCGCAAAGCCGCTGCCGTCGACCGTCGTCTGACCTTGCGCGAGATTCTGGAAAAAATCTTCGGTCTGATCCCGCGCTTCAAGTCGAAGGACGAACTGCTCGAAGAGGAGTTCGCCAAGTTCGTCGCCGACGTCAAGCCCGAAGAGGCCGCTGCCATTCCGGCGATCAAAACCTTCTTCAAGGCCTACGTCACCAGCGACCAGGTGCGCCATATCATCGAGAGCAAGCACTACACCGATCTGGCCACCAACCCGGTCTTCTCCTCCAGCGACTTCCGCGCCGTGCCGCCGAAATACCGCACCTTCGTCCCGGAGTATGTCAAGGATTACGTCTCGTTGAATCAGTTTGCGGCATAATTCTATGCGCTCATAACAATGCGTCGCTAAATACGGCGAATTCACCCTATTTAAACCCCTCGAATTCGAGGGGTTTGGGGAGCACAAATGTCATGACTAAGGAAAAGAGAAGCACACTCGAAGTTCAGGGGTTGGCGATCGCCATCATTAGCAAACATAACCAGGATTACATCTCCCTTACAGATATTGCTCGGTATCGGGATTCACAGGAGCCTTTTTCGATCATCAATAACTGGATGCGCACCCGGAGCACTATTGAATTTCTTGGGCTTTGGGAAACGCTGAACAACCCGGATTTTAAACCTATCGAATTCGAGAGGTTTAAAAGTGAAGCCGGAAGTAACTATTTTGTCCTCTCGCCGAAACGGTGGATCGCCGCCACGCAAGCAATGGGCATCACCTCAACCTCTGGGCGCTATGGCGGCACCTATGCACACAAGGATATCGCCTTTGAGTTTGCAACATGGATATCGTCAGCATTCAAACTCTACTTGATCACGGAGTTCCAACGTCTCAAGGAAGACGAAAGCCGTCGCCTCTCTCTTGCCTGGAACCTGAACCGCACCCTTTCCAAACTCAACTACCACATCCATACCGATGCCATCAAAATCCACTTGATACCGGAGGCAATTACCCCCGCGCAAATTGCCATGACCTATGCCAGTGAAGCGGACCTCCTCAATGTGGCCCTTTTCAGCCAGACCGCCAGGCAATGGCGGGATGCCAACGCTGGCCTGGAAGGCAACATGCGCGATTACGCCACCATCGAACAACTGCTGGTGCTGGCCAACCTCGAAGGCATGAACGCCGAACTCATCCACATGGGTCTGTCCCAAGGGGAACGGCTTAAGCGCCTCAATGAAATCGCCATCCGGCAGATGCAGGTCCTCACCTCTGCCTCGGCAATCAAAAAACTCAAGGGATAAACATGCTCGATACCGATACCAAGCGCCGCATCGACACCGCTCGTGACATTCTTGTCGGAAAAGTCCCCGATCCTAAATCGCAGGTCGAGCAGATCACCATCGCCTTGATTTACAAATTCATGGACGACATGGACGCCGAGAGCGAAGAGTTCGGCGGACAGCGCAAGTTCTTCACCGGTGACTTTGCCCGCTACGGCTGGGCCAAACTCATGCACTCCGGTCTCGGTGGTCACGAAACCTTGAACCTTTACGCCGAGGGGATTACCAAGATGCCGGAGAACCCCGGCATCCCGCTCCTCTTCCGCGACATCTTCAAGAATGCCTATCTCCCCTATCGCGATCCGGAGACGCTGCGCGCCTTCCTCAAGATCATCGACGAGTTCAGCTACGACCACAGCGAGCGCCTCGGCGACGCCTTCGAGTATCTCCTCTCGGTCCTCGGGTCGCAGGGAGATGCCGGGCAGTTTCGCACCCCGCGCCACATCATCGACTTTATGGTCAAGGTCCTCGACCCGAAGAAGAGCGAGACGATCCTCGATCCGGCCTGCGGCACCGCCGGTTTTCTGATCTCGTCCTACAAGCACATCCTGTCGGCCAACACCGACGCCAAGGGGAACAGCACCCTGACTCCGGACGACAGGGGGCGACTCGCCAAAAACTTCAAGGGCTACGACATCTCCCCCGACATGGTGCGCCTCTCCTTGGTCAACCTCTACCTGCACGGCTTCGCCGATCCGCACATCGTCGAGTACGACACCCTGACCTCCGAGGAGCGCTGGAACGAATTCGCCGACGTCATCCTCGCCAACCCGCCCTTCATGTCGCCGAAGGGGGGGATCAAGCCGCACAAGCGTTTCTCCATCCAGGCCAAGCGCAGCGAAGTGTTGTTCGTCGACTACATGGCCGAGCACCTCACTCCCAATGGTCGCGCCGCCATCATCGTGCCGGAGGGGATCATCTTCCAGAGTCAGGGCGCCTACAAGGAGCTGCGCAAGCTGCTGGTCGAGAACGCCCTCGTCGCCGTGATCTCGTTGCCGGCGGGGTGTTTCAACCCCTACTCCGGGGTGAAGACTTCGATCCTGATTCTCGACAAGTCTCTTGCCAAAACCGCCGAGACCATCGCTTTTTTCAAGGTCGAGAACGACGGCTTCGGCCTCGGCGCCCAGCGACGAGCCATTGAGAAGAACGACCTGCCGCAGGTCCAGTCCGAACTCGCCGCGTACCTCCAGTCCCTCCGCTCCAACGGGTCCACCGAATCCATCCTCTCTTCCCTGTCCACCGCCCAAATCGTAACGAAGGTGAAGATCGCCGCGAATGGGGATTACAACCTGAGTGGGGAGCGGTATCGGGAGGGCGCTGCACGCGCTTCGTTTTTCCCGAACGTCCCACTTGGCGAAGTGTGCATTCTTATCGGCGGTGCAACCCCGTCCAAAAAAAATGAGTCCTATTGGACAAACGGCACGGTGAAATGGATTTCATCAAAGCACATCGACGAACGCGGACTCATCACCTCTTACGAACTCATTTCCCAAAAGGCGGTTGAAGAGACATCCACAAGAGTAGCTCCCAAAGGATCGACCATCATCATCACCCGCGTCTCCGTCGGGAAGTTCGCATTTGCAAACGACGACTACGCCATCAATCAAGACCTCACGGCACTTGTATCGAAAGACAATGAGCGCCTCACACCTGAGTTCATCCGTGTCGCAGCGCACCACATCGCTCAAGTGGTTGAGCGCAATGCGGAGGGTATCGGTGTTCGCGGAGTGACGCGAAGTTTTCTCTCCGCACTCCAAATCCCACTGCCACCGCTGGAGGTGCAGAAGGAGATCGTGGCGGAGATCGAGGGCTACCAGAAAGTCATCAACGGCGCCCGCGCCGTCCTCGACCACTATCGCCCCCACATCCCCATCCATCCCGACTGGCCGATCTTCCAGCTAAGCGAAATCTGTTCATTTAAGAACGGCCTGAACTTCGACAAGACCTCGTCGGGATACACTGTAAAGATCATTGGCGTCAGTGATTTTAAGGCGAACCTCTACGCACCACTCGACGACCTCGACGAAGTGCATCTGGCCGCGCCACTCGCAGACGATTACCTCGTCAAAACTGGAGACATTCTTTTCGTTCGATCAAACGGTAATCCTGACTTAGTCGGGCGCTCGTTGTTTGTCCCTCCGCCACGAGAACCTACGACGTTCTCCGGCTTCACGATTCGAGGCCGAATTCAGGACCAGCGAGCACTGCCGCTCTTCTTCGCCCACTTCTTCAAATCCCGTGACTTTGCGGAGATGATCAAGACAGTTGGCCAAGGCGCGAACATTCGAAACCTATCCCAAAACATTCTGAATGAACTCAAAGTGCCCCTCCCGCCCCTCGCTACGCAGCAAGCCATCGTGGCGGAGATCGAAGCCGAGCAAGCGCTGGTCGCCGCCAACCGCGAACTGATCACCCGCCTCGAGCAAAAAATCCAAGCCACCCTCGCCCGCATCTGGGATGGGGACGAGAAGCCATGAAATTCGCCGAGTTCGATCAATACTCGGAAGACCTCCTGATGGCGCAGTATGGCGTCTCGGAGATCATCACGCACGAGCTGATGAAGGGCGAAGTCCGCGAAGATTTCTTGATTTCCACTTTGGAGTCATGCTCCGATCCCAAACCAAAACTGGTGAAGGGGACAGTTTCAGATGGTCAGCACGACGCGGGCCAGTTGGACATCATTCTCTGCCGCCCACATGCACACCTGCGACGTCTCGGCTCGCAGTGCTTCGTGGAGAAGAACGACGCACTCTGCGTGATCGAAGTGAAAGGCAACTGCACGGGACGTGACTTGAGGAAAGCAGAGAAGAAAGCGGTGATGATTCAGAACCTCCAAGGCCAGCGGGTCCCGCAATATGGGGTGGTGTGCTACAAGGTCGATCTGGAGTTGAAGACCATCATGGGTCGATTCGGTTATTCCTATGATGTCGCGAACAGTACCTATTTTGATAATTCCACGATTCCGAATGAGGCCGAAGCCGACTGGCGCAAGATTGATTATCCAAACCTGGATTTCTTCGTCTCCCTTGAGGACGGGAAGAAGGTTTTCCTGCGGAAATATGAAATGAGCCCTGGCAAGTTCCGGTTCATCCGAGCGGTTAAGTCCCCACTCATCAAGGAGCTGTTTTCAATGATGCGGAGCTTGTGGATTCCGGCGAACCAAGCGCCTGTGCCCTGATCGATGCCGAGCAAGCGCTGGTGCCTGCCCAACCGCCTCCAAGGGAGTACCTGAATGAGCAACGTCAATATCAAGCGGGCCGTCGAGAACATCCGGACGAACACGACCGTTTACACCCCTGTTGTCGAGATGATCGTCAATGGAATTCAGGCCATAGACGAAGCGGGCCGAAGGGATGGCAAAGTGCTGGCGCGGGTGCAACGATGTACCCAGCCCGAGCTCGATGACAGCCTGCCGGAGGTCATCGGTTTCGATATCGAGGACAACGGCATTGGCTTCACCGATGCGCACCGCAAGTCCTTCGATACGCTCTATACCGACATAAAGATCGAGGAAGGCGGAAAAGGGTTTGGGCGTTTCACCGGCCTCAAATATTTCGAGGATCTGCATGTCAAGAGCGTCTACCGCGATGGCGACAGTTTCAAGCTCCGCAGTTTTTCAATGGGCAAGGAGCATGAGATCATCGTGCGCGAGAAGGTCGCCGCGGTAGACGGGACGGATACGGGATCGACGGTGACGCTCGCCATGCTTAAAGGTGGGCGGGGATTCGACAAAAAGCTCTTGACCATCGCCCGCAACCTTGTGGAACGTCTACTTCCATACTTTATTACGCAGGATTACGTCTGCCCGGACATCGTTCTCTGCGAGCAGGACGGTAGCGGCGCGATCCGCCTGAATGACTTCGTCAACAATGAACTGTCCGCCGTAATCCGAGAAATTGGTGTTGAGCGAAAAACATTCACCCTGAAAGCCCGAGAGACGGATGAAGATTTCCTGGTCCGGGTCTTCAAGCTCTATTCGCCGGGCAAACAGAAAAGCCGGATCAGCCTTGTCGCGCACAAGCGCGAAGTCGCGGGCTCTGCGATTCACAAATACATCCCCGAGTTCGAAGATGAATTCTTCGAAAAGGACAGGAACGGGGAGATCGACCGTGAGCGCAATTACATCGTTAAAGCCTATGTGTTCAGCCCTTATCTGGATCGCAATGTTTCCTTGGAGCGCGGCGGGTTCGAGTTTCAGATGGAGAGCGATCTCACTCTCGGAATCGGGCAAACCCAGATTGAGCACGACACCGCCCTGATCGCACGTGAGACGATGGGCGCGGATATCACCTTCCGGCAGCAACGCAAGAAGGAGCGCGTGCAAACCTACGTGGACGAGGAGGCGCCCTGGCACAAGACGATCCTGGAGAAGCTCGATCTGACCAGCATGCCTTACAAACCCACGAACGAGGAGATCGAGGCACGGCTCCAGAAGGAGAAGTTCGCGCAGGAAGTCACAATCCGCAAAGAGGTAGCGAAGCTGTTGACGGAGCCAAGTTTGGAGAAAGTGAAGGACAGTGTGAAAGAGATCGTCAGCAAGGTCTCCGACACTAGCAAAAACGACCTGATCCACTACATCGCCCTGCGCCGGACTATCCTGGATATCTTCGGCAAAAGTCTCAATTTGGATGAATCTGGAGCCTATTCCTCAGAAGGCGTGGTTCACGACATCATCTTTCCGCGCAAGGGCGACTCGGACGCCACGCCGTTTCACGACCACAACCTCTGGATCGTGGACGAGCGCTTGAACTTCACGACCTGGGTATCCTCCGACGTTCCGCTCGACGGCAAGAATGCCGACCGTCCCGACCTTTTGGTCTACAACAAGCGAGTACTCTTCCGCGGGGACAACGAGGCGAGTAATCCGATCACCATCTTCGAGTTCAAGAAACCGCAGAGGGACGACTTCGTGAACCCGTCTTCGCACGAGGACCCGGTGCAGCAGATCGTGCGCTACGTGAACAACATCCGCGACGGCAAATACAGGACCCCCGAAGGCCGCAAGATGTTGGTCGCGGAGAACACACCGTTCTATGGTTATATCGTGTGCGACCTGACGGCCAAAGTTGAAACCTGGCTGGAGCGCGAGAAGAATTTTACGCCCATGCCGGATCGGTTGGGCTGGTTCCATTGGATGGGTAACATCAACCTCTATGTCGAGGTCATGAGCTGGGACAAGGTGCTTAAGGACGCGAAGATGCGCAACCAGATATTCTTCCAAAAGCTTGGAATATAGGGGCACATTTATGGCTTTGAAGAACGCCGAGGCCACCCCGGCGGAGGTTTGATCCATGGAAGAAATCGCCGAGGAGTTTCGAGATTTCGTAGCCGAAATTGTCAAGGCATCCAAAACCTGAGAAGACGCTGAGGACGGAGACTGGTTCGCGCGGACTTCCGGAGAGGGAAGGAGGGAGGAGGTAGCTCGGACCTCCCGGCCTGCCCGGACCTGGCAAGGAAGGTGCTCGGGTTTCTGTGCTGAAAATACCTGGACAGCGTCAGGCGTCTCGCTGCCACCTTCTTCGACGGAAAAGAAACGAGGTCCAACCAAGAAAAAGAGCCTACGGACCTTAGCGGTACCGTAGGCTCTTTTTGTGTTCGGGTTGGCTTGCGTGGTCGGGCTGAGAGGATTTGAACCTCCGCCCCTCTACTCCAGAAGCCGTCTGGATCCTAGAATGAGGAGCCGGGCTGGCGGAGAAACTCGGCTTCTTCGACGCTTGAGGTCCGGCCGAGAACCGCGTTGCGGTGGGGAAACCGGCCGAAACGCTCGATGATCTCCGCGTGGCGCACGGCATAGTCGAGAAACCCTTCGCACATTTTCTTCAGGTCCGGCGGCGCCTCCTCGAGGAGCCGGGTAAAGAGGGCGACGGAGCGGCGCTGGAGGGCCGCATCTTCGCTGTGTTCCAGGGGGAGATAGAAGAAGGCCCGCTCGACGACGGCCAGTCCCCTGTCCTGGCCGCGGGCGAGTCCCTCCAGGGCGATTTCGAGGGCGCAGCCGTCACAACCGTATGCGGCCGGAGTCTGGCGGTGGATGTTGCGGGGAAACTGATCGAGAAGGAGGATCAGCGCCAGGGTCCCCCGGGGCGTTTCCCTCCAGTGCCGGTATTCTCCGGCCATGGCCCGGGGGAGGTCGTTTGCGAAGCGGTGGCGGATCAGTTGATCAGTTTCGGCGTCGCCGCCGAACCAGAAGCGCATCCGCTCCGTCGGGGGCGCTCCATTGGCCGGGCGGGGGCCGAACCAGAAACGGAGGATCTCCTCGGCCCGCTCCGGCTCACTCTTCATCGCCGGAGGCCATGGCCGCAACCCGGTCCTGGTCCAGCTCGGCCAGGTACCTGAGGATGGCGGCGCTTCTGTCCGGGGGCAAATCCAGAAACTGGACGCCCATCCCGACATCCCGGCGCGAAGTTTTCATCCATTCGGGGTGGTTCACCCAGGAGACCCGCCCCAGATAGCGGGTCTCTTCCGCTTCGCCGGGAAGGGAAAATTCAACAGTAAGGCGGGTGTCGATGGGGAGTAGCCTGGTGGTGGAGATAAAGACCCCGCCGCCGGTGAGATCGACGACGCGGCCGGGGAAGGTATCCCCGGACAGGGGACCGTAGCGGGTTGCCAGGTCGACGGGGATACGGCGTTCGAGCCGTTTTCCGATGCCGAGGAATTGACTGGCGGTGGTGACAAGCTCCCGGGGTTCGAGGGGGGAAAGGGCAAAGGCGTCGCACCCCGACTGGCGACAGCGCTCCAGGCTCTCTTCCGAGTCTCCCGGGGCGACGAGGATGATCGGCGTCTTTCGCAACAGGCGGTCGTTTTTGACCCGGCGGCAGCAGGCGTCACCGGCGAGGACCGGCATCTCGAGGGCGAGGATGACCAGGATCGGATCCTCGGCTTCGATCGCCGCAAAGGCCTCCTCCCCGTCGTGCACCACCAGAAGATCGTAGTGGACCCGTTGGAAAAAGGAGTGTTTTGTTGCTTCGAGGATTTCCCGCTGCGCCGCCACCAGAATCTTTCGCTTTTCCACGTCGCGTCTCTCCCCTCCCCCGCTAAAGGGTATTGATTTTCCGTTTTCCGGGGTCTTCCCCGGAAAACGAGACAACCGGTTTTCATGCAAGATAGGGTCCACGGGGAGCCTTCAGCACGAATTCGCTTCTTTCCCGGCCGATGCAGCCTCGGAGCTTTTCCGCCGGGTCCCGGCGGCGGTCCGGAGTCAAAAAGCCGGTCATTTGACCGGCTTTTTGACTCCGAATCAGGGGGTCAGACGATTTCCACCAGATTCAGGTCGAAAACAAGATTCTTGCCCGCCAGGGGGTGATTGGCGTCGAGGGTCACCGACTCTTCGGTCAATTCGGTGACCATGACCACGAAAGAGCTGCCGTCGTCCTGGGTCACTTCCAGCTGGTGGCCGAGAATCAGTTCGACGTCGTCGGGGATGTCCTTGCGCTCGACGACGGCAATCATCTCCTCGAGATGCGGGCCGTAGGCGTCCTCCGCTGCCAGGGTGACGGTCTTCGTTTCGCCCGGGACCATGCCGAGGACCGCCTGCTCGAAGCCGGGGATGACTTCGCTGCTGCCGATGGTGAACTCCATCGGCTCGATTCCGGCGGAGGTGTCGAATTCGGTGCCGTCCTCGAGACGACCGGTGTAATGAACTTTGACCAGGTTTCCCTGCTGAACGTGTGTCATGAATGATTCCTTTCCTTCGGGTAAAAAAAGGGCCGTCTGCGCAGCGGTAGCTGGCGCAGACGGCCCCGTCTTGTCCGGCAGAAGCCGGGGTATTATTTGATGGAGATCAGTTCCACATCGAAGATCAGGGTGGCATTGGGGCCGATGAGCTGCCCGGCGCCGCGCTCGCCGTAAGCGAGGTCGGCGGGGATGAAAAGCTGCCACTTGGCTCCTTCCTTCATCAGCTGCAGCGCCTCGGTCCAGCCGGCGATGACGCCGCCGACGGGGAAGGTGGCCGGCTGGCCGCGCTTGTAGGAGCTGTCGAACTCGGTTCCGTCGATCAGGGTCCCCTTGTAGTTGACGGTGACGGTGTCGCTGGCCGAGGGGGTCTTGCCGGTCCCCTCTTCGATGATCTTGTACTGCAGGCCGCTGGGGAGGGTCTTGACCCCCTCCTTCTTGGCGTTTGCGGCGAGGAACGCCTCACCTTCGGCCTTGTTCTTTTTCGTCATCTCGGCGTTCCGGGCTTCCTGCTTGGCCATCATTTCCTGCTGCAGGGCCATCAGGGTCTTCTGGGACTCTTCTTCGGTGAGGAGGACCTTGCCCCCCGAAAAAACGTCCTTGATTCCCTGGGCGAGGATGTCGGCGTCGATCTCGATCTCCTTGCTCTTGAAATCCTTCCCGAGGTTCATGCCGATGCTGTAGCTGGCTTTTTCCCTGTCGGTCTTGAGTTCCAGTTCCTTCTGCTGGGCGGTGCAGCCGGTGGCGATCAGCAGGGCGGTCAGGGTGCACAGGGTAACGACCATTTTCTTTTTCATGAAATGTCCTTTCCTAGCTTGAATGGAGACAATAAATCCCAGGGGAGCCCTTTCGAGTAAATGCTGATAACACTACCCGCCCGAAGGCGCCCTGTCAATAGTCTGGCGCCGGGCAAGGCGGCAATCTTTTCCGTCCGGGGCCCGGCCCCCTTTTCCCGGGAGCTCTCCATCCCCCGATTAACCTTGGCATCCTCCGCCGGCGGATATATCCTTTTTCCGGGTCTCCCTGCTTCGGCCGGGGACTCTTGCCTGCCGGCAGTTCCTTGTTAGAGTTTGTTTTATCCCCACTGCGGGCGATTATATTCAAGAAATGGAGCCGTATCGCCATGGAACCCTTCATCTGCATTCACGGCCATTTTTATCAGCCCCCCCGGGAAAATCCGTGGCTCGAGGATATCGAGCTTCAGGATTCGGCCTACCCTTTTCACGACTGGAACGAGCGCATCGCCGTCGAGTGCTACGCGCCCAACGGCGTCGCCCGCATCCTCGACGGGGAGGGGCGCATCGGCCGTATCGTCAACAACTACGGGCAGATCAGCTTCAACGTCGGTCCGACCCTCCTCTCCTGGCTCGAAAAGCACCGCCCGGATACCTACCTGGCCATCCTCGATGCCGACCGCACCAGCCGCCAGCGTTTTGCCGGGCACGGCTCGGCCATCGCCCAGGGGTACAACCACATGATCATGCCCCTGGCCAACAGCCGCGACAAGGCGACCCAGGTCGCCTGGGGTCTGGGCGACTTCCGCCGCCGCTTCGGGCGGGAGCCGGAGGGGATGTGGCTTCCGGAAACCGCAGTCGATCTCGAGACCCTGGAGGTCCTCGCCGGCGAAGGGATCACCTATACCATCCTGGCCCCCCACCAGGCCGCCCGGATCCGCCCCCTCGGGGAGAAGCGCTGGCAGGACGTCTCCGGAGGAAAGGTCGACCCGCGCATCCCCTATCGCTGCCCCCTCCCCTCGGGGAAGAGCATCGATCTCTTTTTCTACGACGGGCCCCTGGCTCAGGAGATCGCCTTCGGCGGGCTTCTGAGGGACGGCGAGCATTTCCTCCAGCGCCTTGTGGGGAATCCCTCCGCCGACTCCCGGCCGGAGCTGGTCCATGTCGCTACCGACGGCGAGACTTACGGTCACCATCACCGCTTCGGCGAGATGGCCCTGGCCTACTGTCTCGATCAGATCGAGCGGCGCAAGCTGGCCCGGATCACCAATTACGGAGAATTCCTCGCCACCTACCCCCCGGCCTTCGAGGTGCAGATCGCCGAGAACACCTCCTGGAGCTGTGCCCACGGGGTGGAGCGCTGGCGCTCCGACTGCGGCTGTCACATCGGCGGCAAACCGGGGTGGACCCAGGCCTGGCGCGCACCGCTGCGGGCGGCTCTCGACTGGCTGCGCGACGACCTTGCCCTCCTCTTCGAAAAGGAAGCGGCGAGCCTTTTCGCCGACCCCTGGAAGGCGCGCGATGCCTACATCGAGGTCCTTCTCGACCGCTCCCCCGAGACGGTCCGCTCCTTTTTTCAGGCCCAGGCCGGGCGGGTGCTGAATCCGGAGGAAGAAGTGCGGGGCCTGCGCCTTCTGGAGCTGCAGCGCCAGGCCATGCTCATGTACACCAGCTGCGGCTGGTTCTTCGACGAGGTGTCGGGAATTGAAACGACCCAGATCCTCGCCTACGCCGGGCGGGCGGTGCAGCTGGCCGAAGAGGCCTGCGGGGTGCGACTCGAGGACGACTTTGTGCAGCGGCTCTCCGAAGTGCCGAGCAACGATCCGCGCAAGGGGGACGGGGCGCGGATCTACCGCGACCTGGTCGCCGCCATCCGGCTCGACCTGCCGCGGGTGGCGGCGCATCATGCCATCGTCGCCGGGTTCGGCGGCACCGAGACCGAGGGGCGGGAAGTTTACTGCTACAGCGCCACCGACTGTGAACAGCAGGACTTCCCCGGCGGACGGATGAAGCTGACCGTCGGCCGTACCCGTATTCGCTCCTCCATTACCTGGAATGAGGAGGATTTCGCCTTCGCCGTCCTCAATCTCGGCGGCCACAACGTCAATGCGGGTGTCCGCCCCTTTGGCGGAGGGCAGGCCTTTGCCTCCCTGAGCTCCTCCCTCTCCGAGGCCTTCGGCCGCAGCGACATCCCCGGAGTGATCCGTCTCATGGATCAGCACTTCGGCACCAGCAGTTATTCCCTCTGGCACCTCTTCCGGGACGAACAGCGGCGCGTCCTCGGCCAGGTCATGGCCCAGCCCCTGGAACTGGTCGCCGCCGCCTTCCAGACGATCTATGCCGACAACTTCACCCTGCTGCGCTTCCTCAGGGGGATCGGCATGCCGATCCCGGCGGCGCTGCAGGTCCCCGCCGAACAGGTCCTGACCGGGCGGCTCCGTGATCTCCTCGAAAACGGTCCCCTGCATCCCCGCCGGCTGCACGACCTGGCCGAGGAGGTGGAAAAGCTCGGACTCACCCTCGACGACCCGATGCTCCCCCTGGCCGCCGGGCGCCAGCTGCTGCGGCAGATGGAGAAACTCTCCCGCACACCGCGCAACATGGCGCTCCTCCTGACCATCATCGAAACCCTCGAGGTCCTGCAGGCCTTTCCCCTCGAGGTCGATCTCTGGAAGGCACAGAACCTCTACTGGGACACCCACCATGCCCTGAAACCCCTCTCCGGCGGCGAAAACGGAGAATGGCAGGAGAGCTTCCGTCGTCTCGGCGATCTTTTGCAGATCCGGATTTCCTGAGACGACGGATTCGTCGGTGAAAAAAAAGGGCCGCCCGGCAGGGCGGCCCTTTCTCTGTCTGTCAGGCTGGAGCCGGGGCTAATGGGGGCGCCAGGTGATGCGGTAGCCGAAGGTCTTCGGATCGAGCCAGTCGAGGGTCGTCGCGCCGATCTCGGCGTAGGGGTACATCAGGTAATTGACCGGAGCCCCCTGCTGGGGCGGGTTGAGGGTCAGGTCGCGGCCGTGTCCGAGGGCGATGCGGTAGGGGTCGATCCCACCCCAGAAGTAGGCCCGGTATTCGGCTGCCTCGGGGGATTCGGGGGCGAGATTCTCCGTAAGCATCTTCTTGCGCACATCCGCCGGGTCGACGGGGACCCAGCCGTAGCCGGGGAGGAAAAACTCGGCCCAGCAGTGCTGCCAGCCGGTGATCTCCTCTTCCGAGCCCTTCCCCTGGCGGATGCCGAAGACTTCCCGGGCGGGGACGCCTGCGGCCCGGGCGAGGGCGACGAAGACCGAGTGAATGTCGGCGCATTTGCCGCCGGGAGCCGTCAGCAGGGTGCAGACGTCCCCCGGGCCGCAGCCGCGGGTTTTGGGGTCCCGGTACATGTTGTCGCAGGTCCAGTCGTAGATCGCCCGCGCCTTGCCGGCGACGGTCCCCTGTCCCCGGGTGATGCGATCGGCGAGGACCTTGACGGCGCCGTCGATGGGGCCGAGGGCGGTCGCCTCCAGGTAGGGGGCGTAGTCGGCGGGATCCCAGGCCCCTTCCCGGGCGGGAAAATCGCGGCGAATGACCTCCTGGCGCTCGACGGCAAAAGCAAAGGTCAGCTTGCGGCTCTTGGCCCCATCGGCCCAGCGGGCAAAGAGCATCGGCGTCCGGAAGACGCGGTCGGTGTAGACCGCCGCCTCGGCGTAATCGCCGTCGATGCGCACGGCGCTGACGACCTGATTGGCATCCGACACCGGATAGGGGATCCAGAGTCGGGTCTCCCCGGGCTCCGTCCGGGCGGAGAGGTCGAACACCTGGGTGACGGTCCCCCCCTGGCTTGCGGCCAGGGCGCAGGTCCCGGCCAGGGCGGCGAGGAGGGTCAGGAACAGAGTGAACAAGCGTTTCATTGCGGCGCTCCTCGAGTGGGAATGTATGGCGGGAGGCTAGCAGCGCCGGGGGGCGGATGTCCAATAGTTAATCCTGATGGAAATCCCTGCACGAATCGGGATCTGTTATGCTTTATCGGGGACGGGTTGCAGCCGTCGGGTTCAGCCTCCTCTCCTTTGCCGGGCCGGGTCCGGGAGCCATGGCAAGAGTTCAGCGGCCTTCTCCGGCGCCGAAGGCATGGATTTGAGGCCCTGATCCATATCTTGAGTTGTGCCTGCTCGGCGGGAATGTTAAGCTTTTCCACAAATGAAAGGCAGGAGAGTCGATGCGGTCGAACAAGGCGGAAATTAAATGTCCCGAATGCGGCAGGAAGATTCCACCCGAGACGGGGAACCTGCTCCGCAAGGTCGTCAAATGCTCCAAGTGCGGCATGACCATCAGGCTCGGCAGCGAGACGGAAACCTCTTCTCTCTCCCCGCGCTCGGCCGCACTCTCCCGGGAAGTTTCTCCTTCGGCCAATCCGGCACCCCTCCGGGCGGTCGCTTCGCCCCCACCCGCCCCGGCCGCACCCGTCCCTTCCCCCCTCCGTCCGGCCCCGGAGGAGAGGTCCGCTGCGCCGCCGCCCCCCTCTCCTCCCGTCGCCGAAAAGTCCCCTGCGCCCCTTTCGGCTGAGAAGACTCCCCCTCCGGAGATGGGTGCCGTCGAGCCGGCGGTGAAACCGGTACCCGTCGAACCGGCGGCGGTGCGGGGACTGGCCCGACTGGAAATGGGCTTTGCCGACCTCGATCCTCCTTCCGCCGCTGCGGCCGGCGGCGAAATCGAGGAGGAGGACAAGGCTCCCCTCGTCGGGAGTTCCCCCCCCTCCGGGGAGGAGGGAGCCGGCGGCGCGGACGAAGGGGAGCCGGAACTGGTCATCGCCGAGGCGGATGCTCCCCGGGAAAGCGCCGCTCCTTCGACCCCAAACCCCATGGCCACCATCGTCGCCCAGATCGACGGCCAGTTCGGCGCCGGTTACGCGCAGAACCATCCCGAACTCATCGGTCCGCTGTTGCAGGCCGCCCTGGCCGACACGACCAATCAGCAGATTCTGCGGCGCCTCGATGAGATCGACCGCCGGCTCCTCAGGCTCGAGGAGACCCTCGTCCGCCTGCCCCACTGATCCCGTTTTTCCAGGACAACTGCCATGCTCCGTCCCAAGGATACGTCCCTGACCCGCACCCTCCCCCTGGGGAGCGACCCGGCTCTGCGCCGCCGCTTCATGGTGGTCGACGAACCTCTCCAGGGGAATCTGCGTTTCGGTCTCCTCCTCGAAGTCCTCGACAAGCTCGCCGAGGATACCGCCCTCGGCTATGTGCGGCGCTTTGCGCCCGGGGCGCGGGTGGTGACGGCGGCCATCGACAACATCCTCGTGCGCCACGCCGCCGACGTGACCCGCGATCTCAGCTTCTACGCCCAGATCAACCATGTCGGCCGCACCTCCATGGAGGTGGGGATCCGCGTCGAGCAGACGGGAGAACCGGCCATTCACGTCGCCTCCTGCTACTTCACCATGGTGGCCCGCTCCTTGGAGGGGGAAGAGGCCCGGGGGATTCCCCTCCCGCCTCTGGAGTACCGGGACGAATTGGAAAAGCGCCGGGCCCAGCAGGCCATCGCCGGGAGGGAGGCCTATCGCGCCGAGAGCGCCGCCGCCCTCGAGCCGCCGAGTCGCGAGGAGTTCGAGCTTCTGGCGCGGCTGCACCGCGAGCAGGAGCAGTCGGGTTTTGCCGGAATCCTCGCCGGCTCCCTGGTGACCGATTCCTGGGAGCGGATGTACCCCGAGCAGGAAAACGTGCCGACGACGATCTTCGGCGGCTATCTGATCCGCCGCGCCTACGAGCTCTCCTCGATCTGCGCCGAACTGGTGGCTCCGGAACGCCCGGTGATCGCCGCGGTCAACCGCATCAATTTCTTTCATCCGGTGCGCCTCAGCGACAAGCTCCACTACACCAGCCGGGTCGTTTACACCGGACGCACCTCCATCGGCGTCGAGGCGAGCATCGAGCGCATCAGCCGCGACCGCACCACCAAGGCCCTCTCCAACTCCTGCCTCTTCACCTTCGTCAACGTCGATCGCAACCTGGTGCACCAGCCGGTGCCGACCATCTATCCCGTCACCTACGCCGAGGACGCCCGCTTCCTCGCCGCCTACCGTCGTCACGAGGACCTGGCCCGGCACCGCTGAGCCGCTCTATTTTCTCCCTTTCGTTTTTCGAGGTGCCCGGTGCCCTCTGGCTGCGGCGTCGAGCTGCGCCACCCGTTGCACCACCGGCGGATGGGAGTCGTAGAAGGCCGAATAAAGGGGGTGGGGGTGGAGGTTGGCGAGATTGTTCCGGGAGAGTTTGACCAGCGCCGAAGCGAGGGCTTCCGGCTTCCCCGAGAGGGCGGCGGCATAGTCGTCGGCCTGCCGTTCGTGGCGGCGGGAGAGGTAACTTTGCGCCGGGGTGAGGAAAAAGGCCCCCAGCCGGGCGACAAAGGCGAGGATGACCACCCGGGCGAAAAAAGAGGCCTGCTCCAGGCCGAGAAGGCCGGGGAGTCCCTTCCATCCGAGAAGCAAAAAGCTCCCGTAACAGACGGCCAGGGACAGGAGTCCGCTCCACAGCAGGCGGTTTCTGATGTGTCCCAACGTCCAGTGTCCCGCCTCGTGGGCAAGGATGGCGAGGATCTCGTCGTCGTTCATTTCCTCGAGAAGGGTGTCGTAAAGGACGATGCGCTTGACCCGGCCGATGCCGGTGAAATAGGCGTTGGAATGCCGGCTGCGACGGGAAGCGTCGACCTGCAGGACCCGGCTCACCCGCAGGCCCGCCCGCCCCGTCAACCCCTCGATTTTCGTCCGCAGCGGCTCCCTTCCGACCGGTTCGAATTTGAAGAAGAGCGGCTCGATGAGGACCGGGGAGAAAAGGATGAGAAAGAGGGAGGTCAGGGTGAACAGGACCCAGACGGCCAGCCACCAGAGCTGCGGGCTTCCGGCGACGAGGGCCAGGGCTGCGGCGGTCATCAGGCTCAGGATCACAGCGGAGATCAGGCTCGACTTGAGGAGGTCGGCCAGCCACAGACGGGGCGTCGTGGCGTTGAAACCGTAGCGCTCCTCGATGACGAAGGTGCGATAGAAAGAGAAGGGGAGGGTGAAAACGGTGGCCGAGAGCTGCAGGCCGAGGAAAAAGACGACCCCGCCGCCGACGAAGGAGGGGACGAAATCGCCGATCCAGCGGTCGTAGAGGACGAGGCCGCCGCCGAAGAGAAAGGCGAGGAGGACGAGGTTCCCACCCAGCATCTGCCAGAGGCCGAGGCGGCTTAAGGCGCCGGTGTAGGCGCAGCTTCGGGAGAGAAGTTGGCCGTCGATGGCTTTTTCGAATCCCGGCGGAACGATCTCTCCGTGCCGGGCCAGATGGCGTAAATTGAGGGTGCGCAGTAGCAGGCGGCAGGCCAGGGTGAGGAGATAGAGGAGGAGAATCGGGATCATGGCCGAGATTGTAGCCGATTTGTTCACCCCGGTCGAGGGTCCTGCGGTCGCCTTGTTTCATCGCCGGCGTTCAAAAGCGCCGCTCCTCTTGCCGGACGCCCTGGTCACGCCCCCGCGACGGGCGGCGGAGCGGGGGTGTCGGCAAAAGAGGCGAGGGAGGGCAAATACTCCTTTAATCATTAGGTTTTTCGGTTATAGTTGAGCAGGCTTGATGGCTATTTCCCCCCTCTGCCCGGCGCGGCAGGCGGCATGGAGAGTGAGGATGCGCAGAAAGAAACTCGTCAAGAAAACGCCGAAGATCGCCGGGTCGGCTCCCGGGACCCTGGTTCACGTCGGCGAGCGCAAGGCCGAACGCATCCGGGTGCAGATCCTCGATTACACCTCGGAACACCTTGAAGAGCGGGCTCTTTCCGGCGAAGAGATTGCCGAATGCTGTTCGTACAAGGAGACGCCGACGGTGAGCTGGATCAATGTCGACGGCATCCATGAAATCGGCCAGATCGAGGCGCTGGCCAACGGATTCGGTCTGCATCCCCTGGTGCAGGAGGACATCCTCGACACCGAACATCGCCCCAAGTTCGAAAATTACGACGATTACATCTTTTTGGTTCTGAAGATGCTCCAGTTCAACGGCGAGCGCGGCGAGATCAGCACCGAGCAGGTCAGCCTGATTCTCGGACCGGGGTACGTCATCTCCTTTCAGGAGCGGCAGGGGGATGTCTTCGACGCCGTCCGCGAGCGCCTGCGCCTCGGCAAGGGGCGCATCCGCCGGATGGGTGCCGACTACCTGGCTTACGCCCTGATCGATTCCATCGTCGACAGTTATTTCGCCATCCTGGAGAAGATCGGTGACGAGATCGAAATTCTCGAGGAGGAATTGGTCCTCGATCCGGGGCGGGACACGATGACCCGAATCCACCATTTCAAGCGGGAGATGATTCTCCTGCGTCGGTCGATCTGGCCCCTGCGCGAAGTCGTCAGCAGCCTGCAGCGGGAGGAGTCGCCCCTGGTGACCGAAGGGGTCGGACTTTACCTGCGCGACATCTATGACCACACCATCCAGGTGATCGACACGGTGGAGACCTTTCGCGACATCATCTCGGGGATGCTCGACCTCTATCTGTCCAGCGTCAGCAACCGGATGAACGAGGTGATGAAGGTGCTGACCATCATCGCCACCATCTTCATTCCCCTGACCTTCTTTGCCGGGATCTACGGCATGAATTTCGAGTACATGCCCGAGCTGCACTGGAAATACAGCTATCCCCTCCTCTGGCTGCTGATGATTGCGAGTGCCGCGGGGATGCTCCTTTTCTTCCGCAGGAAAAAATGGCTGTAGCGCCAGGGGCACAATGGAATATTCAGGTCTGGAAGGTTAACCGCAACGGAGACTGTTTGTGAAAAAGAGCCGGGATCATGCCGCGCCGCCGTCGACAACAGAGACTGCGACAAGAAAAGAGAACAGCGAGATGCTTGCGGAGTTCTTCCGGTCCCTGAAAGAGCGGGAGCGCCAGACCACTGTGGATGCGGCCGGGCGTCTTGCCGAGGCCGATGCTCTCCTTGAAAAAGCCTTCGCCGAGGCGGCGGCCGAATTCGACAGCGGCCTGAAGCGCCTGACGGCCACCTTCGACCTTGCCTCGGCGGACAGACCCTGTTCGGGGGCGGCCCTGAAAAAAACCGCCGACGAGATCGACGGGTTTCTGGTGTTCCTCGGCAAGAAGATGCAGCCTGCCCTGGAGCGTGAATTGTTTCAATTCGCTCCGAAAAAAAAGCTTGTTCTTTCCCTGGTCGAAAACGTGCTCCGGGCGCAGCAGGAGGCCGTCGCAGCACTCCCCGCCGAGCTGATCCAGCCCAGGCACGGGCTCAGACTCCTCCCCCCGAGGAAAATCCCCCTGAGGGCGCTGGTGACCCGGGTCCTTCCCTCTGTGGAAGATCTTTCCTCTCACCCCCTGGTGCGCGGTTATGAAGAGACCTACGCGGCCTCCGCAGCGGCTCTTGCCGCGCTCTGGCGCGGGGTGCGCTTTCACCTGGAGACGGCGGCCGCGGAACTGGAGGAGGGTGTCTCGACTTCCGCCGTGGAACCTGCCGAAGTCGAGGATCTTTTTCCCCGTCTTGACGGCGCCAGGATGTTGACCCTGGCCGCCCTGGACGATGCCCGGAAGAAGCTCTTCACGCTCGGTGCGGCCCTGCGGGATTTTCTGCGAACGATTCCCTCCGGCATGGAAGAGGAGTGGGTCCTGCTGCACGTCGCCCCTGCCGCCGAGCTCGAGTGGGCGGGGTTTCTGCGCTCCCGGTTTCTGCGTTTCGGGCGGAGCCTGAAGCGGCTGCCGACTCGACTGTCTCGGCGGCTGCAGAAACTTTTGGCTCAGGAACGGCGGGACTGGGTGCAATACGTCGGGGGGATCCGTTCGCGTCTTGTCGCTCTGAAAGGGCGCCTTGCAGCTCTGCTCGGGTGGGAGACCCCCCCCGAGCAGACCCTGCTGCAATTCACCGATCTCCCTTCCCCGGCCGAGGTGCTGTTGCGGGCCGAGAAGCTGCCCCTCCTCTTCCGGCGCCTCTACACCCTGGGTCCGCTGAAGAATCGGGAGTTTCTTGTCGCCCGAGAGGATGAACTGACCACCTTCGAAGGGCTCTACCAGCGCTGGGCGGCCGGTCGGGCATGCAGCGTTGCCGTGATCGGTCCCGAGGGGAGCGGCAAGACATCGCTGGTGAACTCCTTCGAGAGCGAATTCGGTTTCGAGGCGGAGGTCGACCGGAAAATCATTGCCCGACGCCTGCGCGGCGAAAGTGATGTGCTGCATCTTTTTGCCGAGTGGTTTCGTCCCGGCGAACCCTTTGGCGGTCTGGACGAGGTCGTCGAGTTTTTGCACAGTCGTCCAGGGAAGATCCTTATTATCGAACAGGGGCACAACATCTTTTTGCGAACTATCGGCGGACGGCGGGGGGTGGAGGCATTTCTCTATGTGTTGATGGCGACCCGGCGCCACCTTCTCTGGGTGGTCACCTTTCGCAAGGTGGCCTGGCAGCGTCTCGATTATCTCCTGGGTATGAGCCGCTACTTCACCCACCAGGTCCCGACTCTGTTTCACTCGCAGGAGACGATCCGCGCGGCTATCCTGCTGCGTCAGGAGACCTCGGGACTTCCCCTGGCTTTTCTTCCCAGGGAAGGGGAGCCGGCGGCGGACTCCGCCGAGACGAAAAAAAGTCTTGAGGACCGCTTCTTTCACGAACTCTTTGTGGCCAGTGGCGGCAATATTGAAGCGGCTCTTTTTTACTGGCTGCTCAGCCTGGATTATGATGCCGAAGAGGCGATCCTCAAAGTCAGCCCTCTCGCCAAGCTGAGCTACGGAGCCCTTCGCGCCCTGGACCAAAAGTATCTCTTCGCCCTTGCCGAAGTGGTCAGCCACGGCGGGCTTTCTCCCGAGGAACATGGCTCCATCTTTCGCTGCACCCTCCTGGAGAGCCGCCTTGTCCTCGGTTATCTCGCCCAGCTGAACCTATTGATGATCCAGGGGGGCAAGAACTGCGAGCTGCCGGTGAGCTATACCTTCAACCCGATCTTCTTCGGGCCGGTGACCGCCACCCTTCAATCGATGAATATTCTTTACTAGAGGGGTAGACCGTGCCGGACGAGACACTCAAGACACTCATCGAACAGTTTTCCTTCACCAAGATCACGTCAGCACTGGTCTTTTTTTTCATGGTCTGGGGGGTGGTCTGGGGATTGCGCATCCTCTCGAACTGGCTGGCGAGAAAATTCAGTCGATCCCGGCTCTTCATCGCCAGCTTCTATCCGGTACTGCGACTCGTTCTCTGGGTCGGAGCCGTCGCTTTCATCATCTTCGGCATCGTCCAGCCGCCGATGAATACCCTGGTTGCCATCAGCGCCGGGGTCGGCCTCGCCCTCGGTCTCGGGGCCCAGGACCTGATCAGGAATATCATCGCCGGCATCCTCATCCTCTTCGACCGCCCCTTTCGGGTCGGAGACATGGTCGATGTTGGCGGCCAATACGGCGAGGTGACCAACATCGGCCTGCGGTCCACCCGTCTTCAGACCTTCGATGACAGCGCGGTGACCCTCCCCAACGCCCTGGTTCTGAGCGTGGCGGTGTCCAATGCCAACAACGGATCCCTGGATGAGATGGTCGTCACCGAATTTCACCTCCCGGCGACCGTCGATGTCCAGGAAGTCAAGGCTCTGGCCGCCGAAGCCGCCGCCTGCTCCCCCTATGTCTACCTCAAAAAGCCGATCATCGTCATGGTGGACGATCACTTCGATCGCGCCTTTCTCAGCCGGTTCCGCATCAAGGCCTATGTCCTCGATGTCCGTTTCGAGCGCCTCCTGGCCAGCGACATCCTGGAGAGGGTGAAGAAGGAAATCGTGCGGCGAAACCTCCTTCCCGAGATATCCGCCCCCCTGTTCCTCGCCCGGTCCACCGGAGTCGGGGCCGTTGCCGGTACGGACGATTGACCTCGTCGACCGTTTTCTCAACCCTTGCCGATTTCGGAGTGCGCTTTCTTGGACAGTACGGTTCTGGCGATTTTTCTTGTCGTCTATGGGGGGATGATTCTGGGGAAGGTGCCGGGGCTGGCCCTCGACCGCACCGGCGTGGCGCTCCTCGGGGCCATCGCCCTGCTGGCGACGGGGAAGCTCACCCCGGGCCAGGCCTGGGGGGCTCTTGACGGATCAACCCTTGCACTTCTCTTCGGGCTGATGGTGGTCTCGGCGCAGCTGCGCCTCGGCGGCTTCTACTCGGAACTGACGGGGCGCCTGGCGGCAACGGATATCCCCCCTTCGCGCCTGTTGGCGCTGCTGGTCCTCACCGCCGGCCTCCTCTCGGCCCTTTTGGCCAATGACATCGTCTGCCTGGCCATGGCGCCGATCCTGGTCGTCGGCTGCTCCCGCCGCGGCCTCGACCCAAGGCCGTTTCTCCTCGCCCTGGCCTGCGCCGCCAATGTCGGCTCGGCCGCCACCCTGATCGGCAATCCGCAGAACATGCTCATCGGCCAGACCCTCCGCCTCTCCTTCGGCGGCTACCTTCTCGATGCCGTCCCTCCCGCTCTCTGCGGCCTGGTCGCGGTGTGGTGGGTGGTGCGCCGTCAGGTGGGAAGCGACTGGCTCCGTGGCACCGTCGTCGTCGAACCGCAGGCCCCTCCCTTCGACCGCTGGCAGAGCGGCAAGGGGGTTCTGGTGGTCGTCCTGCTGACGGCCGCCTTTCTCTTTGCCCCCTGGCCGCGGGAGGTTTTGGCCCTGGCGGCGGCGGGGATCCTCCTCTGCAGCCGGCGCATGCGCTCCGGCAACATCCTCGCCCTCGTCGACTGGCACCTTTTGATCCTCTTCATCGGCCTCTTCGTGGTCAATCACGCCCTGGCATCTTCAGGACTCCTCGGCGGCGGTTTCGCCCTGCTGCAGCGGGCGGGGGTCGATCTCGCCCGTCCCGCCTGGCTCTTCGCCCTGACCGTCCCCCTCTCCAACCTGGTCTCCAACGTCCCGGCGGTGATGCTCCTCCTCCCCCTCGCCGACCACCCCCTCTCCGGCGCGGTCCTCGCTCTGGCAAGCACTCTGGCGGGGAATCTTCTCGTCGTCGGCAGTATCGCCAACATCATCGTCATCGACCAGGCCGCCCGTCTCGGGGTGGCGATCTCCTGGCGGGAGCACCTCCGGGTCGGAGTGCCGGTCACCCTGATCACCCTGGGGATGGCGGCGCTGTGGCTGTGGATTCGCTGGCAGTTTCCCGGTTAGATCAGCTGCCGGGCGGCGGTCTGAACCGGGTCCCACACCGGGGAGAAGGGGGGGGCGTAGGAGAGGTCGAGATCGACGATCTGCTGCACGGTCATCCCGGCGTGAAGGGCGGTGGCGAGGATATCGATGCGTTTGGCCGCCCCTTCGAGGCCGACGATCTGTCCGCCGAGGAGGCGGCCGCTCCCCTTTTCGGCGAGGAGCTTGACGGTGATGTGCCCCGCTCCGGGATAATAGCCGGCCCGGGTGCGGCTCTTGATCGTCGCCGTGTCGTATTGCAGGCCGAGCCTGAGGAGATCCCTCTCCTGCAGTCCGGTGCGGGCGACCTCGTATTTGCAGATTTTGCTCACCGCCGTCCCCACCACCCCGGGAAAGGTGGCGTAGCCGTCCCCGAGATTGGTGCCGGCGACGGTCCCCTGTTTGTTGGCGATGGTGCCGAGGGCGATGTGCACCGGCTCCCGACTGACCAGGTGAAAGGATTCGGCGCAGTCCCCCGCCCCCCAGATGCCGGAAGTTTCCGTCTGCATGCGGGCGTTGACCTTCAGGGCCCCCTTGACGCCGAGGGGAATCCCGGCCGCTGCGGCCAGGGCTGTGTTGGGGCGGGTCCCCATGCCGAGGATGACGATGTCCGCCGGCAGGGTGCGGTTGGTCGTCACGGCGGCGGTCACCCGGCCGTCCTGGACCTCGAATCCGGTCAGCGACTCCTCAAGGTAGAGCTGTACGCCGATTTCCCGCAGCGCCTCCGAGATCAGGGCCCCCATCTTCGCATCGAGGGTCTCCATCACCTGCGGTCCGCGCTGGATCAGGGAAACCTCCAGCCCCCGCCGGATCAGGGCTTCGGCCATCTCCAGGCCGATGTAGCCGCCGCCTACGACCACCGCCCGCCGCGGTTTCTCCTCGTCGAGAGCCCGGCGTACCCGGATCCCGCTCTGCAAGGTGGAGAGTCCGAAGATCCCCCGGGCGTCCGAGCCGGGGAGTTCGGGACAGAAGGGGAGGGCGCCGGTGGCGATGAGGAGCTGGTCGTAGGGTTCCCAGGATTCCTTCCTGCTCTGGCGATCGACGACCTGTACCCGCCCGGCGGCCGGGTCGATGGCCGTGACCTCGTGGAGGATGCGGGCGTCGATACTGTATTTGTCGCGGAAAACCTCGGGGGTGCGGGAGATCAGATCCTCGACCTTTTCGACCATGCCGGCGATGTAGTAGGGCATGCCGCAGGCCGAATAGGAGGTGTGGGGAGAGCGTTCGAAAACGGTAATCCCAAGGTCCGCATCGAGGCGCCTTGCTTTGGCGGCCGCGCTCATCCCCGCAGCGTCGCCACCGATCACTATCAGTCTTTTTTTTGCCATGAGTTGCCTTTCCAGGTTCGGGGAGCAAATTTTCTTTTAAGTGTGCCGGGATTGTTTCGACAACGCAAGGCGGGATTGACCCCGGCGGCATTTTTGAGTTATTATCACAGGTCGACCGGGCCCGGGATGGTCCCGTATTTTTCGTCGCCGTCGAGGATCACCGGAATCAGCAGATTGAGGATCGCAGTGAAGAAACACAACCAGCAGGAAATCGATCGCCGCCGCACTTTTGGCATTATCAGTCACCCCGACGCCGGCAAGACCACCCTCACGGAAAAGCTGCTCCTTTTCGGCGGCGCGATTCAGATGGCCGGTGCGGTGAAGGCGCGCAAGGCCTCCCGGCACGCCACCAGCGACTGGATGACGATGGAGCGCGAGCGCGGCATTTCCGTGACCTCCTCGGTGATGAAATTCAATTACCGCGACTACGAGGTCAATCTCCTCGACACCCCGGGTCACCAGGACTTCTCCGAGGATACCTACCGGGTTCTGACGGCCGTCGACTCGGCGCTCATGGTCATCGACAGCGGCAAGGGGGTCGAGACCCAGACCGAAAAGCTGATGGAGGTCTGCCGCATGCGCAACACCCCCATCATGACCTTCATCAACAAACTCGACCGCGAAGGACTCGATCCCCTCGATCTCCTCTCCAATATCGAGGAGACGCTGCAGATCGAATGCGCCCCCCTCTCCTGGCCGATCGGCATGGGGAAGTGTTTTCGCGGCACTTACAACCTCTACCGCAAGCAGCTCCATCTCTTTGTTCCGGGGCAGGAAACCCGGTTTTCCGACGGGATCGTCATCGAGGACCTCGCCGATCCGCGTCTAGACGAGCTCCTCGGCAGCCAGGCCGCCGAACTGCGGAACGATATCGAACTCCTCGAGGGGGCGGCCAGCCCCTTCGATCCCGCCGAATACCTCAAGGGAAACCAGACCCCGGTCTTCTTCGGCAGCGCCGTGAACAACTTCGGGGTCCAGGAACTCCTCGACGCCTTCGTCGAGCAGGCTCCCGGTCCCGGTCCCCGGGCCACCGCCACCCGCATGGTCTCCCCCTACGAGGAGGAATTTTCCGGCTTCGTCTTCAAGATCCAGGCGAACATGGATCCGGCACACCGCGACCGCATCGCCTTTCTGCGGATCTGCTCCGGCAAATTCAGGCGCGGGATGAAGGTGCGCCATCACCGCATCGGCAAGGACGTGCAGATCGCCAATGCCACCATCTTCATGGCCCAGGACCGCACCAATATCGAAGAGGCCTGGCCCGGCGACATCATCGGCATTCATAACCACGGCACCATCAAGATCGGCGATACCTTCAGCGACAAGGAGCCCCTCAAGTTCACCGGCATCCCCAGTTTCGCCCCCGAACATTTCCGCCGGGTGCGCCTGAAGAATCCCATGAAGACCAAGCAGCTCGACAAGGGTTTGCTCCAGTTGGCCGAAGAGGGGGCGGTGCAGCTCTTTCGGCCGCTGATGAGCAGCGACTACATCCTCGGCGCCGTGGGGGTGCTGCAGTTCGATGTCATCGTCGCCCGGCTCAAGGACGAGTACGGAGTCGATGCCCTGTACGAAGGGATCGAGTTTGCCACCGCCCGCTGGGTGAGCTGCGCCGACCAGAAAAAATTCAACGAATTCGAAAAGAAGAACCAGGGGAACCTCGCCCTCGACGCCGAGGGGAATCTCGCCTTCCTCGCCCCCAGCGAATGGCGTCTCGGCTACGTCATCGAGCAGTGGCCCGACATCGTCTTCCACAAAACAAAAGAGCACAGCTGACAAGGGGCGGCGGCGGATTTATTCTGCCGCCGTTTTTTTTTCGGCGGCGAGGGACGGGAGGGTGAAATAGAAGGCGCTCCCCTTTCCCAGGGCGCTCTCCGCCCAGATCCGTCCCCCGTGGGCCCGCAGGACCTCCCGGGCCAACGCCAGTCCGAGGCCGACCCCCCCCGGCATTCGCCTTACGCTGTCATCCACCCGGTAGAACTTGGTGAAGATTTTGTCCAGGGCCTGCTGGGGGATCCCCATGCCGTCGTCCCTGACCCAGATTCTCACCCGGTCCTCCTCCTCCTCGGCGCCGAGGTGGATGGTGCCGCCGCCGGGGGAATACTTGATGGCGTTGCCGAGGAGGTTTTTCAGGACCTGGAGGAGGCGGTTGTAGTCGCCCCGGGCCCGAATCGGTTCCGGGGGGAGCTCCAGGGCGACGGAGTGCTCCTTCGAGGCAACGGAAAAGAGGTGGGCGGCCTCCCCGAGGAGTTGGGCGACGTCAAAGGGCTCGAAGGAATAATGGTTGAGATCGGCCTGGAGGCGCTGCAGGTCGAGAAAGTTGCCGATCAGCTCGCTGAGGCGTTCCGTTTCCTTGTGCACCGTCTGCAGGTAGTCCCTCTGCCTGTCCCGGTCGACTTCATGTTCCAGCAGGAATTCGGTGAATCCGAGCATGGCGGTGAGGGGGGTGCGCATTTCGTGGCTGACCGAGGAGAGGAGGTCGTCCTTCATCTGCTCCAGGTTCTTCTGCTCCGTTTTGTCGTGGGCGATATGCACCCCGCCGAGCAATTCCCCGTCTTCGTCCAGCAGCGGGTAGACGGCGATGGTGAAGTAGCGGCGGTTGTTCGGGTCGAAGAGTTCTCCGGTCTCGGGGCGCCGGCTCTCCAGCATGCGGGAAAAGGGAGACGGCTCCTCCGTGCCGCCGATGCCGAGAAGGCCCAGAGACACCCCCTCTCCCCCTTCTGTTCCGGTGAGGTCCCGGAGGAAAGTGGCGGCCGCCGAGTTCATTTTCAACGGCCGGCCATGGGTGTCGAGGATCATCACCGCATCGGTGATCGACTCGAAGGTCAGTTCCCAGCCGAGTTCGCTGCGGCGCAGGTTTTCTTCAGCCTGCTTCCGGTCGCTGATCTGCTCCTGAAGAACCCGGTTGAGTTTTTCCATGGCCCGCGAATAGATCAGCACCTTGCCGGTGAGGGGCCGCAGCAGGAGCACCATCCCGGCGCCGGCGCAGAGGGCCAGCACCACAGCCACCAGACCGACGGAAAGCAGCTGGCGGTTCACCCGGGAATAGAGTTCCTGTTCGTTCATCGTCATCAGGAGCACCCAGCGTCCCTGCCGGACCGGGGTGTAGGCCAGAAGAAGGTGCCTCGGGCCACCGTTGTCGCCGGAACGAAGGATCCCCGATTCGTCCCTGGCACTGCGGCGCATCGCTTCGAGAAACAGGGGCTCGGTGATCGGTCTGTTGTAGACTTCCCTTTCATCCCGGCAGCCGGGAAAAAAGATCGTCGGCGTACCGGCGCTTCCCCCGCCGAGGTGAGCGTTGCCGGTATTGCCGAGACTTTCCCTATCCCAGAGGATCCCCTGCAATTTGTAGAGGGTAAAGAGGACGATGTCGGTGCCGATCCTTTTGCCGGCATGAAAAATCGGCGCGCTCACCGCTAGGTAGAGATCGTTGCCGATGGTGACCGGGTCGGAAAAGGTCGTCTCGGCAACCGCTGGCGCCGGAGGGCGGATCTCCGGGGGGAGGGGGATCCCGGTGCGGGCGACGAGCTTCCCGCGGTCGTCGAAGCGGGAGATGCCCGAGACTTCAGGGGCGTGCTGCATCGCGTCCCGCAGGCGCGGACGGGTGAAGGCCTCGAGATCCGCCAGGCTTTCCTTCCCCTGGCGGTAGTCGTCGAGCCGGTCGCGGATCACGGAGCGGCTGGTGATCTGGCCGGCGATGTCGGCGAGGCGGGAGAGGTGTTCCTCGATGGCCAGGGTGCGCGTCTTCGCCCCCTGGAGGAGACTCCCTTCCTCCTGTTCCTTCAAAAGCTTGACCAGGGGGAGGATGCTCACCGCCGCCAGAAGAAGGGAGGCCGCCAGGGTGTACACAAGGGCGTAGACGACGATCTGCCGCCTCTTGTGCTCGAGGAACGCGAGGTTGGATTTTTTTGCGAGGCGCTTTTGCATCGGCTCCCTGCCGCCAGGGGAAGGGTAAATCCGGAATGGACCCTAAAGTCGATTAATATTAACAGGGTTATGCCGCCGGGCAAGAGCGGTGCGGCAAGGATTGACAATCGCCCGCAGGCGTGGTCAGCTGAGGTTCTATGCATGCACAGGGGGGAGAAAAGATGGACGGATTGTCGGCAAAAATGCGCATCGCTGCGGCGCTGGCCAGTGCCGCAGCCAGGGACGGGGTTCTGCTGCAGGGATGGGTGCGCACCGTGCGCCGGGCCAAGGAGGTGACCTTCATCGCCCTCAACGACGGCTCCTGCCTCGACGGGATCCAGGTGGTCATCGAGCCGTCTCTGGCCAATTTCGCCGAACTCGGCCGCCTCGGCACCGGGGCGTGTATCGAGGCAAGAGGGGATCTGGTGCCGTCGCCGGCGAGCGGTCAGCAGTGGGAGCTCCGGGCCCGGGAGGTCCGGGTTCTCGGCGAGGCGGACGGCGACTACCCGCTGCAGAAGAAACGTCACACCCTCGAATACCTGCGGAGCATCGCCCACCTGCGCCCCCGGTCCAACACCTTCGGCGCCGTGTTCCGCCTGCGCAGCGCCCTCTCCTTTGCCGTCCACCGCTTTTTTCAGGAGCGGGGCTTCCTCTGCGTGCATACCCCGATCATTACCGCCAACGACTGCGAGGGGGCCGGGGAGATGTTCCGCGTCACCACCCTCGACCCCCGGCGTCCCCCCCTGGAGAAGGGAGATGTCCTGTGGAAGGACGATTTTTTCGGCGAGAAGACGGGGCTTACGGTCAGCGGCCAGCTCGAAGGGGAGCTCTTTGCCATGGCCTTTTCCGACATCTACACCTTCGGTCCGACCTTTCGCGCCGAGAATTCCCACACCAGCCGTCACGCCTCCGAATTCTGGATGATCGAGCCGGAGATGGCCTTTGCCGACCTCGCCGCCGACTGCCGCCTCGCCGAAGACTTCCTGCGCTTCCTGGTGCGCTACGCCCTGGAGCACTGCGGCGCCGACCTGGCTTTTTTCAACGAGCGCGTCGAGCCGGGGCTCATCGCCAAGCTCGAAACCCTGGCGGAGGCGACCTTTGAAACCCTGAGCTACGGCGAGGCGGTGGCGGCCCTGAAGCGGTCGGGGCACCCCTTCGAATTCCCCCTCGAGTGGGGACTCGATCTGCAGTCGGAGCACGAGCGGTATCTGACCGAGACGATCATCGGCGGGCCGGTCTTCGTCACCGATTACCCGGAGGGAATCAAGGCCTTCTACATGCGCCTCAACGACGACGGCCGCACGGTGGCGGCGATGGACCTTCTGGTCCCGCGGGTCGGGGAGATTATCGGGGGGAGTCAGCGGGAGGAGCGCATGCCGGTGCTGCTGGAGCGGATGAAGGGGAAGGGCGTGTCCGAAGCGTCCCTGGGGTGGTATCTCGACACCCGCCGCTGGGGGAGCTGTCCCCATGCCGGGTTCGGACTCGGTTTCGAACGGTTCTTGATGTACGTCACCGGGATGGAGAATATCCGCGACGTCATCCCCTTTCCCCGCACCCCCGGCAATGCCCGGTTTTGACAACAGCGAAGGGGGGGACAAAAAAAGGCGGGATCTTGCGATCCCGCCTTTTTCGCGTTTTAAGCCTCTCCTTGCGGGGGGCTGTTTCTTTTTCCCATGGCGGCGAACTTGACGAGCCCGGCCAGAGCCAGGGCAAAAAAGATAAAGCCGCGGATCCGTGCGGGTTCCTTCCCTTCGGCGATGAAGATCACGTCGTCGGTGACCTGCATGCCGACATCCTTGGCCAGGGTCATGAGCTTGTCGCGGTTGCCGGTGGCGATCAGGCCGGTGACCAGTGTCCCCGAAACGTCCTGCCGGGGGAAAAACTCGGACCGATGCTCGTCGAGATAGCGCTCCTGCGCCTCCTCGGAGTCGAGCTTGAAGTGGTAGGTCCGGAACAGCTTAATCAGTCCGGGCTCGCGGGTTTCCACCAGGACCCGGAAGTCGCCGGCCTGGGGGTCGCTCTTGAGCGGAATCAGCAGAGCTTCGAGTTCGATGCTCCCTGAGGTGGAAATGGCTTCGAGAAGATCGAGGGTGCCGCCGGTGACGTGCAGCCATTCCCTGGGGGCTCCGTTTTGCTCCAGGGCCGTGACGGCGATAGTCTCCGGGGCGCGGTTGCGCAGAAAGAGCGAGATGTCGTTCCAACCGAGAAAGAGGAGGACCAGACAGATCGCCAGGAGGGTAAAGCGGAAGCGTTTCATGGTGCATCCTTAAAAAAATGGGCCGCCAAGACGGCGGCCCAAGAGTATGGCAAATCAGCTGTGAATTTTCAATCCCTTTGACTTCAGGCCGTTTCGGCGACCTCGCCGGGGGCCAGCTCCTTCTGGGTCAGCAACGAGACGACGACCAGGGCGATGAAGGAGAGGGGGATGGAGATGGCCGCCGGGCTGTTGATCTGGATCGGCGCGTCGCCGGGGAGAAGGCCGTAGCGCACCCACATGTCCGGCGAGATCAGGATCAGCCCGAGGGCCGAGACGAGGCCGACGCCGATGGAAGCCGTAATCCCCTGAGCGGTCGTCTTCTTCCAGAAGAGAAGCATGAGGATCGCCGGGAGGTTGGCGGAGGCGGCGACGGCGAAGGCCCAGCCGACCAGGAAGGAGACGTTCATCCCTTCGAAGACGATGCCGAGGTAGATGGCGATGCAACCGACGACGACGGCGGCAATTTTCCCCGCCTTGACCTTGCCGGCGTCGGTCATGTGCAGGCCGAGGAAGTTGTCCATGAGGTCGTGGGCGACGGCGCCTGAAGAGGCGACGATCAGGCCTGAGACGGTGCCGAGGACGGTGGCAAAGGCCAGGGACGAGATGACGGCGAAGAGGACGACACCGAAGGAGAGAGCCAGCAGCGGCGCGCTCATGTTGTTGTCGGTGAGATTGATGACGCCGTTGGTCATGGCGCCGAGGCCGAGGTAAAGGGTCAGCACATAGAAGAAGCCGATGGCGGCGATGGCGACGATGGTCGACTTGCGGGCGGCCGCCTGGCTCGGCACCGTGTAGTAGCGGATCAGGATGTGGGGGAGAGCCGCGGTGCCGCAGAAGAGCGCCAGCATCAAGGAGATGAAGTTGAACTTCTCGGTGCCGGTGGCGTTGTCGACCTTGAACTTCAGCCCCGGGCGCAGGACGCGGGCGCCGGCGGTCGGTTTCTGGTAGAAGATTTCGTACTTGTTTCCACCCTCGATGACGTACTTCTTCCCCCAGAGAACGACCGTCGAGTCCTTGATGGCGGAGAGGAAGGCGAAGGGGCCGATGGCGCCGGTCTCGGCGACGGACTGGCCGTCGATCTTGAGTTCCTTGATGTGGCCGACGGGGAAGAAACTTCCTTCAGCCTTTTCCGAGCCGTTGTAGAGTTTGGTGCCGTCCGCCCTGGTCGTGACGAAGAGGGTCTCCTCCAGGGCGTAGGTGCCGTCGCCCTTGGCGGCGAAGTGCCAGATCGATTCCTGCCCGTCGCTGGTCAGACGCACCAGATCGGCCTTGCCGAAGTCGCTCTCCCGCCAGCCGGCTGGGACCGAAAAGTTTCCGGCCTGCAGGGAACCGTCGGCGGCGACGGAGGCGGTCAGGGACTGGAAGGTGTGGGGCTCGCCGTTGGACAGGCCCTTCGGCTCGGTGGAGAGGCCGCGGGTGAGGAGGGCGACGACCACCACGGTGGAGACGATGAGGAGGAGGGCCCCCTTGATGAACTGCACATAGGTGGTCGAAGCCATCCCGGCGGTGGCAACGATGATGGTGACGACGACGCCGACGATGCAGACGCCGACCCAGTGGGGCATGCCGAGGAGCGGCTTGACGAGGACGCCGGCACCGACCATCTGCGGAATCAGGTAGAAGACCGAAACGCAGAGGGTGGAGATCGCCGCCATCAGCTGGATCCCCTTGGAGTTGAACTTGGAGTCGAGGGCGTCGGTGAAGGTGTACTTGCCGAGGCGTTTCATCGGCTCGGCGACCAGGAAGAGGGCGACCATCCACCCCGCCAGGTAACCGATGGCGTACATCCAGCCGTCGTAACCGGCGGTGGCGATCATGCCGCAGATGCCGAGAAAGGAGGCGGCGGAGAGGTAGTCGCCGGCAAAGGCGATGCCGTTGACGAACCAGTGGATGTTGCCGCCGGCGGCATAGTAGCCGGCCGAGGAGGTGGTGCGGCGGCCGAGGTAGAAGGAGAGGCCGAGGACGACGGCGACGAAGGTGAAGAAGAGGGCGATGGCAATCGGTGAAGTGGTGTACATCATGGTCGGCGTCCCCCTAGTTGTTCAAACGCGCTTCTGCGCGATTGCAGAGCGAGTTGTAGATGACGGCCTGTACCAGCGCCAGGAGAAGGAGGCCGAAGCCGTAGATGATCGCCAGGGTCTGCCCGAAAATGACTTCCTGCATCAATGAGGGCATGGTGGAATTGATGACGATGAAGCCGGCATAGACGATGGTGTAGGCCAGAAACATCCAAATTCCGAGCCTGGTTTTGTAGGCGGACGCGTTGTCCTTGCCCATTTTTACCGCTGGTCCATGTGCCATGGGTATTACTCCTTTTTTCGTGTTCTCTCCGTGAACAGAACGCTGCATTGAATGGTCCCGGGGCCGGCCATCGGCGTCCGGGGTCTGACATCGCCCGTGGGAATTGCCCCTGTCTTCCTGCCGGCAGACTCTGTCGCCCCTCGAGGGAAGGGGTCGGAAGAGAAGGTGCCTCTGGCGGCAGGAGGTCCCACCCGCCGGGCGCAGATGGTAAAATATGCCTTATCTGGGGTATTTTAATTCGCAACATAATACGTCGTTATAAAATCATGTCAATAGATAAAGTTTACTAAAATTTGCGTTTCCTCAGGCGAATATCCCCCGGGTGCGGCCGTATACGCCTGATATTCCGAGGTTGCCGGCTTGTCGAACGGGTAGAGTAGAAAAATGTTTTTTTTTATGATGAGCGGAGAGGGGGGGGATAACCGCTGGTGGCGCAATCGCAATTTGTGCTAACTTGTTCCCATGGACCTGCGACAGATTCTCGAAGACGTCGGCGCCCGCCGCAGCGCCGATTTCCTGGCCAATGACCCCCTGGAATTTCCCCGGCTCTTTCCCCGGAGAGACGACCGGGAAGTTGCGGCCTTTCTCAGTGCGGCGCTTGCCTACGGGCGGGTGTCGATCATCCGCGCCAGTCTCGCCGACCTCTTCCGGCGCATGCCCGAGGGACCGGCGGCTTTCGTCCGGGATTTCGAGCCGGCGCGGGACGGGGTCCGGCTGGCCGGCTTTCGGCATCGGTTCAATTCCGGCGAGGACCTGGGATGCCTGTGCTGGCTGCTGCAGAAGATGATGGCGGCCGAGGGGAGTCTGGAGGGGTTCTTTCTTGTCGGGGATGATCCGGCCGCCTCCGACATCGGCCCGGCCCTCGGTTCCTTCTGCGCCCGGGCCCTGGCTCTGGACGTCTCTCCCCTCTATGGTGCCCCCCTGCTGCCGAAAGGGGCGGGGGCCCGCTATTTTTTTTCCAGTCCCGATGGGGGGAGCGCCTGCAAGCGCCTCTGCATGTTTCTGCGCTGGGTCTGCCGCCCCGACGACGGCATCGATCTCGGGTTGTGGGGAAGGGTCGATCCGGCGCGGCTGGTGATCCCCCTCGACACCCACACGGCGCGGATTTCCCGGCTTCTCGGGCTAACCGGGCGCACAACGGCCGGGTGGAAAATGGCCCTGGAGGTCACTGCGGCGCTGCGCCGCCTCGACCCCGCCGATCCCATTCGCTTCGATTTCGCCCTTTCTCATCTGGGGATCAGCGACGGCTGCAGCGGGGCGCGGGGAGGGGCCTGTCAGGAGTGCCCGCTGGCCCCCCTTTGCCGGGCCGGCGGCGGAAAATGATTTAGAGCGGGATGCGTTTTTTCTTGCAGTAGGCGCGCAGAACGACTTCGGCCTGGTGAAGGCGGGAGAGTTTCATGTTCTTGGCCTTGAGAGCCATGACGTCATCGAGGGGGACCTGCTCCCCGCGCACTTCCCGGCCGACCATGGAGAGATGGGCGACGACGATCTTGCAGTCGGCGGGGGTGTAGTTCTTCAGCAGGGGCGGCGACAGGGACAAATAGCCCTCGGATATATCCTGGGCGAGCTTTTTCGGGCTTCCGGCGATGGCCAAGGTGGAGTCCTCCGGGGTGAAACAGGGATAATCGGGAAGGGGACAGGATGATTCGCTACAAGATTGTGGAGACGAGCGTGGTTTCCGACGACGTGCTTGAAACATTGGTCAACGAGTGGGTCGGGCAAGGCTGGCAGTTCGACCGGATTCAGTTCGCCATGAGCGAGGCCAGCAAGCGGCCGGCCATGGCCTTCGTCTTCTTCGTCCGGGAAGAGGCCGGTCCGCGGCGGGATTGAGCCGCAGCCCCTTCGCTCAATCCTCCCAGTCCTCGATGTCGCGGTAGAGGACGGTCTGTTTCGGGTCGGAGGAGGGCGTCGCGCCGCAGCCCTGGCAGAACGGCTCCCCTTTCTCCTCCTCGAAGTTTTCCTCATAGACCAGTTCGACCGGCAGGCCTTTGCAGGTACAGTACCACTTGCGATAAACGCTCATAGAACCTCCCTTCGGGCAACACCCGTCGCCTCCCTGCCAGTATGACAGACCCCGGCATGACTTCAAGGCGATGCCGGCGTCGCCCCTTCCCTCAGTAGATCAGCCCGGCCTTTTTCCGTACCCTGCCCAGCGTCTTGAGGGCCACCTGCCGGGCCTTGTCGGCGCCGGTTGCGAGGACGGCGCGCAGCCCCTCGGGGTCGGCGAGCAATTCGGCGCGGCGCTCGGCGTAAGGAGCAAAAAAGTCGCGGACCGTCTCGAAGAGCTCGCCCTTGACCTCGCCGTAGCCGAGCCCGCCGGCGAGGTAGCGCCGGCGCAGCGCCTCCTCGGCGGCCTTGTCGAGGAAGAGGCGATAAATCTGGAAGACGTTGCAGGCATCGGGATCCTTGGGGGCTTCCACCGGCGTCGGATCGGTGACGATGCGCATCACCTGCTTGCGCAGCGCCTTCTCCTCGAGAAAGAGATCGATGGTGTTGCCGTAGCTCTTGCTCATCTTCTGGCCGTCGAGCCCCGGGACGGTGGCGACATTGTCATCGACCTCCGGTTCGGGAATGGTGAAGAGTTCGCCGTAGGTGTTGTTGACCTTGAGGGCGATGTCGCGGGTGACCTCGACGTGCTGCTTCTGATCCTTGCCGACGGGGACCTTCTCGCTCTGGAAGAGGAGGATGTCGGCGCTCATCAGCACCGGGTAGGCGAAGAGGCCGTGATTGGCGTGAATCCCCCGGGCGACCTTGTCCTTGTAGCTGTGGCAGCGCTCGAGGAGCCCCATGGGGGTGAAATTGGAGAGGAACCAGGAGAGCTCCTGCACTTCGGGGAGGTCGGACTGGACCCAGAAGGTGCTCTTTTGCGGATCCATCCCCAGGGCGAGGAAGTTGGCGGCCGCCTCGAGGGTTCCTTTGGCCAGGACCTTGCCGTCGGCAACCGAAGTCATGGCGTGATAGTTGGCAATGAAGCAGAAGAGTTCTTCCTGCTCCTGGTACTCGATCATTTTTTTCATCATGCCGAAGTAGTTCCCCAGGTGCAGGGAGCCGGAGGGCTGAATGCCGGAAAGAACGCGCATGGGATTACCTCGTAATTTGCGGTAGGTGCAGGGATGAAAAAAGCCGCGGACCCGGGGGGCGCGGCAGGGGACGCATGGGTTGTTAAGCTAGCAGTTCGGCGCCTTTTCGTCAACGGGGAATCAGGGGCGTAGGGAAAAGGGGACGTTGCCGCCCCGAAAATTTTCCGTCCTCGGCTCGGCCCGGGGAGGCACGACTCTCTGTCGGCGGATCCCCTGCTGTGAGTCGGCGATGGCAGATAAAAGAGCGGGCGTGCTGAAGCACACCCGCTCTTTTTTTTACTGGCCTTCAGGGACCCTGTCCCGCCGGGTCCTGCGTCTAAGGGGTGTCCTGAATAATGTCATGGGTAAAGGCGATCACTTTCCGGGCATCGTCCGCCTTTCTGGCGAAGGCCTGGATTCCGCTCCCCTGGTAATCGTCCTGATCGAGGACCCGTTCCAGTATGCCGCCGATTTCGTCGGTATAGGTGCAGGAAAAATCCGGCTCGAGCGGGTCGTGCCGCTGGACATAGTTTACCTCGATGCCGGCGTACTCGAGGGCGCTGCCGTAGCTGAAGCCGGCAAAGCTTGCGTAGCCGTTGGGCAGCCGGTCGAGGCCGCCGGCGGGGTTGCCGCCGCGTTTGAGGAAGCCGAGACCGTGGGTGTCGACATCGAGCTCTTCACGGAGGGCGAGGTGGACCGTCGTCTCCTTCCCTTCGGCCCTGATCGTCACGTCCCCCTCGAGTTTCCCCCACAGCATCAGGGCCCGGTAAAGCGCCAGGTTCTGCAACGGCGAGTCGATGGCATAGTCGACAAGGGTCTCGACGCCTTCTTCGTCTAGCTTCGGCACCGAGAAGACCAGGCGGCCGCCCAGGTCGCGCTTGAGCACCGTCCCCAGGTTGAGATTGGCGAAGGCTTCGACCAGCTGTTTTTCGAAGACCTTGGGGTCTTCAGCGGCACTGCGAATGCAATTGAGCCGTCCCATGGGAAACTCCTGGGTGTACTCTTCATACCCCGGGATGGGAACGCATTTGGTGGCGCCGTCCATGTATTCCTCGGGAAACAGGGGGACGAGATCGCTCGGCACCAGCGTATAAACCGGGACACCGAATTCATCCCGTGTCGGCTCGCCGTCGGCATCGAAGACGGGGACGATTTCGCCGAAGGCATCGTACACCGGGAAAAGCTCCGGAACCATCAGCGGTTGATTGGCGATCGGCTGGACGCAGCCGGCGGCATTAAGAACCGGCACGCCGTCCTCATCCCGCAGCAGCATCCAGAGGTCGCCGAAGAGGTCTCCCTTGTCGGTGAGGCCGAGGTCGTTGATGCCAAAGACGGTGTTGAGGAAGACGATGGCGTCGACATTGACCGGAACGGTTTTATTCGCCGCGGCGCCGATCAGCGACGCCCCCAGCTCGAGGAGGCGGGGATCGGTCCCGGGAAGACCTTCAGCCGGAGGCGTGTAATCCTCCATGCCCGGAAGGGACTCCATCTCCCCGTTCTCCGGCAGATCCTGGATGATGTTGTGCAGAAAAACGATGACTTTGCGGGCATCGTCGGCGTGCTTGGCGAAGGCGGCGATGTTGTTGCCGTCAAAGGCATCACTTTCGAGAACCCGTTCCCAGGCGTCCGCGGAATCGTCGTAATAGAGGCAGGGGTTTGGTTCCGCCGCCGGGGCGTCGTTCACCGGTTCGATCAGGGGCGGGTTGTATTGGACGAAGTCGACGATTTTGTTCTGATAGTCCTTCTTGCTGCTGTGGCTGGCGACCGAGAAGTCGGCATACCCGTTGGCGAGGCCGACACCGAGGTCGCGCCCCTCGGTGCCGTGGCGCAGATAGCCCTGTTCGCCGAGCTCGATGTCCGGACGGAGTTCGAGCCAGGGGGCGGGAATGACCTGTCCCTCCTCACCGGTTTTTGCGACGCCGTAGCCGGCGATGCGCCCTTGGACCAGCAGCGCCTTGTAGAGGGCGAGATTTTCCCGGGGAGCATCTATGGTCGCCTCGACGGGGACCAGAGAGGTCTGTCCAGTCTCCTCGTCGATCACCTCCCGGGTGGAATGGAGCACCAGCCGGCCGGCGGGGTCGAGGGTGACGCTGTCGGCGGCGTTGATGTTCTTGATCGCCTCTCCGAGGGCGCGGGCCAGGGTGTCCGGATTTTTCAGCGAACTGCGCACCATGTTAAGCCGGCCGAGGTTGAGCTCCTGGGTGTATTCTTCGTAGCCGGTGACCACGCTGCACTTGGTCTCGCCGTTCTTGTACTCCTCGACAATCATCGGTACGGTCTCGCGGTAGGCGAGCTGATAAACGGGCGCGCCGTTTTCGTCCAGCACCGTGAGGCCATTTTCATCGAGCAGGAGAACCGGATTTCCCTCTTCGTCCAGGACGGGAACCGGGACCGGCTCTTTGGCGATCGGCTGCTCACAGCCGTTTTCGTCGAGGATCGGCACACCGTAGGCGTCGCGCAGCAGGATCCACAGATCGCCATAGAGGCAGTCGGGCTGCCTGGGAACCATATTGAGCCCCATAACGGAGTTGACGAAGACCACATTGTCGACGGTGATGGGGTTCTCCTTGCCGGTCGCCGCGGCGAGGAAGGCGGCGGCGCTGTCAAGGACGCGGGGGTCGATAGCCACCGGGGTCGGATCGGTCACAGGATCGGTCACAGGGTCGGTGACGGGATCGGTTACTGGGTCGGTCACAGGGTCGGTCACCGTCACCAGGGTGTCGTGGGAACTGCTGCCGCAGCCCGCCAGCAGCACGATGGCCAGCAGGAAAATCGCCAGTTGAATCTTCGATCGTTTCATGGAGGACCTCCTTCCCGAACCCTCGGGGGGCTCGATCCCGATTCCCAGTTGAGGGTGGCCTGTGGAGTTTACATTTGATCAAATTAATAAATTCTTACAATTGGCCGGAAGGTTGAAAATCAGATCGAATTCGGTGAATTACGAACGGGCGGCGCTGTCTGGCCACAGGTTAGGATTCAGGTAAAAAACGGTCAGTAGAGGATTGGGGGCGAGCCGGAAAAAGGGGGGGGCAACGATGGCGGAACCTGGGGAGCCGGGGCGTCCTTCTCAGGTTTTGTGCTGGGGCTGGGTCAGGATGTGAATGAGGTGAGCGCGGGTTGGCACCTGATGTTTTTTGTATATTCGGCTGATATATACCTTGACCGTCGATTCGCTGAGGAAGATTCGGGAGGCGATTTCCTTGTTTTTCATCCCCTGGAGAATCATCTCGGCAATCTGTTGTTCCCGGAGGGTCAGTCGGATCGTTTCCCCTTCCGGGCGGCGGTTGTTCCGCCGCTGGAGGAGGGATTTGACCGTTGCGCCGTCAATCCAGACTTCACCCTTCTGGACGCAGCGGATCGCCTTGACCAACTGACGGTTATTGCAAGTGCTCCTGATCAAACCGGCGAAATTGGGATAGCTTAGTACTTTTTCGATTTGCAGTTGATCGAGTCCTTCATCGAAAACGATGACCTTGGCCTCGGGAGGGGCGTCGGTCCCGCACTGTTCGAGGGAGGGGAGGTCGGTCAAGAAATGGGTGGGGGTGAAGCCGGGTTCGGCTTCTTCGCTGTGACGGACATCGAAGCCCGGTTCTTCCAGGCGCAGAAAGGTACACAGCGCCTGGGACAGGCAACGGTTGTAGAGACAGACCAGGATTCGGATCGGCTCCAAAGGACCGGAGGTCGGGGCCGCGTCAACTCCGGGTGAAGATTGGACCATGGTCGCCCCCTTTGAGTTAGTCGACCTTAATTTCATCCTAGCAGGGAGGGACGGACCGTCAATGGCTGGTGAGGGCGATTTCTTTACGCTTCGGGAAGTGGCGAAAATCCTGGGAGGAAGGTTGAACCTGGGAAAAGGGATCAGGAGGGAAGGTGTCCGTCGTCTGGTGGTATTGTTCTTGCTTAATTATTAATCTCGGTGGGTGCCGTGCCGCTGATCGTTCCCAGGCCAAGCGCCGCCCAATCCTGGATCTGTTTCATCAAACCCTTACATTCGAATCAGGAGAGAACCATGGCCAAAGGAAATTCCCAACTGATTGCAATCGTTCTGCTGGTGGTGGGCATCGCCCTCCTCATCTGGGGGAGCAATCTTTACGGCGCCTTCGGCAACACCTTCACCCGGGCCATCGACGGCTCCACGGACACGAAAACGATCGTGGTCCTGGCCTCCGGCGCCGTCTGCACCCTTCTCGGGCTGGTCAAACTGGGAGGGAGATAGGTCCCCGGATCAAGCTCTGGCAAAAGGGGGGTCTGTCGTCGGCTCTGGCCGTCCACAGGCCCCTTCTCCTTCCCTCTCCCGCCTGACCGTTCCCCGTCCCCGAAATCGAACGGAGTTTTCCGCCCGTCTCCCGCCCGTCAATTTGCCGCAGGACCCATCGCATGTTGCGGTTCCGTCAAATGTTGAGGCACAAAAGGTCCTGCGGGAGGCTCCCGGACTGGAGGCAAATTATTGCTTTCGAAGGGAAAAATATACCTTTGACCGGTCTCTGAATATTTGGCAGGACCCTTGCTAATACCATTGCAGGCAAGAAGAAAAATAACGGCGACGGCCACAGACTCCCTGGCCGGATTCAGTAAAGGTCACATCCCGGGGAGGCAGAGAGGAAGGAGCATCAGTGTGAATTTCAATCGTCTTTTCCGGCTTGTCCTTTGCCTCGGGATAGGGGCGATTTTCCTCGGATGCGCCGGTACGCCGATAGGAGAATGGACCGGTCCCTGCGTCGACGACCCGGTCATCACCGCCAGGATTAAAGCCGCCATCATCAGGGAAGAAACCCTGGAGAGGTTGCAGATCAAAGTGGAAACGTTCCAGGGGGTTGTTTTGTTGAGTGGTTTTGTCGACTCTTTGAAAAGTGTCGACAGGGCCGAGGAGGTCGCCGCAAGCGTTGCGGGGGTGGTCTCGGTGAAAAACGACCTGGTCGTAAAAGAGAAGAATTTTAAATCGCAAATCTAACAGGTGGCTGCAAGGGCCGTGCTAAGAGCATTGGCCTGCAGCAACGAAAAAAGGGAGGAATTCTTTATGCTTTGGACTCTTTGCGTAATATTGATCGTGTTGTGGCTTCTGGGTATCGTGACGTCCACGACCATGGGCGGGCTGATCCATATCCTGCTGGTTATTGCCGTGATTATGCTCCTGGTACGCGTCATCCAGGGAAGAAAGATTTTGTAGGCGACCAAGTCACCCTGTGAAACGGTTTAAAAAAAGGACGCACTGCGGTGCGTCCTTTTTTTTGTTCGCTTTCAAAAGGATATGTTGATGCCGGCACCATAGTATTCCGCCCGCAGGGCATAGAATTGTCCGAAGGGCAAGTTGCCTTCATAGTATTCGCCAAAAATCTGAATGGATCTTTTTTCCGCATAGGGGCTGCGAATGTTGAGGCCTGCCTTGACCGTCGTGTCCGTATCCCAGTCTGTTTCTTCCCAGAAATGCCAGAGAACGCTGGCAAAAGGGTACACCGTCGATTTGTAGACGGGCTTGGTGAGGAGGTAATCGATCCCCCCCTGAGCGCTGTAACGCTTGAGCGGCGTCGAGGTATGGACAATATAGGAGGGTCCGGCGGTGACCCGTATCCCCTTCCAATCCCAGCCGGCGAGGAGTTCGATGGTCTCGAAGCTCAAGTTGATGCGCGGTTCCTGCAGCGCCGGGTCCTGGGGGAGGAGAAGGAATTCGTCCCCGAGGTGGGAGGACTGATGGAAGAGGCGCGCTCGCGCTGACCAGGCGCCGTTTCGATAGCCGAGAGGGAAGCCGATAATGTAGTCCGCATTGATCAGATCCAGGGACTCGGAGTCCATATTGAACTGGGCCAGAACTGTCCCGCTGATGCCGAGCTGCCAGGAATCCGTTTCACCCCATCCGGGGACGCGCACCAGACCGAAGCTGTCGCCGAAGCCGACCGAGCCGACGTTGAAGCTGCTCACGGGGAGGTTGAGGCGGAGCCAGGTGACGTGGGTGCGGGGCTCCTTGGCGCTTGACAGAGAATTTACGAAGAGAGGGTCCACGGGGAAGAGGGTCGCCGACCGATCGGCGACCTGTTCCGTCTTCTCCGGTTCCGTGTCGCTGAATCCGGTGATCAGGGGGAGGAGCATGGCCAGAATCAAGAAGGAAATGAACTTTTGCATCGAGGAGCTCCAGGGGGGTGTGGTTTTCATTGTTGGGTTTCAGTCGGGCTGATTCATTGTCTTTGGCTGGCAAAAAAGGAGGGAGGCGGGCTGTTTTTAAAACACAGCCTGTCTCCCTTTTCTCGACTACTCTCTTCTGTCTCCTGAGGTCGGAATCCTTCTTATTGTCGCGTGATGCCGTATTTGCGCATGCGGGCGCGCAGCGTGCTGGGGTTGAGGCCCAGGATCAAGGCTGCTCCGGTCTTCCCTTCGATGCGCCAACCGGTATTCTGCAACACCTGGAGAACGTAATCATGCTCCAGATCGACCAGGGCCTTGACATCCTGCTCGGCGGCTTCTTCTCTCTTCCGGTCTGCTTCAAAGCGGTCCAAAACCTGGAGTGTCTTTCCCTGACTGATGATGACCGCCCGTTCGATGACACTTTCCAATTCCCAAACGTTCCCCGGCCAGGAGTACTCCCGAAGGGTGTTCAGGGTGGCTCGGGAGACGAGTTCTATCTGCTTGCCGATTTTTTTATTGAACTTGGCAAGGAAGTGGTGGACGAGCAGGGGGATATCTTCCTTGCGTTGCCGGAGGGGCGGCAGGGTGATGGGAAAGACATTGAGGCGATAGTAGAGGTCTTCACGGAAGCTTCCCTGCCGGATTTCCTCCGTCAGATTCCGGTTGCTGGCGGCAATGATCCGCACGTCGACCTTGATGGTGCGGGTGCTTCCCAGCCGTTCAAACTCCCCCTCCTGCATGACCCTGAGAAGCTTGCTCTGCATCTCCAGCGGCAGCCCGCCGATTTCATCGACGAAAAGAGTCCCGCCGTCGGCCAGTTCGAAACGTCCGATCTGCCGGGGATTCCCCCCGGTAAACCCCGCCTTTTCCTCCCCGAAGAGTTCGCGTTCGATCCGGTCCGCCGGCAGGGCGGCACAGTTGACCGTGATCATCGGCTTCTCCTTGCGCGCACTGCAGCGGTAAATGGCACGAGCGACCACCCCCTTGCCTGTGCCGGTCTCCCCGGAAAGGAGAACGGTGGCATTCATGGGCGCGACCTGCTCGACCCGGCGGAATACGTTCGCAAGAGCCTCGCTTTGACCGACGAGCTCGTCGAAGTTTTCCGGACGGGCCATCAGTTTCTTCAAAGAAGCGCTTTTTGTCTGGATGAGATTAAGATTACTCAACCGTTCTGTCTCCGCATATCCCATCCTGCTCTGAGGCAATAGTTTTCCTGAGTCGGTGAGTGGCGCGCACCTTACTGACCCATTGAGTTTTGCAACGAGCATACCAGAAAAGGCAGACGGGACGTGAGTAGCTAAGTTTCCGATTATACGATGGAATAAGTCTGGGGAGGGAGAGGTGTCGCGGGGAAGCCGTAAGACGGATCCGTCATCTATGACCTTACTGTTATATATGACGGACCGTGTTGCGGCCAAAATCCTGGACGTGGTGCGGGTTTTTATCTATTGCCTGACGATGCCGATTTTTCGCATGCGAGCGCGCAGGGTGCTGGGATTGAGTCCCAAAAGGAGCGCCGCCCCGTTTTTCCCTTCGATGCGCCAGCCGGTTTGCTGCAGCACCTGGCGGATATGATCGTGTTCGAGCTCGGCAAGGGCTTTGACTTCCTGGGGATCATTCCCACCGGCGATTTCATCGGTCATCTGGATCGCCTCGAAACGGTCGAGAACCTGGAGGGAGTTCCCCTGGCTGGTGATGACCGCCCGTTCGATGATGCTCTCGAGCTCTCTTACGTTGCCGGGCCAGTGGTAGTCGCGGAGGAGGCTTAGGGTGTTTGTCGATACCGTCTCTATTTTTTTGCCGATTTTATTGTTGAATTCGGCCACGAAATGATTGACGAGCAAAGGGATGTCTTCCTTGCGCTGCCGCAGGGGCGGCAGGGTGATGGGGAAGACATTGAGGCGGTAATAGAGGTCTTCCCGGAACTTGCCGTTGCGGATCTCTTCCTTGAGGTTGCGGTTGGTGGCCGCGATGATCCGCACGTCGGTCTTGATGGTGCGGGGGCTCCCCAGCCGCTCGAACTCGCCGTCCTGAATGACGCGGAGGAGCTTGCTCTGCAGCTCCAGCGGCATTTCGCCGATTTCGTCGAGGAAGATGGTGCCGCCGTCGGCCAGCTCGAATCGGCCGATCTGCCGGGCGTCCGAACCGGTGAACGCCCCCTTTTCGCGGCCGAAGAGTTCGCTCTCCACCAGGGTGGCCGGCAGCGTCGTGCAGTTGACGGTGATGAGCGGGCGGTCCTTGCGCGTGCTGCTGCGGTGGATGGCCCGGGCCACCACCCCCTTGCCGGTGCCGGTCTCGCCGAGAAGGAGAACGGTGGCGTTCATGGGGGCGACCTGCTGGACCTGGGAGAATATGACGGAAAGAGCATCGCTTTGTCCGATGATCTCGCCGAAGTTGAACTTCTGATCCACCTCATTTCTCAGGTAGACGTTCTCCTCCTGGAGCCGGTCTTTCAAGCGCTTTATTTCCGCATAGGTTTTGTGCAGCGATTTTTCCGCCTTTTTGCGTTCCTCTATTTCCTGAGTGAGCTGAGTGTTTGCGCTGGTCAGGTCCATCGTCCGCTCTTGCACCGTCTGTTCCAGCAACTTGTTGTGATTCTGCAGTTCTTTGTACAGCATCCGCACTTCCAGCATGTTGCGGATACGCGTCTTGACTTCGACCAGCTTGAAGGGCTTGCTGATGAAATCCTTTGCTCCGGCTTCCAGGGCCCGCACCTTGTGCCCCGGTTGGGCGGTAATCGCCAGAACCGGAATGTAACCCTTCGGGTTGTCGGCCTGAAGGCCCTCCATCACCTGAAATCCATCCATACCCGGCATCTGCAGATCGAGAAGGATCAGGTCGTAATTGTTGTCGCCATGCAGGGCGCAGACTTCTGCCGGATTCTGCGTTGAGGTCACGGCGGTGTAGCCGGCTTCGCCTAACAACTGGTCCAGCAGGGCCACATTGGCCTCCTGATCGTCGACGATGAGGATTTTGGCGTTAAGTATTTCGGATGCGATCATGATTTTGGTTTTCCTTTTTTAGCTGCCTTGGCCGCTTCCGTTTTTGCATGTTTGAGTGTCATATCCAGCGTATCCATGAACTCGGTGACCTTGATCGGTTTGGTGAGATAACGGAAGAATCCGGCCTCCAGGCCCTTTTCGATATCGCGGGGGATGGCATTGGCACTGAGGGCAACGACGGGGATGTGCGCCGTTTCCGGGATGCCGGCGAGAATTTTCAGGGCATCGATGCCGCTGATGCCGGGGAGATTGATGTCCATCAGGATGACATCCGGCAGGGAGGTGCGGGCGATTTCGATCCCTTTAATGGCGTCTTGCGCACTCAGAAAGCGGATGTCGGGGCGGCGCGCCAGAAGATCTTCGACGAGCATCAGGTTCGCCGGGTTGTCCTCGACGTAGAGGAGGGTGCTCTTCTGCGCGTCCTTCTGGCCGGTCGTTTCGGAAATGGCCGCGCCCTGGTCTATGTGGGCGGACGCCTGGTGTTCCGTCGTCCGAATCAGTTCGAACCAGAAAACACTCCCTTCCCCGACGGTGCTTTCCACGCCGATGACGCCTCCCATCAGTTCGACCAGACGTTTGCAGACCACCAGGCCGATGCCGGTCCCTTCTTCGACGTCCCCTTTTTGTCCGAGACGATTGAAGGGCTGAAAGAGTTGCGAAAGCTGCTCCGGAGTCAGCCCCGCGCCGGTGTCGCGGACGCTGATACGGATAAAATCCGGAGAGTTCAGGGTGCAGCTGACCGTAATCGTTCCGTATTCCTTGTTGTATTTGATCGCATTGGAAAGAAGATTGAGGAGGAGCTGCTTCACCCGTGTCCGGTCGGCGTTGACGAAGTAGGGAGATTCCAGCCCGGAAAAGATCACCCGGATACCCCGCTCTTTGGCCTGCGGTTCGACCATGACCTCGCATTCGTGCAGGACCTCTTCGAGGGAGACCGGTTCCAGTGAAAGGGAGAGTTTCCCGGACTCGATCAGGGCGAGGTCGAGGATTTCGTTGATGAGCTCCAGCAGGTACCAGCCGGCCTTGAGGATCTGGTCGATGCTCCTCTTCTGGGCGGGGGTCGGCTCCGGTTTTCCCGATTCCATCAGCTGCGCAAAACCGAGGATGGCGCCGAGCGGCGTACGCAGTTCATGGCTCATGCTGGAGAGAAAATCCGATTTGGCGAGGTTGGCCTTTTCCGCCACGGACCGGGCGCTCTCCAGTTCGACGTTCTTTTCCTGCAACGCCTGATCCAGGCGCTTACGTTCAGTCACATCGCGTGCCCCGAAAAAAATCCCCTGCAGTTTGCCGTCCCGGTCGTAGTGGGTGTTGGCGTTGAAGGAGACCACCGTCTCCTTGCCGTCCCGGGCCCGGGCGGTGAGTTCGTAGTTGGAGATATTTTTTTCCTTCAGCACCCGTTTGACCCCGGCCGCGGCGAGTACCGGATCGGTGAAGTAGTCCTTGAACGGTGTGCCGATCAGTTCATCGCGCGTCCGTCCGGTGAGCGCTCCCATCTGCTTGTTGACATCGGTGATGATGCCGGACGGATCGGTGGTCGTGATCGCGTCGATGTTGGCTTCAATGAGGTTGCGGGTATAGAACTGCTGGTCCTGCAGGCGCTGGCTGAGTTCCTTCTGTTCTTCCTCGATCTGCTTGCGCGCGGTGTTGTCGGTACCGATGAGCAGATAGCCGATGATGGCATTCTGATCATCGCGCAGGGCGGTGACGGAGACGACGGCCGGAAAGCGGCTGCCGTCCTTGCGAATGTAGGTGAGCTCGTAGATGTCCTCGATGCCGCGGCGGGCCTTGAAGACCAGGGCCCCAAAGCCCGGCGTGATCTTGGTGTCGAGCTCGATGCTCAGCGCCTTGGCGCGGGCGATCACCTCCTGCGGGTCGGAAATGTCGGCCGGGGTGATCTTGTTCATGACTTCGGCGGCGGTGTAGCCGAGCATCCGTTCGGCACCGACATTGAAGATCTGGATGACTCCTTTTTCGTCCGTGGCGATGCTGGAGAAGTTGGCGCTGTTGAAAATCGCCCGCTGCAGCGCTCCCGCCTGGAGGAGGGCCTCTTCGGCCTTCTTTCGCGCCGTGTTGTCGGTGCCAATGAGCAGATAACCGATGATGGTCTCCTGATCGTCGCGCAGGGCGGTGACGGAGACGACGGCCGGGAAGCGGCTTCCGTCCTTGCGAATGTAGGTGAGCTCGTAGATGTCCTCGATGCCGCGCCGGGCCTTGAAGACCAGGGCATCGAAGCCCGGTGTAATGGTGGTTTTGAGCTCGGTGCTCAACGCCTTGGCGCGGGCGATAATTTCCTGGGGATCGGAAATATCGGCCGGCGTGTTCTTGTTCACCACCTCGGCGGCGGTGTAGCCGAGCATCTTTTCGGCACCGACATTGAAGATCTGGATGACCCCCTTTTCGTCCGTGGCGATACTGGAGAAGTTGGCGCTGTGGAATATCGCGCTCTGCAGGGCTCCCGCCTGGATCAGGGCCGATTCCGCCTGCTTGCGCTCGGTGATATCCTCCATGGCCAGGAGAATAATGTCGGAGCCGATTTTTTCCCGGAAGATCTGTCGGGCGTTGAGAAGGATAAACTTGTGGCCGATGCCGGGAAAATCATGCTCGACTTCATAGCCATTGATTACCGTATCCAGGGGGAGAATTTCCTCGACGAGGAGTCGCAGCTGGGGAATGTCCCATTGCCGGTTGCCGACGTCGTAGATGAAATTTCCGATCGTTTCCTCGGGGGTGACCTTGAACGTTTCGTAGAAGCTGTGGTTGGCGGTGAGGATTTTTAGGTCGAAATTGAGCACCACCAACGGCTCGCGCAGGGTTTCGACAATGTTTTCGGCATATTCCCGGGCATCCTGGATTTCCGTTTCCAGCTGCTTGCGATCGGTAATGTCCTCCATGGCCAGAAGGATAATATCCGAGCCTATTTTCTCGCGGAAAATCTGCCGGGCGCTGAGGAGGATGATCTTGCGGCCGATGCCGGGGAAATCGTGCTCGACCTCATAATCCTTGATCACGGTATTCCGGGGGAGGATTTCCTCGACGAGAACGCGCAGTTGGGGAATGTCCCATTGCCGGTTGCCGACGTCGTAGATGAAGTTTCCGACGGTTTCCTCGGGGGTGACCTTGAACGTCTCGTAGAAGCAGTGGTTGGCCGTTAGAATCTGCAGGTCGGAGTCCAGCACGACCAGAGGCGCACGCAGGGTTTCGACGATGTTCTCGGCATATTCCCGGGCATCCTGGATTTCCGATTCCAACTCCTTGGCCACAGTGACATCGACGATGGAGGAAAGGATGTCTCGTCCCTGACTCTCGTTCGTCTCCAGAGCGGTACTCTGAACCTGGGCGTACATCACCTGCCCGTTTTTTTGCGTCAGCTTGATTTCACAAACCTGGATGCCCTTTTTTTGTAAAACGTTCTTGAGGTGACCGCTGAAAGCCTTTTTCCCCTTGGCATCAGCAATGAAGCGGCTGATGGGGACATTGGTCAGCAGGCCCCGCTCGATCCCCAGCAGTTGGGCGCCGGCGAGATTGATTTCCTGTATCAGTCCGCGGGCGTCAAAGGTGAAATAGCCGACGGGGGCAAAGTCATAGAGCTCGGAATATTTATCCCGCGACAATTCGAGCTTTTCCTGAGCGCTGCGGAGTTCTTCGCTCTGCATCTCCAGCTCGATCTGGTGGACCTCAAGTTCATGGACGAGTCTCTGCGTCTCTTCCTCGTTGCGGGGAAATTCCACCGAGGATGATCTCTCCACCAACTGCTCTTCGGCAAGAATGCGCAATTCGCCGTCTGCGATCGGCAGACCATTACTTTTACTGTTTTTCATGACGAATTCCTCTGGCCTTTGGTCGTGGAAAAAGGTTTTTTCAATCCTGTATTGAAATTAAGGCCCGGATTCGAGTCGACTCCGGAGTTCGGCAATCTCTTCGCGCAGGCTCCTCTCCAGCATTTTGGCCGCCGTGATGTTCAAAAAGGTGATGACCACTCCTCCGATCACGTCTTCCATGGTGCGATAGGGCATGATGCGCACCGAATACCAGCGGCCGTCGCTTGTTTCGATTTCCTTCTCCGAAAAGATCAGCGTCCGCAGCACTTCCTCGGCGTCTTCGGCCAGGTCGGGATAACGCAGGTCGCTCACGATGTCGGAGAGGGGCCTCCCCACATCGCCGGGGAGGAGCTTGAAGAGCTTGTCCGCACCCGAGGTGAAACGGCGGATCCTGAGCTTTTTGTCGAGAAAGACGGTGACGATTTCCGTGCTGTTGAGCAGATTCTTCATGTCGTTGTTCACCCGCGACAATTCGTCCATCTTCGACTGCTGCTCGGCGTTCACCGTCTGCAACTCTTCGTTGAGGGACTGCATTTCTTCCCGGGAGGTGGTCAGCTCCTCGTTGGTCGACTGCAGCTCCTCGTTGGCGGACTGCAGCTCCTCGTTTACGGATTTGAGCTCTTCCTGCGAGGATTGCATCTCTTCACGAGTCATCTGCAGCTCTTCGCGAATGCGCTGCAGGTTCTTCTCCATTTCGTGAACCTGGGTGTTGGTGGCCGGAGCCGTTCCGGAGGGGGCAGAGGTTTTCTTTTCCGGAGGCGTTGGCACGTCTGTAAAGACGATCATGGCCATCCCCCGCAACGCTTCCGGCTCTTCAATCGCCTGGACCGTAATATCCACACCCTGGGTCCCGTCGCTCTCCCCGATTTTGAGACCTTTGACGGTAATTGAATTTTTTTGCCGGAGGGCTTTCTGGAAGGCGATGCCCAGATCAAACCGCAATCCCTGACGGGCCATGGCGTAGATATTCCAGTTGGCCTTGCCGGCTGCCGGCTCCAGATATTTGCCCGTCCGTCCGCTGATATAGAGGATGTCCCCTCTGTCGTTGACCAGGACAGCCGGGGGTGAAAATGTTTGCAGCAGAAGTTGTTCCGCAAGCAACTGAAGATTGGGCTGGGGCTTTAAATTAATGGATTCCGTGGGCTCACCCGTAAAAGCCAGAGCAAAGGCGGCGGGAAAGACGACCGGTTCGGCCAGGACGGTTTCGCGCCGGCCGAAGAGTCTCAACTTGGTGGAGAGCGGCACGAAAAGCTCAGTCGAGGCGCTGACCGATTCGGAACTCCCCAGAAAGAGGACGCCACCCGGGTTCAGACTGTAGTGAAAGAGAGGGAGGAGCCTTTTCTGCACTTCCGGCGTCAGGTAGATCAAAAGGTTGCGGCAGATGAGGATGTCCAGCTTGGTGAAGGGAGGGTCCTTGACGACGTTCTGTGTGGCGAAAGTCACCATCTCCCGGATCTCCTTGCCGATCCGGTAGCCTCCCTCTTCCTTGACAAAGAACCGGCGGAGACGCGCGGAGGAGACGTCCGCCACGATGTTGGGCGGATAGATCCCCTGGCGGGCTTTGTCGATCCCGTCCTTGTCCAGGTCGGTGGCAAAGATCTGCAGGGTGAAATTGCCTTCCGGCTTGGTCTGTTCCAGCGCCTCCTTGAAGACGATGGCCAGGGAATAGGCTTCCTCTCCGGTGGAACAGCCGACCGACCAAGCCCGAAGCACTCCTCCGGCCCGGTGTGTTTCAATGAGCGCCGGAATGACCTCGTCCCGCAGTGTGTCCCAGGCCTCCGGGTCACGGAAGAAGCTGGTCACCCCGATGAGGAGTTCCTTGAAAAGGAGATCCAACTCCTGGGGATTCTCCTGCAGTAAACGGACGTAGGAACTGATTTTGTCCAGCTTGTGAATGCTCATGCGCCGTTCGATCCGGCGGTCCAGGGTGTTCTTCTTGTACATGGAGAAATCGTGGCCGGTCTTGGCGCGCAGCAGGATGAGGACCTTGGCATGAGAATTTTGTTCCTTCTCGCCGAGGGGGCGCGGGGCCTTGGCCAGGACACGGGCGTGACTCAGGAATTCGAGGATCTTGCCGGGGAGATCCCCGGCAGGGGCGATCAGGTCGGCGAGCCCGGCATTGATGACGCTTCGGGGCATGCTGTCGAATTTGGCGGAGGCCGGCTCCTGGACCAGCACCAGGCCCCCTTTTTCCTTAATGGCCCGCAGGCCGATGGTGCCGTCCGAACCCATGCCGGAGAGTATGACGCCGATACTGTATTCCTGCCGGTCTTCAGCCAGGGAGCGGAGGAAAAAATCGATGGGGAGACGCAGGCCGCGGGGTTCCGCCGGCTCGAAGAGGTGCAGCACGCCGTGCAGGATGGACATGTCCCGGTTCGGGGGGATCACGTAGACGCAGTTCGGCTTGACCTCCAGATTGTCCTTCCCCTGGAAAACCTCCATGACCGTGGTGCGCTGGAGGAGTTCGGGCATGAGCCCCTTGTGGGTCGGGTCAAGGTGCTGGATGACGACAAAGGCCAGGCCGCTTTTCTCCGGCACCCGGCCGAGAAACGACTCCAGTGCCTCCAGCCCGCCGGCGGAGGCGCCGATGCCGACAATGGGAAAAGTGAGGGAGCTTTTCGGTGCCGGATTCTTTTTGGGTCGAGTAGTCACTTGTTTTTCACCCTTGTCCGCCGATTTTTTTGTTTTTCACACGAGGACCCACGATATCAGCCTTGCTGTGAAATAGCCTTAAAATTCGCGAGGGCAACCTGGAATTTCCACGAAAACACCCCTCAATATATGGCAGTTCCACCAGATATTGAGGCTGCCCCGTCGTCATATTCCGTCCCCGCCTTACGGCCTCTCCTGCCAATGGACCGTTATTGTTAGCTTATATCGGTTACATGTCTTTGCAAGGATCTTGGCAGGGTCCTTGCGATACTGCAGGACAAGATCCCTGCTTCTGTCGCGAGTTTACCCTGTCAGACGTACGGTTTCCGAAACGCCGGGATTTAGGTTGGATTTCAATAGAAACAATATGACCAGAGAGAGGGCCGCAGGGAAGGTTTGGATACAAACAAACGTAATTTCACTGAGTTTCAACGGAGGCATTTATGAAAAGATTGAGATTGATGAAGGCTTGTCTGGGGTTTGGCTTGTTGCTGGGAATTTTCCTTCTCTCCGGCTGCGGCGGCGAAGCCGGTGGCGGAAATTGGGATGCACCCCCGGAAACGAATAAACTCCTGGTTTCCCTTGCGGTGACGCCTGCCGGAGCCTCTATCGCCATCGATGGCCTACAACAGTATACGGCCACGGCAACCTATGATGATGGGTCGATCGGCAATGTGACCTTGTCGTCCATCTGGACTTCGGCGACCCCCGCCGTGGCAACCATCTCGGCCAGCGGTCTTGCCACCGGCGTGACCGCCGGCACCTCGCAGGTCACAGCGGCTTTCGGCGGCCTGACTTCGGCAGCGGTGACGTTGACCGTCACTCCGGCCACATTGACGTCCCTCCAGGTGACCCCGTCCCTTGCTTCCATCGCAGTGGGTGGCACCCGGCAGTATGCGGCGCTGGCAACTTACAGCGATTCATCAACGTCCATCGTGACCTCCGCCCCCACCACGGTCTGGACCTCGGCAACCCCCGCCGTCGCCACCATCTCGGCGACCGGTCTTGCGAACGGCGTCACCGCCGGCACTTCGGATATCACGGCAACTTTCGGTGGCCTGACTTCGACAGCGGTGACTTTGACCGTTGATCCGGCCCTCGTCGTGACGATTGTCCCCGGCGCGGTTTGCTCCGTAGACGCCGGGCCGACCATCCCCACCGTAACGATGTCCGATCCGACCAGTGGCAACCTTCTTGCTTCGACCAGCACTGCGGGCGTTGCCAATAACGGCAAATTGATTACCGCCACCTTCAGCCTGGAGATGGACCCGACAACGATTGCGTCGGCCACTGCGCCGCTAACCTTCACGATCATCGAGACGATCTCCGGAAACAATGTTCTCGGCACTGTCGCTCTGGATGCCACGAACAAGCTCGCGACCTTTACCACCGACGCAGCTCTCCTCCCCGATACGGATTATACGGCGTCCGTAACGACCGACGCCCTGAGCGCCGGAGCCATCGCCATCGCCTGTCCCTATGAATGGGATTTCAGGACCGTCACCCCCGCCGCCATAGGCGTCGGCCCGGTCAACTTCGGCGCAGCCGCAACCTTCGGAAGTGCTGCGACCGCCGGGTTCGTCAATGTCGGCGCGACGACGGTGAATGGCGATGTCGTTCTGGATCCGGACTTCACCTGTAATGGCGTGACCGTAGGGAGTGCCGGACTGATCGGCCAATGCAACGGTATCGCTCCTACGATCAACGGGGATGTCATCAGTCCTTTGTATCCCGATGCAGGTGTTACTTCCGGCAAAGTCATTGCCGATTTGCGGGCCGCATATATCGCCCTTTCTCCGGCGCAGATGAGCACCGGGGTCACCACTCTTGCCGATGGCACGACTATGGGAGCCGGGGCCGGAACCGCCCCTGTGACCAACGACAACCTCTTCTTCCCCGGTATCTATAAAACCACCTCCGGCGGGATGCTGATCACGGGTGATCTCACCCTCGACGCCCAGGGGAACCCGGATGCGGTCTTCGTTTTCCAGTCCGACAGCTCCATAGGGACGGCCGCCACGGGCGCCGCCGATCCTCATACCCAGATCCTCCTGGTCAACGGCGCCAAGGCATCCAACGTCTTTTGGTGGGTTGGCAGCAATCAAGCAACCCTTGGAAGTTATTCCATCTTCCAGGGCAACATCCTCTCCTACAGCAGCATCACCATGGAGACCGGCGCATCCTCCTGCGGCAGGTTGTTTGCCGGGGCGTCTACGGACGGCGCCTTTACCTTCGGCGACAATATCGTCTCCGTACCGGGGAACGTGAATGCCCCTGCCGGCTGCGAGTAAGGGCTGAAGAATCCACTGTGAACACAGGATAAATAGGGGGAGACAGGCCCATTCAGCCTGCAGCCTGTCTCCCCTTGAATCCTGAAAAAGTTAATTTGAAAAGAACGTTGTCAATAACGGATTAGATTCATCCAGATACTTCCAGGAGGTATATATGAAAAAAGAATACTCTATGGTTCCGTTAAGGAAAAAGATTTTGCCTGTTTTGTTGACGGCGGTTTTTCTATTTCCCCTGGCGGCTCACGCCGAGATCAAGGCCAATAGCGTCGAGCTGAGCCCTTTCATCGGTTATCATTTCTTCGAAGAAGACCAGAATCTGAAGGACGATTTTGTCTTCGGCGGACGTGCTGGTTATAACATCACCAACCGTTTCGCCATCGAAGGCGCCCTGGAATTCATCAACACCAGCGTCGACGACAAAAACCAGGCATTTACCACCGAAGGGCAGTTTACCAGTCCGATTGATGACGTGAAAATGACCTCCTATCATCTGGACGTTCTCTATCATTTCATGCCGGAGAAGAAGTTCAATCCCTTCATCGCCGCCGGGTACGGCGCCGCCCACTACAGCCCCAAGATCAACAATGAAAACCTGTCGGTCATCAGCTACGGGGTCGGCGCCAAATACTGGCTGGCCGAAAACATCGGTCTGAGAGCCGATCTCAGGGACAATCTGGTTGTGGATGATACGTTCCACAATGTCGAAGCCACTCTGGGTGTTATCTTCCGCTTCGGCGGCGCGTCCGAGGCCGAAGCCGCTCCTGCTCCTGTCGTGAGGCGTGAACCGGCGCCCCAGCCTGTGAAAAAAGCGGAAAAGAAGGTTGTCGCCGCACCGGTGGAACCTGCGTACACTGTTCTTGAATTTGACGACGTCTATTTTGACTTCGATCAGTCGACCCTCAAGCCCACCGCGAAGATAAAGCTGGACGAATATATTAAGCTCCTGAAGGAAAATCCCAAGGCTAAAATCCGGATCGAAGGGTATACCTCCGAGAAGGGGACGGCAGAATACAATCAGGATTTGAGCGAAAAAAGAGCCGCTGCCGTCAAGTCCTACCTCATTAACGAAGGGGGCATCAAGCCGAGCCGCCTTAAAGCCGTCGGCTATGGCCAGGACGACCCGAAAGCCTATGAAGCAAATCCGGACGATATCAGGTCCCGTGCCGCGAAGAAAAACATGCGCGTTCTTTTTGAAATAGTCGTGCAATAAGGGGATGGGGCCAGGGCGGAGAACGTTTGTGCGTTCAGCCTGATGTCCCTGGCCGGTGAATAAACATCCTCTCCGGAAAGAAGAAGGAAGCCTGCCGCCAGTTATTGGGGGTGGGCTTTTTTCTTTACATCGATCGAACCGCGTCCGCCGGTCGCCCTGGCACCCGAATGCTTTCCGTCCCTGGGGGCCGGCGAGATAAAATTTGACCCCCTGTACCCTGTCTGCTCGCTCCGGTCAGGGAACCGCAACATTTGACGGAATCGTTAAATACGACGGTCACGGTAGCGGGTCGCTCCTGCCGAAGCCCTCGGTCTGGGCCATTTTTCATTACAAAAACGGGTGCTTGTCGTCATGGTGATCCCTTGGCACGAAAGGTGTAACTCTCCTGCATATACAACCCATCCGGTTTGTATCCATTCAAATGAGGAGTAGGCGACATGTGTAAAAAATTGAAAATCAATTTGGGATTTCTGGGATTGATACTGGCCGTTTCCCTTGCCGGCTGCGGCAGCGACGGCGGTGGGGGTGTGGCCCAGGACCCGATCGGGAACGTCAGTGTGGTCCCGGGAAGCGTTGACCTTGGAACGGCCGGCAACTATGTGATCCTGGCAAAAACGGGTGTTGCAACCGTTCCCCCTTCGGTCGTGACCGGGAGTGTGGGCGTGAGCCCCGAGGCCCGGGTTGCCCTGACCGGCTGGGATCTGGTGAGCGAGCCGACGGACACCTATTTCACCTCGGCGCAGGTGGCCGCACCGGGCAAACTCTATGCCGCCGACAATGTGGGGGGGACGACTTCCGTCGATCTGACCACCGCCGTAGCCAACATGGAAACCGCCTATACGGACGCGGCCGGCCGGACCGCCACCTCGGCGGCGACGACCAACGTCGGTGCCGGCACCCTGACTTCCTTGACCCTCGCCCCCGGTGTCTATGAGTGGGGGACTTCTGTTGGCATCCCCACCGACCTCACCCTCAACGGCAGCTCCACCGATGTCTGGATCTTCAAGATTGCCGGGACCCTCACCATGGCCGCGGCCAAGAACGTCATCCTCGCCGGCGGCGCCCTCCCCCAGAACATCTTCTGGCAGGTGAGCGAAGCGGTGACCGTTGGCGCTAACACTCATTTCGAGGGGGTTATCCTCGGCCAGACAACCATCACCTTCGGGGATTCTGCCTCGATCAACGGGCGCCTGCTGGCACAGACGGCCGTCACTCTTGGTGCGACGACAGTGACCGTTCCGTAAAAAAAGCTCGCATTCATTTCTGAGATGTGGTGCCAGGCATCTTGCCTGGCACCAAATTCAACCTGGGAAGAATCAAGATTCCCACGAAGGAGCAATACATGAACATACTTCGCAGATATACCAACAAATGGGTCGTGGCCTTAGTCCTCGTCGCCTTTGTCGCCGGATGTGGCGACGATAACGACGGTGTGTGGAATGCCCCGGCAGGGACGGCAAATGAAATGACCGCCTACTCCCTTGACGGGACGGACGGCGTCGTCACCGAAGGGACAACGCCCAAGACCATTGAGGTGGTGATGCCCTTCGGGACCGACCTCGCGCAGGCGCTGATTGCCACCTACACGACGACCGGCGTTGCCGTGACCGTCGACGCGGTCGTTCAGGAGAGCGGAGTCACGGAGAACGTCTTTCTCTCGGTTCCCCAGGCGCCGGTAATTTATACCGTGACGGCTGAAGACGGCTCAATAGCGACCTATGAAGTCAACGTCACCGTGGCCGCAAGCAATGCCGCTGTCATGACTTCCTATTCTCTGGGTGTCAACGCAGGGATTGTCAGTGAAAACGCCAATCCCAAGACCATTGACGTGATCATGCCCTTCGGCACCGACCTCGCGCTCCCGCTGATCGCGACGTTCGTGGCCACAGGGGACGTTGAGATCGGCACGGTCCTTCAGGAGAGTGGAGTCACAGAGAATGTCTTTGCCGCACCGGTGACTTACACCGTCATCGCTGCTGACGGCATTGCCTCGGCGACCTATGAAGTCAATGTCACCGTTGCCGCAAACGATGCTGCGGCCATCACTTCTTATTCTCTTGAGGGAACTGACGGAATTATCAGCGAGAACACCCTTCCCAAGACGATCGCCGTGGAGATGCCCTTCGGGACCGACCTGGCTACTGACCTGGCCGCAACATTTACGACGTCCCCCGGGGCAAGTGTCGCCATTGGTGTGACTCCTCAGGTAAGTACCGAGACGCTTAATAATTTCACCAATCAGGTGATCTATACGGTTACCGCGGCTGACGGCGTTACAACGGCTGACTATAACGTCGACGTCACCGTGGCCCCCTTTACCCTGGTAGGCGTCAACCTTGGTACGGCTGGAAATTATGCAATCCTCGCACAAACTGGGGTCTCAACCGTCCCCACTTCGGTTGTGACTGGCGATGTCGGTGTGAGCCCTGTAACCTCGGCTGCCTTGACCGGTTGGGCCTTGACGGCCGATGTAACCAATACCTATTCCACCTCCGATCAAGTTGTCGCACCGGGAAAACTCTACGCAGCCGACAACATTGGGGGGACGACTGCTGTCGATCTGACCGCCGCCGTTGCAGACATGGGGTTTGCCTACAACGACGCGGCCGGTCGGATTGTAACCTCTGCCGATACGCTCAACGTCGGTGCCGGCACCCTCACCGATCTGACCCTCGCCCCGGGCGTCTATGAGTGGGGGGGCGCTCTTGACATCCCCACCGACCTCGCGCTCAGTGGCACCTCAACCGACGTCTGGATCTTCAAGGTTGCCGGGACCCTCACCATGGCCGCAGCTAAAAACGTCACCCTCGCCGGTGGCGCTCTCCCCCGGAACATTTTCTGGCAGGTTAGCGAAGGGGTGACCATCGGTGCAGGAACGCACTTCGAGGGGATCATCCTCGGCAAGACGAGTATCACGTTTGGCAATCTTGCTTCAATTAACGGTCGACTGTTGGCACAGACTGCTGTCGTACTTGACGCGACGACCGTGACTGCTCCTTAAAGCCTCGCCAAGTACATTTGTAAACCAGGCGAATATTACTGCCCCGTAGGGCAAATGATTGAAATGTCATAAAGGAGCCCGCAACAAGTCATTTGTTGCGGGCTCCTCTATATTTGTCTCAACCTGAATCCTCGCTATTCTTAAACCTTTCTGAGGTAAATTATAAAAAAGATTTTAGTATTTATTTTTGCAACGAAAATCTTCCTTCTCTCAGGCCGTAGCATTTGGCGGATTTGCCAAATATGACAGTTTTCTTCGACGGTTTTTCCCTGTCGTCAGCAATATCCTATTTAATTTATACATTTCAAACAGTCACTTAACTCAACTGAATCAGTAAATATTTTCTCGGTATGGTACTTGCTGAGTCTTATGAGCAAGTTCACGAATCCTCTGCATATATTCGCCAGATGATTCGCCATGCGGGTTTTAGATTAAATAGGTAGTGGCAGGCACCTGGGTCGCCACGAAGAATTTGGTTTTAGCAGTCTGACAAGTCCCCAAGGAGGAGACAAAGATGAAGAGATTAAAAAGGTACACAAAGATTGGGTTCCTGGGGTTATTTCTCGTCGCTTTTTTGGCCGGGTGCGGCGGCAGTGACAGCAGCGCACCGGTCGCCGCCGATCCCGCAGCCAAGGACACCAAGGCCATTACCACGTATTCGCTTGATGGCGCCACCGGGGTCATCGCAGAGTCGGCCAAGACGATACTGGTGACTCTGCCGAACGGAACACCACTGGAGGCTCTGGTTGCGAAATTCACCACCACGGGTGATTCCGTTCATGTTGACGCCGAGCCGCAGACCAGTGCCAGCACGCCGAATGACTTCAATGCAGCGGTGGAATACACCGTCACCGCCGAAGACAAGTCGCAGACGGTTTATACCGTGACCGCGACCGTTGCTCTGGCTGATGCCAAGGCCATTACCCGCTATTCGATTCAAAATGGGGCTGTTTTCATTGATGAAGCGGCCAGGACAATATCAGTGACCATGCCGGCCGGGACCGATAAAACGGCTCTGGTTGCGACTTTCATCACCACGGGGACGTCCGTCGATGTGGTGGCTACCGGAGCCCAGGTGAGTGGTGTTACGGTAAATGATTTTACAGATCCTGTGGACTATCTGGTGACCGCGGGCGATTTGTCAGAGGTGACTTATACCGTGACCGTGACCGTGCGCTCTGCCCTTGGTCCCGATCCGGTCAACCTCGGAACCGCCGGCAATTTCGTGATTCTGGCCAAAACGGCCGTCTCGACGACCGGCACCACCGCCGTTGTCGGCGATATCGGTGTGAGTCCTGCCGCCGCCAGTTACATCACGGGCTTTTCCCTCATCGCCGATTCCACCAATACCTTTTCAACCTCGTCGCTGGTGACCGGCAGCATCTATGCCGCCGATTATGCCACGCCGACCCCGGCGAATATGACCACGGCGATCAGCGATATGGAAATCGCCTTCACCGACGCCTCCGGCCGGTCAAACACCGATTTCACCGAACTTCATGCCGGGGACATCAGCGGCCAGACCCTTGTTCCCGGCCTCTACAAATGGGGGACCGGAGTTCTCATCACCAGTGCCGGCGTGACCCTGGCAGGGGGCGCCGACGACGTCTGGATCTTCCAGATCGCCCAGGACCTCACCGTGAACAACAGCGCCATCGTAACCCTCCTCGGGGGAGCGCAGGCCAAGAACATCTTCTGGCAGGTCTCCGGCCAGGCGACCCTGGGAACGGCCGCCGACTTCAAGGGAATTCTGCTGAGTCAGACGCTGATTTCCTTCAACACCGGAGCCAAGATGACCGGCCGGGCCCTGGCCCAGACCGCGGTGACACTGGACGCCACGGCGATGACCCAGCCCGCCCTGTAAGTTTCCCGGAAACATGACCGGCGAAACAGGCCGGTCGCAGGAATAAAACAAAGAAACCCGCACCAATTCCTGGTTGCGGGTTTCTTTGTTATTGTTTGGCCTCATCCTGGCGCGTTTGCATTTTCCGGCTGTCGAGGGGCGTTATTGATAGGTCACTCCCGGACCTGGGGAGTGGACGTCTTCGCTCCTGGGAGAATATTTCCGAGGCCAAATTTTTCTGTCGTGGCTCCATCACGGAATGCCGGAGCAGGGGGCCGAGCGACCACCGGCTCCAGTCCGCCCGTAAAATAAAAGTAGCCGCATCGCCTTATAATGAATTGCTGGACAGGATGTTGCATCAATACTTCTCCTGATGCAGTTCCTCCCTGTTGCCCATGGGACTGCCAGACCAGAATCCCAGAACGGTGTGCATATGATCTCCTCTCCCGTATTGAATCGCTTTCGGCCCCTTCTTTTTGTCTCCCTTTTTTATCTCGGCCTCTCCTTCGTGTTGCGTCTTGTCCTTTGGAAAGTCTTCGGCGCCGCGGCCGGCGTCTCCTGGGGGGCTCTGGCTTCCAGCCTCGGGGTCGGTCTGGTCAATGACCTTGTGGTGCTGGTTTTTCTCAATCTGCCGGCCACCCTTTATCTGACGTTTCTCCCCGAGCGCTGGGCCCGCAGCCGTTGGCAGAAAATCTGTTTCCTTGCGCTTCTGTTTTTCACCGTCTTCGGCCTCTTCTATCAGGCCGGCGCCGAATTCTTTTTCTTTGAAGAGTTCGATGCCCGCTTCAATCTGGTCGCCGTCGATTATCTGATCTATCCCCACGAAGTGTTGATCAACATCTGGGAGTCCTATCCCGTGGTGCGGATCCTTCTGGTCGATGCCCTCCTGAGCTCCCTGCTCCTCGGCGCCTTCTGGCCGCGGCTTCGCACGGCCTTTTCAGTGCCGACCCGGTTGGGGCGGCGGCTGGGGTTTGCCGGCGTCCACCTGCTCCTTTTGGTCCCGGCCCTGCTCCTTTCCACGGACAGTTTCGATTTTTCGGGGAATCGGGTCACCAATGAACTGACCCATAACGGGGTGAGCAGCCTCTTTTGCGCCTTTCGCACCAACCACCTCGACTACAACGCCTATTACCGGACGATGCCGATCGACCAGGCGTTTCTGCAGGCGCGAGAGGAACTTGAAGGCGACGGTGAATTTTCCAGCAAAGATCCGCAAAATCTCAACCGCAGCCATCCTTTCCGCCCCGGAGGTCTGGGACGGGTCAATGTGGTGGTCATCGTCGAGGAGTCGCTGAGCGCTTCCTACAGCGGGCTCTTCGGCAATCCGGAGAGTCTGACGCCCAACCTCGATGCCCTGGGTGAGAAAGGGATCCTCTTCAGCCAGGCCTACGCCTCCGGGACGCGCACCGTCCGGGGTCTTGAGGCGATCAGCACCTCGCTGCCGCCGATTCCGAGCGAGGCGGTCGTCAAGCGTCCGGGGAACGAAAACATCGCCAACTGGGGTGAGGTGATGCAGGGCAACGGCTATCACAGCAGTTTCCTTTATGGCGGCTTCGGTGCCTTCGACAACATGAACTACTTTTTCGGCCATAACGGTTTTGCCATCAGCGACCGCAGCGATATCGACGATCCGGCGTTCACCAATATCTGGGGCGTCTCCGATGGCGACCTTTTCAATCACGCCCTCGATTATTACGACGGTCTTGCCGGGGAAAAGAAGCCATTTTTCTCCATCATCATGTCGACTTCGAATCACCGTCCCTATACCTTCCCCGAAGGGATTCCCGGAATTCCCGCTTCCGGAGGGGGGCGCCGGGCCGGTGTCCAGTACGCCGACTATGCCCTGGGGGAGTTCCTCCGGGAGGCCGGCAGCCACAGCTGGTTTGACCAAACCCTCTTCGTTATTGTCGCCGACCACTGCGCCCGCGTTTATGGCCGTGCGGAAATTCCCATCGACACTTTTCATATCCCCCTGGTTTTTTACGCACCGGCCCTCCTGACCCCTTCGCGGGTGGCGATGCCGATCGGCCAGATCGACATCGCTCCGACGGTCCTCGGACTCCTCGGCCTGCCGTACACCGCCCCCTTTTATGGGCAGGATGTTTTGAACGGCGAGGGTGATCCGAAACTTCATCCCCTCTTCATGAATCACAACCATGACGTGGCGATGATGATCGGAGATCGCCTCGCGGTGCTCGGACTGCAAAAGTCCGGCGACCTCTACCTCTATGACCGGCAGAAGGAGAGTCAGTCGCCCCTTCCCGAGGATAAAGATTTACTCGACCGGGCCACGGCGATCTATCAGTCGGCCTATGATCTGTATATTAACCATCGCTACCAGTAAGGGGGCGTTGCTGACGGCCTCCTGCTGAGGCGATGTCGGCATCGGCACAACATAGAAACGGGCGCCCATTTTCGGGCGCCCGTTTTTTCTTTGTACAGTTCGGAATTACACTCAACTTTTCGGACGGAGATCTTCGCCAGCTTTGGTCCTTCTTCAGCGGTGCGGATTCTTTTTGGTCATAGTCAAAAGCAACAGGGCGAAAAGGATAAGCGAAACCCCCTGCAGCAGCCAGAAGGCGCCGAGCTTGAGCCAGGCCCATTCGGCGGCGAGGTAGCGCACCAGGTAGCCGGAGGAGAGGTCGGCGAGGATGGCCCCCCCGAGCAGCCAGGTGAGGGCGCTTTTCAGCGCCGGGCGCAGGGGGGTAAAGAGGAGGAGGTGGCAAAAGACGACGAAAAAAAGGCCCATGGCAAAGAGGTGGAAGTGGGTCACCTCGAGGAGCCCGGAAAAACTGCGGGGGTTCATGAAGAGATCGGGATCGCCGCGGTAGTAGCGCGCCACCGAGGCGGCGGTGAAGCCGAGCTTGTCCCAAAACATCAGGAGTCCCGTCCCCCAGTGCAAAAAGAAGTAGAGGTAGAAAAAACGCAGAATGGTCCGGCCGAGGGGGGAGGGGGACGGGCCGTTCATCAGCACTCTCATGGCCGGCTCCGGGAGAGGAGGAGGCGCGCCATGGCGGCGCTCTTGCGAACCTGGCGGGCGAGGGCCTGGGCGGAAAGGGTGGCGCCGCTGATCCCCTGGATCTCGCCGCCGATACGCAGCTCCCGGGAAAGGGTTTTCCCCCCGAACTGGTCGAGCCAGCGTCGGGCCGGTTTGTACTCTTCCGGCTCGAAAAAGGCGAGAATTTCCACGAAACGGACGGTGCCGTCAGGGTTCAGCACCACCATGACCGTTTCCGGCAGGGTGCGCACCGTCGCCGCTTCGATGGCGGCAAAGCCGAGGGGCTTGTCCCCCTTCTTCCCGGCATAGAAGGTATAGATCCCCGATTCGACGGTTGCCCCGGAGGAGCGCGTCACTTCCTTCATCTCTTCTTCGGTGAGATAGAGATTGACCGCGGCGATTTCGTCGGCGCCGGGAAAGGCCCGTTGGAGGGCCTCGTCCTTGGGGAGGTAAACCTTCCCCTCGGACAGGCTGAGGAATCCGGCCAGGAGGAGAGGGAGGATGAGGGCGATTCGAAGTGATCTGATCCGCATGCGGGCTCCGTGGATAAAAAAGAATCGGGGGACGGGCGTCCGTCCCCCGGCGGGAGGGATTTGTCCGGGGTTTAGAAGATGTAGCCGAAGCCGAGATTAACCTCGTCGGCCTGGGTTCCGACGGCTTTGTCGAAATTCCGGTAATCGGCCTTGAGGACGACGTTGGGGATCGGTTTGTAGCTGAGACCGGCGGTGTAGAGGTCGAGGTCTCCGTCGTTCCCCTTGTAGTCGACCTTTTCATAGCGATAGAAGGGGGCCAGATACTGGGTGGTTCCGCGGGCGAAGAGCGGCATCACATCGTAGGCGAGCTCGCCGTACCAGGCGGTAATCTCCTCGGGAACATTTGCTGCGATCAGTTCGTTGTCGTCGATGCGGACGATCGTCCCGAGGGACTTGAGTTCGAGTCCGGCGACCTTGTACTGACCGTGAATTTCATAGATTTCGGTAAAGACATCGGCTGCCTTGCCGTTGGCATCGAGGACTTCCTTCTGGCCGCTGTCGCCGAGATAAAAGCTGCCGCCGAGGTTGAGGCCGAGGACCGGTTCGTAAGCAAGGCTGCCGACGAGGGCCCAATCCTCCGCCCGGGCCTTGGATCCCTTCTGCCGCCCGCCGCGCAGCCCCTTGCTGGTGAAGTCGCTCCCCTGCAGGCCGTTCATCACATAGAGCTTGTATTCGAGATTTTTCGTCAGTTTGCCGAAGGCGCCGGCGCCCATCTCCCGCCAGGTGCTGGGAATGACTTCGCTCTCCACGTAGGGGCGGTCATTGCCGTGATAGAGGGTCGGTTCGTGCAATTCATTGGTGATCCCCACCGGGGTCAGCAGGAGACCGGTGCGCAGGGCGATTTTTTCATGGAGGAGAAAGTCGAGGCTGACCATCTCGGCGTAAATTTCGTTGGCATGCTCGATCTCGATTTCGGTATTGAGAACGATCCGGTCGGAGAACTTGTAGCCGACGTAGAGGATGGCCCGCACCAGGTCGGCGCTGTCGCTGCCGGTCCCCTTGTCGCTGACGAGATTGCTGAAGTGCCCTTCGCCGTACCCGCCGATGGAGAGTCCCTTGTTGAGCTTGTAGACCTTGGAGGCGGCAGGACCGAGGCCGAAGCTCGATGAGTAATCGTTCTCGCCGGTAACGGCCGATTCATTCTTCAACGATTGCAGTTCCTGCGTGACGATGTCGATTCGTCTCTCCAGTTCATCGATGTCGGCGGCGCGGGAGATCCCAGGCACAAGAAGGGTCAGGGTCAGCAACAGGCAGGCGGTGGACAACAGGGTCTTCATGGTCGGCTCCTTGGGGAAGAGGGGGATCGGGCTGCGGTGCCGCGGCCCGATCAGGAAATTGAAAATCGGTTTCAGAAAGATAGGCGAGGGGCGCATCACCTGTCAAGCGGAAAATGAAAACTATTTTCAGTTACCGTTCGGGCCCTGAGCGAAGGAGGAAGATTTTTTCCGGTTTTTGATCCACATCATGTTTCCCCTCCGGGACCTGGGGTATGCTCCAGTCACCATCGAGGAAGGAGAAAAAACATGGAATTGAAACAGGATATGGGAAGCCGGCAGATCAAGGATGTCATCGTCGCCCACCCGCACATAGGCGAGATCCTCGGGCGCTTCGACATCGGCTGCGTCACCTGCGGCGTCGGCATCTGTCTCCTCAAGGACGTGGTCGCCATTCACGCCCTCGGAGCCGAGGCCGAAGAAAAAATCGAAGAGGAAATCAACGCCTATCTGGAGACCGTTTCCTGAATCGTCTTGCACTTTTTACCCGTCACCGCTTTATAAAGAAGGAGATACGACCATGAAAAACCTTGCCTGCGGATGCC